>NZ_JBBIMD010000005.1:0-52624 GCF_037444525.1 Thermus sp. | reverse complement strand
CATACCCCCCTGTGCCCTATCTGCTAAAGGCACTTACCCACTTTTAGTATACACCCCCTGTATAGCCTAGGCGCAAGGAAGCTTTCTTGGCTGCTTCCACCACCTGGGGGGCCAGGCGGTGGGCCTCCTTTAGGGTGAGGCGGCTTGCGGGGGCGGAGAGGGAAAGGGCGGCCACCACCCGCCCGTTGGGGCCAAACAGGGGGGCGGCCACGCAACGCACGCCAAGCTCCCGCTCCTCATTGTCCAGGGCGTAGCCCTGTTCCCGCACCGCGCCAAGCTCTGCCATGAGCTCCTCCCAGCGGGTGAGGGTGTGGGGGGTATAGGGGGTGAGGGGAAGCCCCTCCGGCACCCCCCGGAAGGCCAGGAACACCTTCCCCACCCCCGTGGCGTGGAGGGGGGCCCGGGAGCCCGGGGCGGTGAAGAGGCGGACCAGCTTGGGGCCCTCCACCTGATCCACATAAAGGGCTTCCAGCCCCGCGGGCACCGCCAGGTTCACGCTCTCCCCCGTCTCCCGGGCCAGGGCCTCCATCTCCGGGCGCGCGGCCAGGAGGAGGTTCTGGCTCAGGTAGGCCTGGCCCACGGCGAAGGCCTTGGGGCCCACCCGGTACACCCCCTTTTCCTCCTCCACGAACCCGCGCCGCACCAGGGTCTGTAGGAGGCGGTAAAGGGTGCTCTTGGAAAAGCCAAGCCGCTCCGCCAAGGGGGTGAGGCCCATGGCCCTCTCCTCGGCCAGGGCCTCCAGGACCTTAAGGCCCCGCTCCAGGGTGCGCACCTCCTCGGGGCCTTCCTTGCGCCTGCGGGCCATGGCTCCTAGGGTAGCCCATCCCTTCGGGTTTTTCAATATCCGAAAAAAGATTTTGTTTATTGACAAACCCACCCCAACCCCGTAGGCTGAGGCCACCATGAAGGGCGTGGAGATCAGGAAGGACCACCCCCTCTTAGGGGAGGTGCTCACGGAGGAGGCGCTTGGGTTCGTGGTGGCCCTGCACCGGGAGTTCAACCCCGTGCGCAAAGGGCTTTTGGCCCGCCGGCAGGAGCTTTGGGCGCGGTATAAGGCCGGGGAAAAGCCAGACTTTTTGGCGTCCACCCGCTTCGTGCGGGGGGGGAGCTGGCGGGTGGCCGAGGCCCCGAAGGACCTCGAGGACCGTCGGGTGGAGATCACGGGCCCCGTGGACCGGAAGATGATCGTGAACGCCTTAAACTCCGGGGCCAAGGTCTTCATGGCGGACTTCGAGGACGCCCTCTCCCCCACCTGGGACAACGTCATCCGCGGCCAAAAGAACCTCATGGACGCGGTGCGCCGCCAGATTGACTTCGTCTCCCCGGAGGGGAAGGAGTACCGGCTGAAGGAAAAGGTGGCCACCCTGGTGGTGCGCCCAAGGGGCTGGCACCTCCATGAAAAGCACGTGTACGTGGACGGGGAGCCCATCTCCGCAAGCCTCTTTGACTTCGGCCTCTACTTCTTCCACAACGCCCGCGAGCTCTTAGAAAGGGGGAGCGGACCCTACTTCTACCTGCCCAAGCTGGAAAGCCACCTGGAGGCAAGGCTTTGGAACGAGGTCTTCAACTTCGCCCAGGACTACCTGGGCCTCCCCCGGGGAACCATCCGGGCCACGGTCCTCATTGAAACCATCCTGGCGGCCTTTGAGATGGAGGAGATCCTCTACGAGCTCAAAGAGCACGCCGCCGGGCTCAACGCCGGCCGGTGGGACTACATCTTCAGCTGCATCAAGAAGTTCGCCACCACCGCCCCCATCTTCCCCGACCGGGCCCAGGTCACCATGACCGTGCCCTTCATGAAGGCCTACACCGAGCTTTTGGTGAAGAGTTGCCACCTCCATGAGGCCCACGCCATCGGGGGGATGGCGGCCTTCATCCCAAGCCGCAAGGACCCCGAGGTGAACGAGCGCGCCCTAAAGCAGGTGCGGGCGGACAAAGAGCGGGAGGCGGGGCAGGGGTTTGACGGCACCTGGGTGGCCCACCCTGACCTGGTGCCCGTGGCCATGGAGGTCTTTGACCGCTTCCTGGGGGATAAGCCCCACCAAAAAGAGGTGAAGCGGGAGGACGTGAAGGTGGGGGCGGAGGACCTCCTAAACTTCCAGGTCCCCGGGGGGAGGGTGACGGAAGCGGGCTTTAGAAACAACGTTTCCGTGGCCCTCCAGTACCTGAACCAGTGGCTTCTCGGCAACGGGGCCGCGGCCATCTTCAACCTCATGGAGGACGCGGCCACAGCGGAGATCGCAAGGGCCCAGCTTTGGCAGTGGATCCACCGGGAGGCCACCTTAGAGGACGGCCGTCTTGTGACCCCTGAGCTCTACCAGAAGGTGAAGGAGGAGGAGCTCGCCAAGCTTGGGGGCCGGGAAGCGGGCCGGTATCGGGAGGCCGAGGAGATCCTGGACAAGCTCGTGCTTTCCGAGGCGTTCATTGAGTTCCTCACCCTGGTGGCCTACGAGTACATAGACTGATGGCGGGCGTCCTCCTCCTCCACGGCCTTTCCTCCCACCCGGTGCTCACCCTAGGGCCCCTGCCCAGGGCGCTAAGGGGGGCGGGGTACACCCTAGCCCAGCCCGCCCTCCCCGGCCATGGGACCCGGCCCGAGGACCTTAGGGGGGTGCGCTGGGGGGACTGGTACCGGGCGGCCCTCGAGGCCTACCGGGCCCTCCCCAAGCCCAAGGGGGTGGTGGGGCTTTCCATGGGGGCGCTTCTTGCCGCAATGCTCGCCGCGGAGGAGGAGGCCTCCTTCCTGGTGGCCTTAGCCCCTGCCCTGGCCCTCAAGAACCCCCTGGCGGGCCTTGCGCCCTACCTCCACCCCCTGATCCCCAAGGCCCCCCCCACCCGTTCCGTCTCCGACCCCGCAAGGCGGAAGAAGAGCCCCAACTACCCCTGGATCCCCACCTCCGCGGTGGCGGAGCTCATAAGGCTCCAGAAGGCCACAGACCCCCTCCTCCCCAAGGTGAAGGCCCCCGCCTTGGTGGTCCAGGCCCTAGGGGACACCACCGTCTCCCCCAAGGGGGTCCGGCGCTTTTACGAGCGCCTGGGGAGCGAACGGAAGGACCTCATGGCCTACGAGAGCGAGCACGACCTTCTCCTGGACCTAAGGGCGGAGGAGGTGGCGCGGGACGTGACCCTTTGGATACAGGGGGTCCTCCCCCCGTAGACTGGAGGGAAATGGAAGTCCTTAGGGAACTTAAGGCCCTCTTCGGCCCCCGCCTCCTAACGCGGGAGGCGGAGCTTGCCCCTTACGAGTCCGACGCCCTCACCGCCTACCGGGAAAGGCCCTTGGCGGTGGTCCTCCCCGAGCGCAAGGAGGAGGTGGTGGAGGCGGTGAGGATCTGCCGGCGCCACAGGGTGCCCTTCGTGGCCCGGGGAAGCGGCACCAGCCTCTCCGGAGGGTCTTTGCCCGTCCGGGGGGGCGTGGTCATCGCCCTAAACCGCCTGAACCGCATCCTGAGGCTGGACCCGGGGAGGCGCATCGCCGTGGTGGAGCCCGGGGTGGTGAACCTGGAGGTGTCCCGCCGGGCAGCCCCCTTCGGCCTCTACTACGCCCCCGACCCCTCCAGCCAGCCCGTCTCCACCATCGGGGGGAACGTGGCCTTCAACTCCGGAGGGGCCCACTGCCTGCGCTACGGCATGACCGCCAACCACGTGCTGGGCCTCGAGGTGGTGACCCCGGAAGGGGAGGTGGTGCGGCTTGGAGGGGAGGGCCTGGAGGGGGTGGGGCCGGACCTCCACGGCTTCTTCGTGGGGACGGAGGGCCTTTTGGGCATCGCCCTGGAGATCACCTTACGCCTCCTCCCGCGCCCCGAGGCCTACCACACCCTGCTTGCGGCCTACCCGAGCCTCGAGGCCGCCGGAGAGGCGGTGGCCCGGGTGCTGCGCTCGGGCCTCCTCCCGGGGGCCATGGAGATCATGGACCGCCTGGCCATCGAGGCCGCGGAGGCCGCGGTACGGGCGGGCTACCCCAGAGCGGAGGCCCTCCTCATCGTGGAGCTGGAAGGGGAGAAGGAGGAGGTGGCCGAGGGGGCGAGGCGCCTGGCCCAGGTCATCGCGGAAAGCGGGGCGGAGGAGGTGCGCGTGGCCCAGAACGAGACCGAGCGCCAGGCCATCTGGAAGGGCCGGAAGGCGGCCTTCAGCGCCGTGGGCCGGCTCTCCCCGGACTACCTGGTCCAGGACGGGGTGGTGCCGAGGACCCACCTGGCGGAGGCCCTGAAGGAGATCGGAAGGCTCTCCCTGGCCTATGGCCTCCGGGTGGCCAACGTCTTCCACGCGGGGGACGGCAACCTCCACCCCCTCGTGCTCTACGACGGCAAGCGGCCTGGGGAGCTGGAGCGGGCGGAGGCGTTGGCGGGGGAGATCCTGAGGCTTTGCCTGCGCCTTGGGGGCTCCATCACCGGGGAGCACGGGGTGGGGATGGAGAAAAGGGCCTTCCTGGCGGAGATGTTTAGCCCTCTGGACATCGCCGCCATGGAGGAGGTGAAGGCTAGGCTAGACCCCATGGGCCTGGCCAACCGGGGCAAGGTCTTCCCCCCCAAGGAGGAGGCCCATGCTTAGGCCGAGGACCCCGGAGGAAGTGGGGGAGGCTGTCCTCGCCCACCCTAGGCTTCGGGTCCGGGGGGGCGGGAGCAAGCCCGCCCTCTCAAAGCCCGAGGAGGGGGAGGCCCTCCTGGACCTCTCCGAGCTTAGGGGCGTGGTGGAGTACGACCCCGAGGAGCTCGTCCTGGTGGCCCTGGCCGGGACCCCGGTGGCGGAGGTGGAGGCCCTCCTCAAGGCCCACGGCCAGCACCTCCCCTTCCACCCGCCCCTCTTGGGCCAAGGGGCCACCTTGGGGGGCACGGTGGCCGCGGGGCTTTCCGGCCCCCTGGCCCAGCGCTTCGGGGGGGTGAGGGACTTCCTCCTGGGGGTGCGCTTCGTAGATGGCCAGGGCCGCCTCCTAAGGGGCGGGGGCAAGGTGGTGAAAAACGCCGCCGGCTTCCCCTTCCACCGGCTCATGGTGGGGGCCTTGGGGGCCTTCGGGGTCCTGGTGGAGCTCGCCTTCAAGGTCTTCCCCCACCCCCCCGCCACCCGCACCCTCCAGGTGGCCTTCCCCTCCCTGGAGGAAGCCCTTCCTGCCCTGGAAAGGCTCCTCCTTGCCCCCCTGGACCTCATGGCCCTAGATCTCCTTCCCCCGGGAACCCTAGAGATCCGCATCGGGGGCTTCCCGGAGGCCCTCGGCCCCAGGCTGGAAAAGCTGAAGCGCCTCCTCGGGCGGGAAGGGGAGGTGCTGGAGGAGGACGAGGCCCACTGGGAGGGGGTGCGGAACCTGGCCTTCCTGGAAGGCCCCCTCCTCCTCAAAATCCCTAGCCGCCTGGACCTCATCCCCCTCCTGGAGGGCCTCCCCTTGGGCAGGCGGCGCTACCTCATGGGGGGTAGCGTCCTCTACGCGGAAGGGGACAAGGAGGCCCTAAAGGCCCTAAAGGCGGCGGGCCTTGCCCACCTGGTCCTAAAAGGGGCGGAAGACCCCCTCTTTCCCAAGCCCCAAGACCCTTTCTTCCGGAAGGTCAAGGCGGCCCTGGACCCTTTGGGGCGCTTCCCCTTAAGGTGAGACCATGCAACATCGGATCCCCGTGGAAACCCTAGGCCCCTTGGGCGAGCCCATGGCCCACGCCATCGAGGCCTGCGTCCACTGCGGCTTCTGCCTCCCCACCTGCCCCACCTACCAGGTCCTGGGGGAGGAGATGGACTCCCCTCGAGGCCGCATCTTCCTCATGAAGGAGGTGCTGGAAGGGGCCCTCCCCCTGGAGGAGGCCCTCCCCTACCTGGACCGGTGCCTGGCCTGCCAGGCTTGCGTCACCGCCTGCCCGAGCGGGGTGCCCTATGGGGAGCTCATCGGGGCCTTCCGCCTCTACAGCGAGGAGAAGCGCCACCGCTACCCCCTGGAGCGAGCCTACCGCCTGGCCCTCCTCCAGGTCCTGCCCCACCCCGGGCGCTTCCGCCCCCTGGCGGAGCTCGGGGTGCGGCTCAAGCCCCTCCTCGAGCCCCTCCCCTTGCCCGAGCCCCTCAAAGCCCCCCTGAGGCTCCTCCCCCACCGCCTGGAGCGGGAGGAGGCCTACGGGGAGGTCTACCCCGCCAAGGGAGCACGCCGGGCCCGGGTGGGCCTCCTCCTGGGCTGCGCCCAAAGGGCCTTAAGGCCCTCCATCAACCGGGCCACCATCCAGGTGCTCCAGGAAAACGGGGTGGAGGTGGTCATCCCCAAGGCGCAGGGCTGCTGCGGGGCCTTAAGCCTCCACGCGGGGGACAAGGAGGGGGCCAGGGCCTTCGCCCGGGCCACCATGAAAGCCTTCCGGGAGGTGGACGTGGTCCTCTCCAACGCCGCGGGGTGCGGCTCGGGGATGAAGGAGTACCCCCTCCTCCTGGGGGAGGAGGAGGAAGAGGAGGCAAGGACCTTCGGGAAGAAGGTCCAGGACCTAACCAGCTTCCTGGACGGGCTCGGCTTCCTCCCGCCCCCACCCCCCAAGACCCCCCTCCGGGTGGCCTACCACGACGCCTGCCACCTGGCCCACGCCCAAGGGGTGCGGGAGGCCCCCAGGCGCCTCCTTAAGGCCGCTGGGGTGGAGGTCCTGGAGCCAGGGGAGTGGGAGCTCTGCTGCGGGAGCGCGGGCACCTACAACCTCTTCCAGCCGGAGCTGGCCGAGGCCTTGGGGCGAAGAAAGGCGGAGAACCTTAAGGCCACGGGGGCCGAGCTGGTGGTCACGGCCAACATCGGCTGCCTTACCCAGCTCCAGGCCTATCTGGACCGGCCCGTTCTCCACATGGCCGAGCTCCTGGCCCTCCTCTACCAGGGGGAAACCCCCCTGTAGGAGGCCGGGCATGGAAACCCTTCTGGAGGAAGCCTTCTTCCGGGCCCTGAAGGCCACGGACCCCTACCGCCTCACCCTGAAGGCTCTCCCCAGGGAGAGACCCGACCTCATCCTAGCGGTAGGCAAGGGGGCGGCGGCTATGCTGAAGGCGGCCCTGGAGCGCTACGGGCCCGTGCCCTACCACCTCACCCTCCCCTTAGGGCAGGACCCTTTGGGCCTAAAGGCCCGCTTCGCCCCCCACCCCCTGCCGGACAAAAGGAGCGTGCAGGCGGCGGAGGAGGCTTTGGAGCTTCTGCGGGGGCTTTCCCCCAAAGCCCACCTCCTCGCCCTCCTCTCCGGTGGGGGAAGCGCCCTCTGGTGCGCTCCCCTTGGGGTTTCCCTGGAGGAGAAGCGGGCCCTCACCGAGGCCCTTCTCCGAAGCGGGGCCAGCATCGGGGAGGTGAATGCCGTGCGCAAGCACCTCTCCCGCCTCAAGGGGGGGAGGCTCCTCCTCGCCACAAAGGCCCGGGTCACCGCCTCTCTCCTCTCCGACGTGCCAGGGGACGACCCTGCGGTGGTGGCCTCCGGCCCCTTCAGCCCCGACCCCAGCACCTACGCCGAGGCCATGGCCGTCCTAGACCGCTACGGCCTGAACTTCCCCGGGGCGCGGCGGGTCCTGGAGGAGGGGCTAAGGGGGAAGCTCCCCGAGACCCTAAAGCCAGGGGACCCGGCCCTGAAGCGCCTCCGCCTGAGGATCATCGGCAAAAACCTGGACCTCCTCCGTGCGGCCCAGGCCTTCCTGAGGGGGGAAGGGCACCGGGCGGTGATCCTCTCGGACCGCTTTGGGGGGGAGGCGAGGGCCTTAGCCCGCTTCCACGCGGAGCTGGTGGAGGGCATCCGGGTCCATGGGGTGCCCTTCAAAGGGCCCCTTTTCCTCCTCTCCGGGGGAGAGGCCCAGGTGCGGGTCAGGGGACGGGGAAGGGGCGGGCGGAACCTGGAGTTCCTCCTTGCCCTCTACGCCCACCTGAAGGCTCCCCTCTACGCCCTGGCCGCGGACTCCGACGGCCTGGACGGCACAGGCGGGGCCGCGGGGGCCCTCCTCACCCCTGGGGTCTGGGCCCTGGGCCTGGACCCCAGGCCCTACCTGGAGGAAAACGACAGCCTGGGTTTCTTCGCCCAGGCGGGGACCCTCCTCCAAACCGGCCCCACGGGCACCAACCTCAACGATTTCCGCCTCCTCTTTGTAGACTGAGGGGCGCGGCGGCGCCTTCATGCAAAGCCTTTACGTCCACGTCCCCTTTTGCCCCACCCTCTGCCCCTACTGCGACTTCCACGTGGTTCGGCGGGGGCCGGGCTGGGTGGAGGCCTACCTCAGGCGGCTTAGGGAGGAGGCGGAAGCCCTTCACCAAAGGTACCCTGGGCCCCTCACCACCCTTTACCTGGGCGGGGGCACCCCGAGCTACCTCCGGGACCAGGAGCTTTTGGCCCTTTTCGGAAGCCTCCCCTGGGCGCTACAGGAAGGGGCGGAGGTGACCCTCGAGGCCAACCCCGGCACCCTGAACCGAAAGAGGCTCGCCCTCCTCAAGGACCTGGGGGTGAACCGCCTTTCCCTGGGGGTGCAGAGCTTCCAGGACCCCGTCCTGCGCTTCCTAGGCCGGGCCCACGGGCGGAAAGGGGCCCTTAAGGCGGTGGAGGAGGCCCTGGAGGCAGGCTTTAGGGTTTCCGTGGACCTTATCCTGGGCCTACCCATGCAGGAGGTGGAAAAGGACCTTAAGGAGGCTGCGGATCTCGGGGTAGGGCACGTTTCCGCCTACACCCTGCAGGTGGAAAAGGGCACCCCCTTCGCCCTCCTAGGCCTGGAGGAAGACCCGGAAGAAGCGGCCTCGGCCATGGCGCGGGCGGAGGAGGTGCTGGGGGAGGCGGGGCTTTTGCGCTACGAGGTCTCCAACTTCGCCCGCCCTGGGGAGGAGGCCCGGCACAACCTGGTCTACTGGCGGGCCGGCTTCTGGCTCGCCCTGGGCCCTGCGGCCACAGGCCAGTACCCCGAAGGGCCCTTCGCCCTCCGACGCACCAACCCCCCCCTCCCCCGCTGGCTCGCCGGGGAGGCCCCCCGGGAGGAGGCCATCCCCCCCCTGGAGTACGCCAAGGAGGCGCTGATGCTGGGCCTGAGGCTCAGGGAGGGGGTGGACCTGGAGGCCCTTTCCGCCCGCACCGGCCTGCCCCTCCGCCCCCTCCTCTGGGAGCGGGCGGGCACCCTGGAGGCCAAGGGCCTGTTGCGGCGGGAGGGGGCGCGGATCCGGCCCACCCCTAGGGCCTTCGCCCTCCTCCACCGGATTATCCTGGAGCTCTGGGAAGTCCTTGACGGAGCGGCTTTGGGGGATTAAACTTCAACTCAGTATAAAAGGAGGCCCCATGGACCTTAAAGCCCTGGCCCAGACCGTCTTGGAACGCCAGCCCTTCAACCGGCTCCTAGGGATGGAGCTCTTGGAGGCCCAGCCGGGCTCCGTGGCCTTCCGGCTTCCCCTGAAGGAAGCGTTTTACCAACACCTGGGGGCGGTGCACGGGGGGGTGGTGGCCACCCTCCTGGACAACGCCCTCACCTACGCCGCAGGAAGCCTCCTGGGCCCGGGGGTGCTCACCGTGGAGTTCAAGGTGAACTTCCTCAAACCCGGCAAGGGGGAAGCCCTCCTCGCACGGGGCTACGCGGTGAGCCAGGGCAAGCGGCTTGCCGTGGCCCGGAGCGAGGTCTACGCCCTGGAAGGGGGCGCGGAAACCCTGGTGGCCCTGGGCCAGGGCACCATCCTCCGGATCAGCGGGTGAAGGCCAAGGCCGCCCGAGCCCGGTCCGCCAGGGCGAAAAACCGCTCCCGGGTAAGGGGGAGCTTCTCCAGCACCAGCCCCTTCCCCTCCTCGTAATGGGCGTGAAGGTGGGTGTGGGCCCGGGGAAGCCTGAGGCCGATGCGCTTCAAGCGGGCGTGCCGGGGGGAGACATCCGCCAGGAGGAAGGGCTCCCCGAGACCATCGGATAAGGAGGCGGTCATGACGGTGGTGGGGAGGTCGTAGGGGCGCTCCATGCGGTAGATGAAGTCGGGGAAGTCCGCTTCCTTCTCAAAGCGAACGCCCTTCTCCGCCGCGTAGGCCCGCATCCACCCGAGAAGCTCCACCCAGGCCTCGTACAGCTTGGCTTCGTGCGCCGCGCTCATGGGCCCAGTATAAGGGATAAGGCCCGCCTTTCGGCGGGCCCCTTGGTGGGCGCGAGTGGACTTGAACCACCGACCCCTACCGTGTCAAGGTAGTGCTCTGGCCACCTGAGCTACGCGCCCTTGCCTTTGGAGGCGCCGGCCGGATTCGAACCGGCGAATGGAGGTTTTGCAGACCTCTGCCTTACCACTTGGCTACGGCGCCAAGCCGGAAAATATAGTAGCACGCCCCAAGGGTGATGTCAAGAAAAGCCTTTCCCATCGCAAAGGTGCTATCATGCCCTTAGTGGATGAGGTCTTCGTACGCCTGAAAAAGGGGCGCTGGCCCTTTTCCAAGGGGCTTTTGCTGGAAGCCCTTCTCCCCTTGGGCGTGCCCCCGGAGACCGCCCAGGCCCTGGCCCACAGCGTGGAGGAGCGGCTTAGGGCAGAGGGGCGGAGGGAGGTGACGCCCAGGACGCTCAGGCGCCTCTTCCTGGAGGAGGCGGCCAAGGTCCTGGATGGGAGGACCCTCGAGGCCCTCGCCAAGGAAACCCTCCCCTTTGAGGAAATCCTAGTGATGGAGGGCAGGCGAGCCCGGCCCTTTTCCAAGGGCCTCCTCGCCCGGAGCCTGGAGGATGCAGGCTTTTCCCTCAAGGAGGCCCACGAGTTGGCCAAGGGGGTGGAGCGCCGCTTAAGGGCCCAGGGCATCCGGCGCATCACCGCCCGCAGGCTGGAAAACCTGGTGGCCGAGGAGGTCCGGGCCCGCTACGGCAAGGCCGCGGGCCGCCGCTACCGGGAAAGGCTTTTCTACGCTGGGGAGCTCTTCGTGGAGGAGGAGGAAGGGGAGCCTAGGGTGCCTTTCTCCAAGGGTATCCTGGCCCAGTCCCTCATGTCCATCGGCCTTTCCCCCGACCGGGCCTACCGCCTGGCCCGGGAGGTGGAGGCGGGCCTTAGGGAGGAGCGGATCAAGGTCATCCGCCGGGACGAGCTGAGGCGGCGGGTCTACGAAACCCTCCTCAAGGAGGCAGGGGAGGAAATGGCCCGGCGCTACCTCCTCTTAAGGGGCCTCCGCCGGAGCCGCCGCCCGGTGCACATCCTCATCGGAGGGGTTACGGGGGTGGGGAAAAGCGTCCTGGCCTCGGCCCTGGCCTACCGGCTGGGCATCACCCACATCATCCCCTCGGACGCGGTGCGGGAGGTCTTCCGGGCCTCCCTCTCCCCGGGCCTCCTCCCCACCCTGCACCTCTCCAGCTTTGAAGCCTGGAAGGCCCTCCTGGCGGAGGAGAAGGAGTGGGCCCACGAGGAAAGGGTCATGCGGGGCTTTCTGGACCAGGTGGCCCGGGTGGCGGTGGGGCTTAGGGCCATCCAGGAGCGGAGCGCCCTGGAGGGCACCTCCTTGGTGCTGGAGGGGGTGCACGTGGTGCCCCGCTTCCTGGACCACCCCCACAAGGACAGGGTCCTCACCGTGCCCATGCTGGTGGTCCTTCAAGACGAGAAGCTCCACCGGGATCGGTTCCTCCTAAGGGACCGGGAGACGGGCCACGCCCGTCCTCAGGAGAAGTACCTGGCCCACTTCCCGGAGATCCGCCTCATCCAGGAACGCCTCCTCCACTTCGCGGAGGAGGAGGGGGTGCCGGTAATCCCGGGGGAGGACCTGGACGAGGCCGTGGAGAAGGCCCTGGAGGTGCTGGTGAGCTACCTCGAGGCCCAAGGCCGGCTTGCCGCCCATGCCTGACCTCCTCCCCTTCTTCCTCCTCCTCTTCCTGGCCTTCCGCCTTAGGGGGTGGGCCCCCCTCTGGGCCCTGGGGGTTTGGGCAAACCTCCTCTGGTTCCTCTTCCAAACGGAGGTGGGCTCAGGGTGGCTGGCCTACCTCCGGGGCCTGGGGGCGGGGCTTTTCCTGGCCGCGGGCTACGGGGAGGCGGGGCTTGCCTGGGCCCTCCTCCCCTGGCCCCTTCTCCTCTACCTGCACCTGGACCTTAGGGCGCTCCTCCCCTACCTCCCCGCCCTGGGAGAGGGGATGTTCTTCGGCCTCCTCCTCTATCTATTGGGCCTACGGAAGCGGTAGAGGAGGTAGGGCAGGGGGTGGCCGAAGATGAACTGGATCACAGCCAAAACAAGGGCAATCCCCGCGAAAAGGGGCACCACGAAGGGCTTTTCCCCATAGGCCAAGACCGCGCTCCCCAAGATGACGCCGATGGCGAAGGCCATGATCCCCTGGTCCGGCCGGAAGAGGAAGAGGTAAACGTAAAGCGCCGCCCCAAGCAGGGTAAGCCCCTGGGAAAAGCGGCCAGGCTCCATCAGGACCGGACAAAGCGGAGAACGAGAAGCTCCGCCAGTACCAACGCCACCCCACCCCAGGCCACCTGGGGCTCCCGGTCCAGAAACCCCATGGCCGCGGAGAAGACCCCCGCCAGCAAAAAGGCCTTGGCGTACTTGGGGCTCACCGTAAGGCCCAGGACAAAGGCCACCAAAAACCCCGCCACCCCCGGGGGGAGGCTCGCCCCCAAGGCGATGAAGAGGAGCATGAGGGCGAGGGTGATGGCCCCCGCCAGGTAGTAGGCCCCGGGGAAAGGTTCCTTGCGCCGCTTGGTCCGCTCGGCCATGGCCCAAGCCTATCACGAAAGCCCCGCGGCCCGGGCCACCGCCTCCAGGTCTGGGGGCACAGGGGGCGGGAGCTCGGCCACCCTCTCCGCGGTGGCCGGGTCCTTGAGGCCGTGGCCGGTGAGGGTGAGGACCACCGTGCTCCCCTCCTCCAACCTGCCTTCCCTGAGGAGCTTCCAGACCCCCGCCAAGGCGGCGGCGCTGGCGGGCTCGCAGAAAATCCCCTCCTCCCGGGCCAAATAGCGGTAGGCCTCGAGGATCTCCCCGTCCGTCACCGCCTCTATCACCCCCCCCGACTCCTCCTTGGCCCGTATGGCCCCTTCCCAGCTTGCGGGGTTGCCGATGCGGATGGCGGTGGCCAGGGTCTCGGGCCGCTCCACGGGCCGCCCCAGGACCAGGGGGGCCGCCCCTGCCGCCTGGAAGCCCAGCATCTTGGGAAGCCTTTTCGCCTTCCCCAAGGCGTGGTACTCCTTATACCCCATCCAGTGGGCGGTGATGTTCCCCGCGTTCCCCACGGGCAGGGCGTGGTAGTGGGGGGCCTCCGAAAGCTCGTCCACCACCTCAAAGGCCAGGGTCTTCTGGCCCTCCAGGCGGTAGGGGTTTAGGGAGTTCACCAGGGCCACGGGGTAACGCTCCGTAAGGGCCTGGGTGAGGCGGAGGGCCTGGTCAAAGTTCCCCTCCACCTGGACGATGCGGGCCCCGTGGACCAGGCTCTGGGCCACCTTGCCCAGGGCCACATACCCCGCGGGGAGGATCACGATGGAGAGGATCCCCGCCCGCGCGGCGTAGGCCGCGGCGGAGGCCGCGGTGTTCCCGGTGCTGGCGCAGGCCACCGCCTTGGCCCCCGCCTCCACCGCCTTGGAAACAGCCAGGGTCATCCCCCGGTCCTTGAAGCTCCCCGTGGGGTTTAAGCCCTCAAACTTGGCGTAAAGCCGCACCCCCCGCTCCCTGGCCTCTTTGGGCCCCTTCAGGGGGATGAGGGGGGTGGAGCCCTCCAGCAGGGAGACCACGGGGGTGCTGAGGGTAACGGGCAAATGGGCGCGGTAGCGCTCTATGAGGGGCAGGCGCATGGGCTTATGCTCCGGGAAACCCCCGCTTTGGGTCAAGCCTCGGGGAAGGGGCACCCCTCCCCCAAAGGCCCCTTGGCCAGGGGTGCGGGCCGGTGGCCGGGGGCGCCGGAGAGGAAGCGGAAAAGGTCCGCGAGGAGGCCGCTCGCCGTGGCCCCGCCCCCGGCCCCCGGACCAGCGACGAAGACCTCCCCCAAGGGGGCGGCGCGCACCCAAAGGGCGTTCCCCTTGGCCTGGACCAGGGGATGGTCCTGGGGAAGGCGGGCTGGGGCCACCCTAGCCCGCCACCTTCCCCCCTCCCCGTAGAGGCTCGCGAGGAGGCGCACCCGCTCGCCCCTCTCCTGAGCGGCCTCCAGTTCCCCTGGGGTAAGGCCAACGATCCCCCTCACCTCCACCCCCTCAAAGGGGAAGGCGGGGTCCACCAGGAGGCGGGCGAGGAGGGTAAGCTTGTGGGCGGCATCTATGCCCTCCACGTCCAGGGTGGGGTCGGCCTCCGCGTAGCCCAGGTGCTGGGCCTCCTCTAGGGCCTCCCCGTAGGTCTTCCCCCCCTCCATCGCCTGGAGGATATAGAGGGTGGTGCCGTTCAGGATGCCGTAAAGCTCCAAAAGCTCGCTGCCCCTTAGGGTCTCCAGGAGGCTTAGGGCGGGGGTCCCGGCCATGACGCTGGCCTCGTGGTAGATGAGCCCCTCCTCAGCGAAGGGGCGAAGCTCGTTCCAGGCCTCGGCCAGGAGGGCCTTATTGGCGGTGATGAGGGGGATGCCCGCCTCGAGGGCCGGGAGGACAAGCCTCAAGGGCACCTCCACCCCCCCTAGGGCCTCCACCACGAGGTCGGCCTCCAGGAGGTCAAAGGGCTCGGTGCGGAGGAGCTTTTCGGGGATAGCCCGGGGCTTCCCCTTGTCCCGCACCAGGACCCCCAGGAACTCGGGCTCCACCCCCAGGGCTTGGAAGTCCGCCCGGCGCTCCTGGACCAGGGCGTAGAAGGCGCTCCCCACGGTGCCCCCGCCGAGAAGAGCGATCCTCAAGGGCTCCATGGGGGGATTATACGATGGGGGTGTGGAAAGGGCGAGGCGGCTTCTGGAGGAGGCGGCCCTGGAGGAGGGGCTTTTCCCGGCCTGGGCCCCCCTGGACCTCCCGGAGGGGGCCAAAGCCCGCTACCGGGCTTGGATAGGGGCCGGCCGCCACGCGGGGATGGCTTACTTGGCCCGGGGAGTAGAGGAAAGGCTCACCCCCAGGAGGCGCTTTCCCCAAGCGGAAAGCGCCCTCCTCCTCTTCGCCCCCTACGCCCACGAGGATCCCGGGACCCCCCGGGGGGGGCTCAGGGTGGGCCGGGTGGCCCGCTACGCCTGGAGCCGGGACTACCACCTGGTCCTGGGGGAAAGCCTCGCCCGCCTGGAGGGGGTGGCCCGGGGCCTGGGGGTCTGGGCCAAGGGGTACGTGGACCATGGGCCCCTCCCCGAGCGGGCTCTAGCCGCCCTCTCGGGGGCGGGGTGGATCGGGAAAAGCGGGATGTTTCTCTCTTCCCTTTTCGGGGTCCACGCGTTTATAGGGGTCCTCCTCACCGCCTTGGAGGTGGAACCCCCACCCCCCCACCCGAACCGGTGCGGGCGGTGCGCCCGCTGCCTTCCCGCCTGCCCCACGGGGGCCCTCCTCGGGGAGGGGACCCTGGAGGCGGGGCGGTGCGTGAGCTACCTCACCATTGAGCACAAGGGCCTCATCCCGGAGGCCTTCTGGGAGGGCATGGGGGACTGGCTTTTCGGGTGCGACCTCTGCCAGGCGGTCTGCCCCTGGGGACGGTTCGGGAAGGCCTGGGAAAGGCTCCGCCCCGAGCCCGAGCTGGCCCACCCGGACCTTTTGGACTTCTTCCGCCTCTCGGGGCGGGCCTTTGGGCGGAAGTACCGGGGCACCGCCTTTCTCCGGGCAGGCCGGGCCCGCATGGCGAGAAACGCCCTCATCGTCCTCGCAAACCTGGGGCTGGGGGAGAAGCTCATGGAGGAGGCCCTAAGGGACCCCCACCCCCTGGTGCGGCGCACCGCCCTAAGGGCCCTCCACCGCCTGGGGCGAGAGGTGGAAGGGTTTTCCGCCTCCCCCGACGAGGCCCTAAACCTCTTGGGGGAAGCGGCCGGTGCGGTAGACGACCTCCAGGACGGGGGGCAGGTCCCAGGCCCTTAGGTCAAAGAGGAGGGGGCCCAGGTCGTAGGGCACCTTTAGGGCCTTGACCTCCAGGGTCTCCGTGTCCACCAGGAGCGCATCCGCCCCTGGCTCCCCGGAAAGGGAAAGCCCCACGCTGCCGGGGTCAGCCACAAGCCCTAGCCCCACCCGCCGGGAAAGGGGCAGGTGCCGTCCCCCGAGAAGGAGGATTTGGGCCCCGTAGCGGTCCATGAGGCGCTGGAAAACCCGGGCTGGGCCCTGGAAGTCCAGCTGCTCCTCGGGCCGGCCCGGGGTGCCATGGAAGGCCACCAAGCGCCTCTCCCCGTAGGTGCGGCGGTGGGAGGTGCGGAGGGTGCGCAGATAGGCAAGCTCCTTTCCCGAAAGCTGGGCGCGGGTCCACTCCAAGGTGGCCCGGCCCACCCCCTCGGGCAGGGTTCCCGGCAGGGGGTAGGCCACCCGCAGGTCCCAGGCCCCGGCGATGGCGGAAAGCCCCTCGTCCAGGACCTTGCGGATCACCTGCTTGGGGTGGGGGCCGTAGCCCACCAGGTCCCCCAGGAGGAGGATCTCGTCCACGCCCTCCTTTCTCAGGGCCTCGAGGACCGCCTCCAGGGCTGGTAGGTTGGCGTGCACATCCGAGATGACCCCCAGGCGCATGGCCCCATTCTGCCATGCCTCCGGCGAAACCCCTGTGAAAAGGGGGCGGGCGGCCCTTATGGTATAGGGGTGCGCGCCCTGGCCCTCGGCCTCCTCCTGGCCCTAAGCCTCCCCCCCTTTCCCCTAGGGCCCCTGGCCCCCCTCTTCCTGGCCCCCCTCCTCCAGGGGGGATTCCGGGTGGGCTTCCTGGCAGGGCTTGGGTTTTGGGGGCTCCACCTCCTTTGGCTCCCCTGGAGCTTCGCGGAGAACTTTGGGCCCTGGGGGGCGGTGCCTTTCCTCCCCCTGGTGCTCTTTAAGGCCCTCTCCTTTGGCCTCCTCTTCGCCCTCACCCCCACGCCCCTGGCCCGGGTGGGGGGGTGGGTGGTTCTGGAATGGCTCACGGAGCAAGGGGAACTGGCCTTCCCCTGGGGGTTCCTGGGGTACAGCCTCCTCGAGGCCCCAGGCCGCCTCCTGGCGGCCTTTGGAGGGGTCTACCTCCTCTCCCTCCTGGCCCTCCTGGTGGCCTTAGGGCTTAGGCACCGCTTCTACGCCCTCCTCCTTCCCTGGGCGGTGCTCTGGCTTTTCCCCTTGCCCCAAGGCCCCACTCCCCCTGAAAGGGCCCTCCTGGTCCAGGGGAACGTGAACCCCTTGAGGAAGACCCTGGGGGAGCTGGACGAGGCGGTCTACCTGAGGCTCACGGCGGAAGGGCTCATGGCCCACCCCGAAGCCCGGCTTGTGGTCTGGCCCGAGACCGCGGTCTGGCAGATCCCAAAAGGGGTGGACGCCCTCTTGGAAGACCGTTTCCTCCTCACGGGCCTGAACCTCTACGGCCCCAACCGGGCGGTGCTCTACGGGGGCGGGAAGGTCCTGGCCCACTACGACAAGACCCGGCTTGTGTCCTTCGGGGAGCGCTTCCCCTTCCGGGAGGCCTTAGGGGGGGTCTACCGCTTCTTCTTCCAGGCCTTCGGCCTGGGGGAGCTTGCGGACCGCACCCCAGGAGAGGCCCTAAAGCCCCTCGGGCCCTACGGGGCCATGATCTGCTACGAGTCTGCCTTTCCCAGCGTGGCCCGGGGGCTTGTGCGCCAGGGGGCTAAGGTCCTCGTCCTCCTCACCAACGACGCCTGGTTCGGGCCAAGCTTTGGGGGGCTTCAGCACTTCGCCCTGGGACGCCTAAGGGCAGTGGAGACGGGAAGGTGGCTCCTCCGGGCAGGAAACGACGGGGTCACGGCGGCCATAGACCCCTTAGGCCGGGTAGCCGCCCGGCTCCCCCCCAAGGCGGAGGGCTTCCTCCTTGCGCCCTACGCCCATAGGGAAGGGGAAACCCCCTATGTGCGCCTCGGGAACTGGGCGGTGGGGGTGGCGTTGACCTTATTTCTCCTCGGCCTTATCCTTAGGGTGCGCCCGCCGGGGTGGCGGAACCGGTAGACGCGGCAGACTCAAAATCTGTTGCCCGATGAGGGCGTGCGGGTTCGAGTCCCGCCCCCGGCACCACAAGGCCCCTTAACGGGGGCCTTGGCCTTTCTCCCACCGCCCCAGGTAGAGGGCGGGGCGGTTCCCGGCCCTTCGGCCCGCCCGGTCCGCCTCGGGAAAGGGGGGGTGGGCCCCTGGGGCCAGGAAGACCGCCTCTTTCTCGGCCACAGGAGGGTCCAGGAGGGCCTGGAGGTCTTCCCGGGTAAGGAAGCGGGCTCCGTGCCAAGGGGCCACGCCCTTCTCCCCTAGGCGCCGGTAGAGGGCGGCCCAAGGGGAGAGGGCCTCCAGGATCCCCACCACCAGGCCCCCCCTGGCCTCAACACCCGCCGGGCCTCTTCCAGGGCCTTCTCCACGTCCTCCACGAACTCCAAAACGGCAAAGAGGAGGACCCGGTCAAAGCTATTCCCGGGAAAGGGCAGGGCCTCCGCACGCCCCAGGACCCACCCCGCCCCGGGGGTTCGCGCCTGCCCCACGCGGAGCATGGCGGGGGAAGGCTCCAGCCCCACCCTCTTGGGGTAAGGAAGGCGCCTGAGCCACCACCCCGTGCCTGCGCCCACCTCCAAAAGGTTTTCCCCTGAGGGTAAAAGGGCCCTCAGGGCCCGCTCCTCCTCCCCGATGACGAAGGCCCCCAAGGGGTCCCGTACCAGGCCTCGTAGGCCTCCGCCAGGCCGGCGAAGGGGTCCATCACCCCCTCAGTCTAGGCGGAGGACCACCCCCTCGTCGGGCCTCAGGAGGAGCCTTCCCCCCAGCCCCTCCTCCCGGTCCAGGTGGGTGGAGAGGACCACCCGGCCCCCCCGGGGAAGGTCCAGGGCCTTCTCCTTGTCCGTGAAGTTGAGGGCCACAAGCCACCCCTCCCCCCGGAAGTAGGCGTAGACCCCCCCTTCCGCCCGGTGGGTGCGGTAGGCCCCGTAGAGGAGCTCTTTATCCTTCCTTAAGGCGATGAGCCGCCGCACCAGGTTCAGCATGGAGCGGGGGTCTTGTTCCTGAAGGGCCACGTTCCTCTGGGGGTAGTCGGGGTTCACGGGAAGCCAGGGCTCGGCCGTGGAAAACCCGGCGTAGGGGGAAGCGTCCCACTGCATGGGGGTGCGGCAGGGGTCCCGGCCTGGGGGAAGGCCGTGCTCCCCCTTACGGCCCTTTTGCCTAAGGGCAGCCGGGTCCTGCACCTTCTCCCAGGGGATCTCCCCGTTCACCATCCCAAGCTCGTCCCCGTAGTACCAGGTGGGGGTGCCCCGCAGGGTGAAGAGGAGGACCGCCGCCACCCGGGCCTGGGCCTCACCGATCCGGGAAACAAGCCTCGGCTGGTCGTGGTTCCCCAGGACCCAGTTGGGCCAGTCCCAAGGAGTGAGGAGGCTCTCGTACTCCTCCACGATGCGGGCAATGTTTTCGGGCCGCCAGTCGGGCAGGCCCCGGAAGATGAGGTGAAAGTTGAAGGGCAGGTGGCAACCCGCCTGGTAGTACCGCACCAGCTGGGGGAAGGGGAGGTAGATCTCCCCTACCATGACCCGCTCCCGCCCCGGCTCGGAGAACTCGTCCAGAACGTAGCGCATCTCCCGCACATAGGCGTGGGTCTCAGGCTGGTCCTCCATGTGGATGTGGAGGTGGCGGCCCCGGTCCCACATCCCGGGGCGCCAGCCGGGGTTGCCGGGCTCATCCCGGAGGAGGAGGTCTTCGGCGAGGAGCCAAAGGGTGTCCACCCGGAAGCCGTCCACCCCCATCCGGAGCCAAAAGCGCATGACCTGGTGGATGGCCGCCCGCACCTCGGGGTTGCGCCAGTTGAGGTCGGGCTGTTCGGGGAGGAACTGGTGGAGGTAGTACTGGCCCGTCTTCTCGTCCAAGGTCCAGGCGGGGCCGCCGAAGAAGCTCTGCCAGTTGTTGGGGGGGCCGCCATGGGGGCCGGGGTCGGCCCAGATGTACCAGTTCCGCTTGGGGCTTTCCCGGGAGACGCGGGATTCCAAGAACCAGGGGTGCTGGTCCGAGGTGTGGTTGGGGACGAGGTCTATGAGGACCCTAAGCCCAAGGCCGTGGGCCTCTTGCAGGAGGCGCTTAAAGTCCTCCAGGGTCCCGAAGATGGGATCCACTTCGCAGTAATCGGCCACATCGTAGCCGAAGTCCTTCATGGGGCTTTTGTAGAAGGGGGAAAGCCAAAGGGCGTCCACCCCAAGGCCCTTGAGGTAGGGTAGCCGCCTCCTGATCCCCTCGAGGTCCCCGATGCCGTCCCCGTTGGAGTCCTGGAAGCTCCGGGGGTAGATCTGGTAGATCACCGCCTCCTTCCACCACATGCCCGGAGTTTACACCCCGGGGTGGAAACCTTTCCAGCCCTAAGGCTCCTTCCCCACCCGAAACGGGGCCAGGAAGAAGATATCCCCCTTGTAAGGGGGGCATACCCCGGGCCTAAGCTAAGCTCCCCGGCGGGGCACCACCTGGGGGCGGAACTGGGCCTTTTCGGGAAGGAGGCGGCGCTTCTTGGCCTTCCTGTAGACCCCCTCCCACATGCGGCAGAAGGAGCAAACCCCCCCGGTGGTGGGGTAGCCGCAGCGCTCGCACTCCCGGAGAAGGGGCTCCTCCCCCTTAAGGCGGGGCTGGATCTTCTCCAAAAAACCCTCCAGGAAGCGCAGCTTGGCCCCGGGGAGGTTCTTCTCCACCAGGTTCAGGGCCTCCTTATAGAGGAGGCTCTTGGCCCCTTTGGCGTTGGGGCACTCCTCGTGCAGGAAGGGGATGCCCCTTAGGAGGGTGTAGGAGAGGACTTCCCGCTCGGAGAAGCGGTAGAAGGGCTTGACCCGGGCAGCCAGGCCCGGCTTCTCGGGAAGGACCGGCCCCTGGCGCACCAGGGCGTCCTCCTGGGGGTTCAGGAGGTTGCCGAAGAGGACCGCGGCCTCGTCGTCCAGGTTGTGGCCTGTGGCCACCACCCTAAACCCCTCCTCCACGGCCACTTGGTTGATGAGGTAGCGCTTGGAAAGCCCGCAGGCCGAGCAGGCCACCCGGCCCGAGAGCTCCGCAAGCTCCGGCACCCCAAAGCCGAAGGCCTCCTTGAGGTCCACCACCAAAAGGGGTAGGCCCCGCTCCTCCGCGAAGCGGCGGGTGACCTCGAGGCTCCTTTGGGAGTACTCCCCGATGCCGAGCTCCAGGTGGAGCCCCACCGCCTGGTAGCCCAGCCGGTGGAGGACATCCCAAAGGGCCAGGGAGTCCTTCCCCCCCGAGACCGCCACCAAGACCTTTTCCCCAGGGCTTAGCATCCGGTGGCGGCGGATGGCCCGTTCCGTCTCCTTAAGGAACCACTCCAGGTAGTGCTCCCGGCAAAGGGCAAGCCCCCGCCCCTTCAGCTCCACCTGGGCCTTGGCCTCGCAGAACTTGCAGCGCACCTAGCCCCCCGAGATGGCGGAGAGGACCTCCACCGTCTCCCCTTCCCCCACCCAGTCCTCCAGGGTGAGGAGCTCCTCGTTCCGGATGGCCACCACGGTCTCAGGGTTTATCCCCGCCTCTTCCAAAATGGCCCTAAGGGGCCGTCCCCCAGGAAGCTCCACCTCCTTGCGCTCGGGGAGGCGCAGAATAAGCCTCATCCCCCTAGTCTACCAGGTGGGGGGTGGCAAGCTCCAGGAGGCGGCGCAGGGTGAGGCGGTTCCGCTCGGCGATCTCCGCCTTCCTGGGAATCACCGGGTAGGGGCCCTCAGGGTCGTGGAGGGTGGGGGTGAGGGAAACGCCGAGCCGCGCCTCCCAGGTCCGAAGCCAACCTGCGGGCAGGCGCTCAGGCAGGGGGAGGCCGTGGAAGAGGTGGTAAAGAAGGGCCCAGACCCGCACCGTGGCGTCCAGGCTGTACCCACCCCCCAGGGTGACGAGGACCCTCCCCCCCGCGTAAGCCTCGGCATAGTCCAGGATGAGGCGGAAGAGGGCCTCGTAGGCCCGGGTGGTGAGGAGGAGGTCGGCCAAGGGGTCCTGGTAGTGGGCATCCGCCCCCGCCTGGACCACCAGGACCTCGGGGCGGAAGGCCTCCAGGGCCCAGGGGAGGAGGGTCTGGAAGACCTCGAGGTAACTCTCGTCCTCGGTGAAGGGCTCCAGGGGAAGGTTGAGCTTCCGCCCAAGCCCCGCCCCCCGGCCCAGTTCGTGGATATGCCCGGTGCCGGGGAAGAGGTAGCGGCCCGACTCGTGGAGGCTTAGGGTGAGGACCTCGGCCTCCTCGTAGTGGATCCACTGCACCCCGTCCCCGTGGTGGACGTCTATGTCCAGGTAGGCCACCCTGAGCCCCGCCCGGGTGAGGTGGCGGATGGCCACGGAAAGGTCGTTGTAGACGCAAAACCCCGAGGCTCGGTCGTACTGGGCATGGTGGAGGCCACCCCCAAGCTGCAAAACCCTCTTTTCCCCGGAAAGGATCCTCCTCGCCCCCTCCAAAGTACCCCCCACCAGGATCCGGGCCGCCCGGTCCATGCCCGGGAAGACGGGGGTATCCCCCGTGCCCAGGCCGTAGTGCTCCAGATCCTCCACCCACTCCCCCTGGCCCGCCGCCTCCACCCGCCGCACCAGCCGCTCGGAGTGGACCGTAAGGACCTCCTCTCGGGTGGCCTCCGGGGGGGCAAGGGGGGGGCGCCACACCCCCAGGGCCTCTAGGAGGGAGGTGAGCATCTCCAGGCGCACGGGGCTAAAGGGGTGCTGGGGGCCGAAGTCGTAGAGGCGGTACTCGTCCCGGTAGATCACCATGGCTTCTTGGGAGGCCAGACCACCTCGTACCCCGCTTCCCTCAAGGCCTGGGCTAGGCGGTGGGTTTCCAAGGTGTTCACCCGCACCACCGCCCGCACAAAGTCCCTGTCCTCCGGGTAGGAGAGGAGGGAGTGGATGTTCACCCCCTGCCCCGCCAGGAAGCCGGTGAGCCGGGCCAGCTCCCCCACCCTATCGGGCAGGCGGACCTCGAGGCGCCCCGAGGGCTCCGTCACCCCTGTGAGCTTGAGAAGGGCATCCAGGAGGTCAATCCCCGTGACGATCCCCACCACCGCCTCCCCTTCCAGCACGGGCAGGCAGCCGATCTTCCGCTCCCGCATGACCCGGGCCGCCTCCTCCACGGGGTCCAGGGGATGGGCGGTGACCACCCCCTTGGTCATCACCTCCCCCACCTGGGTGCACCCCGGGCAGGGGCCCTTGGGGTTCAAGTGGCTGGTGGCGAGGCGGAGGTCCCGGTCGGTGACGATGCCCACCAGCCTCCCCCCCTCCACCACGGGCAGGTGGCGGATGCCCCGCTCCAAAAGAAGCCGGTAGGCCTCCTCCAAAGTGGTCTCTGGCCCCACGGTGAGGACCGGAGCTTTCATCACGTCCTTCACCAGCATGGCCTAAGCCTAACACCAAACCCCCCGGGGGATTCCCCGAAAGGGTAGGTGCCGCCCACTTCCTTTTGGGGCGAAAGCCGGGGTGGAGCCCTCAGAGGATGTCGTCCCGGATGCAGGCCTTGTAGTGGCCGGGGGCCACTTCCTTAAGCTCGGGCACGATGTGGGCGCACTCCGGGAGGGCGTAGCGGCAGCGGGTTCGGAAGACGCACCCCGAGGGGGGGTTGATGGGAGAGGGGATGTCCCCTTGCAGGACGATGCGCTCCCGCTTCACCGTGGGGTCGGGGATGGGCACGGCGGAGAGAAGGGCCTCGGTGTAGGGGTGCTTGGGGTTGCGGTAAAGCTCCTGGGCAGGGGCGAGCTCCATCACCTTGCCCAGGTACATCACCGCCACCCGGTCGGAGATGTACTCCACCACCGCCAGGTCGTGGGCGATGAAGAGAAGGGTGAGCCCAAGCTCCTCCTTCAGGTCCTGGAGGAGGTTCACCACCTGGGCCTGGATGGAGACGTCCAGGGCAGAGACGGGCTCGTCGGCCACGATGAACTCCGGGGCCACCGCCAGGGCGCGGGCGATGCCGATGCGCTGGCGCTGCCCGCCGGAGAACTCGTGGGGGTAGCGGCGCATGTGGTCGGGGGAGAGGCCCACCAGCTTCAAAAGCTCCGCCACCCTTTCTGTGCGCTCCTTCGGGTCCTTGGCCAGGCCGTGGATGATGAGGGGCTCGGCGATGATGTCCCCCACGGTCATCCGGGGGTTGAGGGAGCTGAAGGGGTCCTGGAAGATGATCTGCATCCGGCGCCGGTAGGGGCGGAGCTTGTCCTTGGGCAGCTCGGTGATGTCCTCCCCCCCGAAGAGGATCCTCCCCCCCGTGGGCTCAATAAGACGGAGAAGGGTCCGGCCCACGGTGGTCTTACCGCTTCCCGACTCCCCCACGAGGCCCAGGACCTCGCCCTTTTTGATGGCAAAGGACACCCCGTCCACCGCTTTCACGCTCCCCACCACCCGGGAGAGGATGCCCCCGCGGATGGGGAAGTGCTTTTTGAGATCCTGGACCTCCACCAGGACAGCGTTATCCTTCATGCCCTAACCTCCCGGATCTCCCGCCAGCGCACGCACCGCACCTGGCGGCCATCCCCCGTGTCCTCCAAGGGGGGCACCTCCCGGTCGCAGAGCCCCGCCACGTAGTGCTTGCACCGGGGGTGGAAGGCGCACCCCGGGGGGAGGTAGAGGGGGTTGGGAACGTTGCCGGGGATGGCCTCGAGGCGCTCCTTGTGCTCCGCGGCCAGGTCCAGCCGAGGCACGGAGTGGAGGAGGCCCTGGGTGTAGGGGTGGAGGGGATCCTTGAAGAGGGGCACCACGTCGGCCTCCTCCACTGCCCGGCCGGCGTACATCACCACCACCCGGTCGGCCATCTCCGCCACCACCCCCAGGTTGTGGGTGATGAAGAGGATGCTCATCCTGAGCTCCTCCTGGAGCTTCTTCATGAGCTCCAGGATCTGGGCCTGGATGGTCACGTCCAAGGCGGTGGTGGGCTCGTCGGCGATGAGGAGGGAGGGGTTACAGGAAAGGGCCATGGCGATCATCACCCGCTGCCGCATCCCCCCGGACATCTGGTGGGGGTAGTTGGAAAGGCGCTTTTTGGGCTCGGGAATCCCCACCAGGTTCAGCATCTCCGCGGCGAGCTCCATGGCCTCCTTGCGGCTTTTCCCCTGGTGGAGCATGATGGCCTCGGCGATCTGGTCCCCCACCGTGTACACCGGGTTCAGGGAGGTCATGGGCTCCTGGAAGATCATGGCGATGTCGTTGCCCCGGATCCTCCGCATCTCCGCCTCGGAGAGCCTGGTGAGGTCTTTGACCTGCCCATCCTTCCCCCGGAAGAGGATCTCCCCGCCCACGATGCGCCCCGGAGGGGTAGGGATGAGGCGCATGATGGCCAAAGAGGTCACGCTCTTCCCCGAGCCCGACTCCCCCACCACGGCCAGGGTCTCCCCCCGGTTGATGTGGAAGGAAACCCCATCCACCGCCTTCACCACGCCGTCGTCGGTGAAGAAGTGGACCTTGAGGTCCTTCACCTCTAAAAGCCGGTTTTCGTCCATGCCTACTCCTTGCCTCTCATGGGCCTAGGCCCCCAAAAACACCTCAACCGTTATACGGCATACCCGGTCAAAAGAGAAGGCCTACTGCCGACGCCTGGGGTCAAAGGCGTCCCGGAGCCCATCGCCCAGGAAGTTCCAGGACAAGATGGAAAGAAAGATAAAGAACCCCGGCCACAAGACCCAGGGGCGGTCGGTGAAGGAGGCAAACCCCCCCTGCTGAGCCGCCTGGAGGAGAAGCCCCCAGCTGGTGTAGGGCTCGGTGACCCCAAGGCCCAGGAAGGAAAGCCCCGACTCCCCCAGGATAAACCCGGGGATGGTAAGGGAAAGGCTCACGATGACGTAGCTGGCGGTGGCGGGAAGCACGTGGCGGGCGATGATGCGGCCATCCGAGGCACCTAGGGCCTTCGCCGCCTGCACGTAGTCCATCTCCCGCACGGAAAGGACGATGCCCCGCACCACCCGGGCAAGCCCCCCCCAGCCGATGAAGCCCAAAAGGCCCACCACCAGGTAGAAGGTGAGGAGAGGGTCAATGTTGGTGGGGAAGACCGCCCTCAAGGAGATGAGGAGGAAGAGGCCGGGGATGGCGGCAATGATCTCCACCGTGCGCATGATGAGGTCGTCGGGGTCTAGGCGGATGGGCTCGAGGAACACCCTCCGCAGCACAGCGTAGGCCCCAAGGAGACCCAGAAGGAGGACCGCCCCGTCCACCCCATAGCTCCAAAGCCCCCGCACCGGGGTGATGCGCACGAAGATCCAGGCCAGGTGCACCATCCCAAGGGCCACCCCCACCCAAAGGAGGAGGCTCAAAGGGCCAAGGAAAGCCCCCACCCCCCGCCAAAGCCTGGGGGGCAGGGAAAGGGCGAAGGGCCGCCCGGAGAAGTAACCCGCTATACCTCCAAGGAGAAGGCCCAGGAAGAAGGACACCACCGCGGAGAGGATGCCGATGGTGAGGGAGACCTGGGCGCCGTAGACGATGCGGCTATAGAGGTCGCGGCCAAAGTTATCGGTGCCCATGAGGAAGATCCGCCCTGGAGGGTCCACCCCGAAGAGGCGGAGGTCCGCCTTGAAGATGCGGAAGACCGTGTAGGGCTGTTCCGGGGTGCGGACGAGGAAGCGGAGGTAAAACTTCCCCTGGGAGGGGTCCTCCTGGTAGCGGGGCTGGAGGGTAACGGGGTCAATGGTGCGCACCGTGGCGTAGACGAAGGGCCAGGTGAGGCGGCCCGTATCCGGGTCTATGAAGTGGATCCGGGTGGGGGGATGGTGGCCCTTGGGGGGGTAGAGCTCGTAGTGGTTGGGGTCGTAGGGGCTGAAGAAGCCGGCGAAGGCGGCCATCAGGTAGAGGACGAGGAGGACCCTCCCCCCCCAGACCGCCAGACGGTGCTTGCGGAACTGGTGCCAGACCAACTGGGCGCGGCTAGCGGCGGGCTTCGCGGTCACAGAGCACCTCCTACTCGTAGCGGATCCTGGGGTCCACCCAGGCGAGAAGCAGGTCCGAAAGCAGGTTGCCCACCATGAGGAGCACCAGGCTCACGGTGAGGAAGCCGGCGATGACGTAAAGGTCCTGGTTGGCCACCGCGTCCAGGAAGAAGGGGGTGATGCCCGGCCAGGCCATGACCACCTCCACAAACCCCGCCCCCGAGATGAGGTTGGGGAGAAGCCCCCCCAGGGTGGCTACAAAGGGGATGACCGCGTTGCGGAAGGCGTGCTTGTAGATGACCACCCGCTCGGAAAGGCCCTTGGCCCGGGCGGTGCGGATGTAGTCCTGGGAGAGGACCTCCAGCATCTGGCCCCGCATGAGGCGGGAAAATCCAGCAATGTCGTTGGCCGTGGCCACGAGAATGGGCACCACCGCGTGCCAGGCGATGTCCAACACCTGGCGCAAGGGAGGCATCTGCTCAAAGCCGCTGCTGGTCATGCCGGACACCGGGAAGATGAGGGCGCCGGTGGCGAACTTGATCTGGAGGAGGATGTAGATGGCGATGAGGGCCAGGAAGAAGCTGGGCACGGAGAGGCCCACGTAGGCCAGGAAGGAGAGAACCCGGTCCCCCAGGGTGTACAGGCGGAGGGCTCCATAGACCCCCACGGGGATGGCCACCAGGTAGAGGAGGAGGGTGGAAGGAATGACGATGACCATGGAGTTCACCACCCGGGGCCAGATGATGTCCAGGACAGGGGCCTGGTACGCAAAGGAGTAGCCCAGGTTGAGGTGAAAGAGGTTGTTCATCCAAAGGAGGTACTGCTCGTAGATGGGGCGGTCCAGGCCGAACTGGGCCCTTAGGCGGGCGATGGTCTCCGGGGTGATTTTGGGGTCCAGCTCCAGCTGGGTGAGGTAATCCCCCGGGGCCATCTGGATGATGAGGAAGGCGAGGAAGGTGGCCCCGAAAAAGGTGGGGATAAGGTAAAGGATGCGGCGGAGGATGTAGGCGGTCATGGCGTCTAAAGGGCCCCCGGGGCCTTTAGGCCCCGGGGATATCCATAGGCTAGATCATTTCTTGATGAAGGTCAGTTCCAGCTCCCGCTGGCCCCAGATGCTGGAGATGATGGCATCCGGGTGCTCCCCGCCCAAGCGGTTATTCCAGGCGGGGTGGTAGTTGGGCCCGGCGATGTAGATGACAGGCAGGAGCTGGGCCTCAATCTCCTGCATCCGGTAGCCAATCTCCACCCGCTTCTTGAAGTCCAGCTCCGTGCGGCCGCGGGAGTAGAGGGCATCCAGCTGGGTCTCCCGGGGGTCCAGGCACTGGCCGGACTTGTTCCACATGTGAAGGTTCCCCTTGCAGGGCACCACGTTGGACCCAAAGGGCCAGTCCAGACCGCCCCCGGTAAGGCCGATGATGATGGCATCAAAGGGCCGGTCAGGCCCCGAGGAGAGGAGCTGGCCCACCAGGGTGTTGAAGTCTATAGCCTGGAAGTTGACCTTCACCCCCACCTTCTTGGCCTCGTCCACGAAGAGCTTGGCGATCTGCTCCCGCTGGTTGTTCCCGGCGTTGGTGGCCAGGTTGAACTCCAGGCGGCGGCCCTTGGAGTCCACCAGGTAGCCCTCCCGGTCCTTCTTGGTGAAGCCAAGCTCGGCCAGGAGCTTGGCCGCCTGCTTCGGGTCGTACTCGTACTTGGGCACCTTGGGGTTCACCCACTGGGTGAGGACAGGGTAGACGCTGGAGTACATGGGGGTGCCGAGGCCCCCATAGACGATGTCAATCACCGCCTGGCGGTTCACCAGGTGGCTCATGGCCCGGCGGAACTTGTCCGAGCGGAAGAGGCTTTGCTTGAAGGGGTCCGAGGCCTTGTTCCAGTTGAAGACCAGGAACTGGCTACTGGCCACGGGGGAGGCGTTCAGCTTGAGGGTGGCGTCCAAGCGGCCCTGCTGAATGGCCTGGCGGATCTGGGAGATGTGGTCCACGGTGGAGGGGGCCATGAGGTCAATGTTCCCCGCCAGGAATTCCGCCAGCTGGGCGTTCACGTCCTTCACGATCTTGATCTCGTACCGGTCCAGGTAGGGGAGGGGGTTCCCCGCCTCGTCCTTGTTCCACTCGCCAAAGGCAGGGTTCCGCTTGAGGACGAGCCTTTCCCCAGGCCGGTAGCTCTCAATGAGCCAGGGGCCGCCGGAGACGATCTTATTAGGGTCCTCATTGAGGCCCCACATCTTCTTGATGCCCTCCGCCCCCTCCTTCTGATACACGGGGCCGAAGACGTGGGCCGGCCAGGGCTCAAAGGCGGCCACGGCAAAGGCCTCGGCGTCCGTCTTGGGGTAGATGAAGCGGATGGTGTAGTCGTCAATCTTCTTCAGGGTGATGGGCTTACCGTCAATGAAGAAGGAATCGTAGCTGTTGGAGCCCACGGCCTTGTCGGTGTGGATGCGCCAGGTGGTGATCCAGTCGTCCGCGGTGATGGGCTGGCCGTCGGACCACTTCATCCCCTTGCGGATCTTGAAGGTGATCTCCAGCTTGTTGGGGCTCACCGTCCAAGATTCCGCCATGTAGGGGATCCAGTCCCCGGTGGTGGGATCGCGCATGACCAGACCCCGCGCACCCGAAATGATATCGGGCACGCTGCCAGCCTCCGCGGTGATGAAGGGGTTGAAGGTGCGGTAGTCGCTGATCACCGCAGCCCGCAGGGTGCCGCCCCGCTTGACCTCGGAGGGCTTGGCCACCGTCCACTTCTGGGGCCAGACAACGGGTTGGGCGCTGGCCAAGCCGCAGAGGGCGATAAGACCGACAAGCCACCACGCTTTTCTCATATCTTGACCTCCTAAGAAAGGGCCTACGTTTGAGAGGCTAAGGGGAAAGGGCAGGGGTTGTCAAGAGAAGTAGCCCCGTGGGAAAATCCCCCCATAAAGGAGGTCCCATGCGCGCGGTGGTCATGGAGGCAAGGGGCGGCCCGGAGGTGCTCAAGGTGAGGGAGGTGGAAACCCCCACCCCTGGCCCCAAGGAGGTCCTCCTTCGGGTGAAGGCCGCAGGGCTCAACCACCTGGACATCTGGGTGCGCAAAGGGGTGGCAAGCCCCAGGCTTCCCCTCCCCCACGTCCTGGGGGCGGACGCGGCCGGGGTGGTGGAGGCGGTGGGGCCCGGGGTCACCGCCTTCAGGCCGGGGGACGAGGTGGTGGTGAACCCAGGGATCTCCTGTGGGCTTTGCGAACGCTGCTTGAGGGGCGAGGACAACCTCTGCCCCCGCTACGAGATCCTGGGGGAGCACCGCTGGGGGAGCTACGCGGAAGGCCTGGTGGTGCCCGAGGCCAACCTCCTTCCTAAACCCCAAGGGCTTTCCTTCGCCGAGGCCGCGGCCATCCCCCTCACCTTCCTCACCGCCTGGCAGATGGTGGTGGACAAGCTGCAGGTGAGCCCAGGGGAGGACGTGCTGGTGATGGCCGCAGGGAGCGGGGTAAGCGTGGCCGCCATCCAGATCGCCAAGCTCTTCGGGGCCCGGGTCATCGCCACCGCAGGCTCAGAGGAGAAGCTGAGAAAGGCCTTGGAGCTAGGCGCGGACGAGGGGGTGAACTACACCCACCCCGACTGGTTCAAGGAGGTGCGCCGCCTCACGGGGGGCAAGGGAGCGGACAAGGTGGTGGACCACACCGGGGCCCTCTACTTTGAAGGGGTCATCAAGGCCACGGCTAACGGGGGCCGGATCGCCATCGCCGGGGCCTCCTCGGGGTACGAGGGCACCCTCCCCTTCGCCCACGTCTTCTTCCGCCAGCTTTCCATCCTAGGCTCCACCATGGCCTCCAAAAGCCGCCTCTTCCCCATCCTGCGCCACGTGGAGGCGGGAAGGCTTAGGCCCGTGGTGGGCCAGGTCCTCCCCCTCGAGGCCGCCGCCGAGGGCCACCGGCTTTTAGAGGAGCGGCGGGTGTTTGGGAAGGTGGTGTTGGAGGTGGCCTAAGGGGGTCGAGCGTCCCTGACGAAAACCCCAGGAGGACAAAGCCCGGGATGTGCGTAGAATGCAAGGGAGGTGAGGGCATGGAGCACACGGATGTGATCGTCATCGGCGCAGGGCCGGCGGGGCTTTTCGCGGGGTTTTACGTGGGTATGCGGGGGCTCTCCTTCCGCTTCATAGACCCCCTGCCCGAGCCTGGGGGGCAGCTATCCGCCCTTTACCCGGAAAAGTACATCTACGATGTGGCGGGCTTCCCCAAGGTCTACGCCAAGGACCTGGTCAAGGGGCTGGTGGAGCAGGTGGCCCCCTTTAACCCCATCTACACCTTGGGGGAGCGGGCGGAGACCCTGGAGCGGGAGGGGGAGGTCTTCAAGGTGACCACCTCCGCCGGCAAGGCCTACACCGCCAAGGCGGTGATCATCGCCGCTGGGGTGGGCGCCTTTGAGCCGAGGAGGATCGGGGCCCCAGGGGAGCGGGAGTTTGAGGGGAAGGGCGTCTTCTACGCCGTGCGCTCCAAGGCCGAGTTCACCGGGAAGAGGGTCCTCATCGTGGGCGGGGGGGATAGCGCCGTGGACTGGGCCCTAAACCTCCTGGGCACCGCGGCCTCCATCACCCTCATCCACCGCCGCCCCCAGTTCCGGGCCCACGAGGCCAGCGTGAAAGCGCTCCTCCAAGCCCACGAGGAGGGGCGGCTACAGGTCCTCACCCCCTACGAGGTGCGCCGGATAGAGGGGGACACCTGGGTGCGGAAGGCGGTGATCTTCCACAACGGCACCCAGGAGGAGAGGGAGCTGGAGGTGGACGCTGTTCTCATCCTCGCGGGCTACCTCACCAAGCTCGGCCCCCTGGCCAACTGGGGCCTGGAGCTTGAGAAGAACAAGATCAAGGTGGACACCACCATGGCCACCAGCATCCCCGGGGTCTACGCCTGTGGGGACATCGTCACCTACCCCGGGAAGCTGCCCCTCATCGTGCTGGGGTTCGGGGAGGCGGCCATCGCCGCCAACCACGCGGCGGCCTACGCCAACCCCGCTCTCAAGGTGAACCCCGGCCACTCCTCGGAAAAGGCGGAGGAGAAGGCCCCTTCCTGAACCGAAGGCACCCGCCTTTATGGACCTGGGCGCGGCTGCTCCTTTAGGATAAGGGCATATGCGGATTGCCCTTTTCATTGACGGTTCCTACATGTACCAGGCGGCCAAGCGCCTGGGCTGGAACGTGGACCACCGCCGGGTCCTCACCCAGTTCGCCACGTCCGAACAGCTTTACAACGCCTTCTACTACGCCCCCATCACCGACCCCGAGGACGAGCGGCAGCAGCGCTTCATAGATGCCCTGGTCTTCATGGGCTACACGGTGCGGAGCCGCATGGTGCGGGGGGAGGCCCGCTTTGAGGCTATGATGGCCACCGATCTCCTCACCACCGCCCCCCGCTGGGACCGGGCGGTGGTGGCCAGCGGCTCCGGCGACCTGGCCTACACCTTCGGGGTCTTGCGGAACCTGGGCAAGGAGATCCACCTCCTCGGGGCCCATGAGCTCGTGGACCTGGAGCTTAGGAACCAGGCGGACCGCTTTCTGAACCTGTCGGAGTGGCGCGAGGTCCTAGAAAGGACCCCGGGAGGGCGCCGCACCTACGCGGGCTACCCCGTGGAGGCCACGGTGGAGGTCCCTGCCCCAACGGTGGAAGACGCGGGCGAGTAGGCCCATGCTCCGGGGCCCCTGGGTCCTTCTCCTCCTCGTGGGGGCCCTTTTCCTCCTTTTGCCCGAACCCAACGCACCCCCTAAGGCCCCCTCCCTTAGGGCCCTCCTCCCCTACCCGCCCACCAGGCGGGAAGCCCTGGTGGCCCTGCACCTGGCCAACAAGGCCAGCCTGCACCTCCTTTTGGGCGAAAAGGCCGCCCGGGCCTACGACCGCCTCCTGCGGCTGGAACTCCTCAACCAGGCCACGGGCCGGCGCTCGGCCTACCAGGATGGGGAGAAGGCCCTTCTGGACGCCAGGAGGTGGATCCTGGCCTTGGGGCAGGCGGTGCGCAGGGGGCCCGTCTCCTTAGAGGGCCTTCCCACCGCTCCCTGGCACGTCCTGCCCCACCGGGAGGCCATCCGGGCCGCGGGGTACGCCCTCAGGATCCCCCCAGGGGTGCTGGCGGCCATCGTGGACAACGAGCAGTACGGGGGGGATAAGGCCCTGGGGCTTTCCCGGGGGGTGCGGGAAGCGGCGGACGGGCTGGCCCTGGGGCTTTCGGAACTGCGGGGAGAGGCCCCCTTAAGCCGCACCCTGGGCCTGGCCCAGATGAGCTGGGAGGATGCCCTCAAACAGGAGGTGCGCCTCCGCCTCTTTGGGGCCTGGGACCCGGCAAGACCCTTTCCCAAAACGGAGGCCGAGGCCAGGAAGGCCCTGGAGGACCCCTATCTGAACCTCCTCTTCACCGCAAGCCGCCTCCGGGGCTACTTCAATGCCCTCCTGGGTCTTCCCCGGGAGGACACCCGGCCCCTGGAAGACCCTTGGCTGTACCACCTGGGCCCCGCCTGGCACAACTACCCCTTGAGGGCACAGAGCCTCGAGACCTGGGAGGACAGCTTCCACGGCTTTTTCAAGGGGCTTCTCTACAGCGTGGTGCTGGAAGGGCGCTGGTGGGTGAAGGGGAAGAGGCTTTACCCCTTGAAGGCCTCGGGACCGGGGCTTTCCCCCGGAAGGGGACAGGAGCCCGCCTTTTTCCCCTAGACCCGCTCCATCCAGGGCAGGGGCTCCCCTGGGGGTAGGACGGGCCAGCGCCTTTCTTCCATGTGCTGGAAGATGGCCTCCACCGCCCGCTCCGCCTCCTCCACCCAGGAGGCCGGGTAAAGGGAGCGCTTGAGGAGGAACTCCTCCCGGTCAAAGACTTGGCAGGTGTGGTCGGCCCGGCACTTCACGTCCAGCTCGAGGTCGTACTGGCGGAAGCCCCGGCCCGTCCACTCCGCAGGGGTCTGGACGTTCCAGTAGTACTCCAGGACCCGGCCCGCCCGTACATCCGGCCCCCCAGAGTACCAGGCCCCCGGGAAGAAGGCCACGTAGGCCTCGTGGTCTAGGACCACCCGCCGCCCCTTGGCCACGTGGTGGAAAACCCCCCCTTGGGGCAGGAGGGTGAGCACCCCTTCGGGCCGCACCTCCACCACCTCCGCCTCCCAGAAGTAGTGGAGGCGCTCCTCGGGGTATTTCCAGAACTCTATCCGGACCCGCTGGCCAGGGGTGGGGTTCACCGCTTGGTGCTAATGCCGAGGAGCTTGTATAGGGCGCAGAAGCCCGTGAGGGCGGTGAAGAGGAGGACTACCCCCACCACGATGAGCACCCAGTTCCAGGGGCTGGCCGCCTGAGCCCCGAAGTAGAAGAGGAGAAGGGCCAGGATAAAGCGGATGATCCGGTCAGCAGTGCTCTCGTTCACCGTCATGCTTTCACCTCCGCACCCATCTTACCACCTTACCCCGGGGACCTATGTCTTTTCCCTTAGCATGAGGGGCATGCGCCTGGCGGTGCTCCTTTCCGGGGTGGCCTTCTACGGCGCCCTTTACGCGGTGGTGCCCCTCCTGCCCCTTTTGGAAGGGCTTTTTAGGGCTCCTCCGGGGGCCGCAGGGCCGGGGATGGGCCTGCCCCTTCTCCTCCTGGTCCTCCTCTCCCCCCTGGTGCCCCGCCTGCCCTGGCCCCCAGGGGTCCTCCTGGGGAGCGGCCTCCTCCTGGTGGGCCTGGGCGGGGTGCTGGGGGCTGTCGCCCCAAGCCTACCCTTCTGGACCCTGGCCCGCCTCCTGCAAGGGGTGGGGGCGGCCTTGGTGCCGGGGCTTTCCATCGCCCTCATCCCTCTCCTCTTCCCCCAGAAGGCCCTGGAGATGGCCGGGGTGTACATGGCGGGGAACGTCCTAGGGGGTGGGCTCGGCCGGGTGCTGGCGGGGCTTTTGGCGGAAGGGGTGGGGGTGCGGGGGGCCCTCCTCCTCCTCTCCCTCCCCGCCCTCCTCCTTGGAGGGCTGGTCTTAAGGGGCCCCAGGGCCCTTCCCCCCCTCGGGGCCCCCCGGTACGACCTAAAGGCCCTGGACCTCTACCTGGTAGGGGCCATCCTCCTTTTCCTGAACCTCTTCCTGGCCAACCTCCTCCCCTACCGCCTCCTGGAGCTGGGCTTCCGCCCGGCCCAGGTGGGCCTGGTCTACCTGGCCTACCTCTTTGGGATTCCAGGCAGCGCCCTCTCCGGGGTCCTGGCCCGCCGGTGGGGGGCGGTGGCCACCTTCCGCCTGGCCTTTCTCCTGGTTCTCTTGGGGATTGGCCTCCTCCTGCCCCCGCCCTTTTTGGTCCTGGGCTTTGTCCTGGAGATGGCCGCCCTCTTCACCGCCCAGAGCCTGGCCTCCGGCGCCGCGGGGCGCCGGGGGGCGGGGGTGAGCGGGACCTACGTGGCAAGCTTCTACCTGGGGGGCACCTTGGCGGGCTTTCTCTACCCCTTTTTCCTCCACAGCTTCCCCCTGGGGGTGGGCCTAGCCCTCCTCCTGGCCCTCCTGGCCCTTCTCCTCGCCCCCGTGCGCTAAGGTATCCCCATGGAGGTCCACGCCGCCGACCAGTACCTGGTGGCCGAAGGGGAGCGGGGGCTTTTGGAGGTGTACGAGGCCCTAAGGGGCACGGGGCTTTTCCCCCCCTTTCCCCCGGTGGAGCTTCCAGGGGGCGTGGGGGGGCTGGTGGAGCGGGGCGGGTTCGCCCAAACCTTTTTCTTCCCGGCGGAGGTCTTAGGGGTGGCCTTCCTCACTCCGGCGGGCCTACGGGTGCGGGCCGGGGGGGTGGTGGTGAAGAACGTCCAGGGGTACGACCTGGTGCGCCCCTTCGTGGGAAGCTTCGGCCTTTTGGGACGAGCCTTGGAGGTCGTCTTCCGCTTGAGGCCGGGCCGGGCCTCGGCCTTCTTAAGAAGGCCCTGGACGGGGGGCTTCCCCGAGCTTAGCCTCCCCCCCCGCTTCCTCTTCCGGCTTGGGGATGGGCTTTACGCCTTCCACTTTGGCTCCGAAAGGGAGGTGGAACGCTTCCGGAGGGCCTTCGGGGGGGAGGAGGTGGGGCCTTTGGACCTACGGCCCCTCTTCCCCCGGGGGATGGGAGTGGGGAAAGGGCCTCTAGAGGACCTCCGCTTTGCTTGGGCCGACGGGGCCCCTCCGCCCCCAGTGCCCCCCGCTTTCCAGCGTTTGGTGGAGGCCCTAGGGGGCTAAACACCCCGGCATTGAAAAATCCTCACGAGGCCTGTGAGGAAAGGCGGGCTGGGCCTTTCTTCTAGGGCCCCTGCTGAAGCTTTCGCCTCGGCAGAGTACTTAAAGCCAGGTGAGGTCCAGATGGGCCTCGAGGCGCCCCACCTCGAGGCCCCGGTGGTTCCTAAGGACCGGGCGGTCCCAGGGGGTCTCCCCCGGGTCCAGGCCCAAGAGGCGGAGGAGGGCCACCACCGCCACTTCCCGGGCCTGAGTGGAGCCGTCCTCCACCTTAAGGGCCACCCCCAAGGGGCCATGGGGGGTCTCGGGCAGGGCCAGGCCGTAGTACCCATCCGCCCCCCGCTTGGCCAGGAGGGGCAGGCGCTCCATGAGGAAGGTGTCTAGGCTCCCGGGGCCCGCCACCAGATGGGGGTGGCGGCGCATGGCCTGGGCCACCCGGCGGAGGGGCTCCCGGTAGGACGGGGGCGCCTCCTCGGGCCGGGCCAGGAGGTAGAAGGCCCGAGCCGCCCGGGCCAGGGGCAGGGCGAAGGTGGGCACGCTGCACCCGTCCGTGGCCAAAAGGGGCTCGGTCCCGGCGAGGTCCAAAAGGGTCTTCCGGTTCAGGCGCTGGACGGGATGGTCCGGGCGCTCATACCCCTCCAGGGGGGCTCCCAGGGCCAAGGCCGCGGCCAACATCCCCGCGTGCTTCCCTGAGCAGTTGTGGTGAAGGGGGGTGGGTTTCAGACCCTTTTCCTCCAGGGCCTTCCGGGCCTCCTTGGAAAAGGGGGGATGGACGCCGCAGGCCAGGTGCTCGGGGCCGAGGCCGAGCTTTTCCAGAAACCCCCGGACCACCGTCACGTGGGCCTCGGTGCCGTCGTGGCTGGCGGTGGCCAGGGCCACCTCTTCCTCGGAAAGGCCAAAGCGCTCCACCGCCCCGCTGAGGAAAAGGGCTAGGGCCTGGAAGGGCTTGGCGGAGGAACGGAGGTAGGCCACCCGGGCCGGGTCTCCCCCATAGGCCAAAACCCCTTCCCGGCCGAAAAGGACTAGGGAAAGGGCGTGCCGGTTCTCCACAAACCCGCCGCGGTAGGCGAAAACCCAAGCGCTCACTCCCCAAGTCTACGCCGGACCTCCCCAAGAAGGGCCTCCCAGTCCACCCCTAAGTAAGGGCAGGGGAGGCCTTTCAAGCGGGCCTCGGCCTTCCTGAAGTTCCTCAAGCCCGCCCTCCCCAGGGCCTTCTGGTGCAGGACCGCGGCCAGGAGGATGAGGCCCTGGAGGAAGCGCCTTTCCTCCCCCTCCGCCTCCCGCCAGGCCTCCTCCAAGACCTCGTGCACCTCAAAGTGGCGCCCTTCCGCCCACAGGCGCAGGGCCTCCTCAAGGGTCTCCATGGCCTTAAGCTAAGGGGCATGCGGCTCCTTGGACTCCTCCCCTTCCTCCTTTTGGCCCAGGCCCTGCGCCTGGCCACCACCACCAGCGTGTACGATTCGGGCCTCCTAGACCGCCTCCTCCCCCTCTTTGAGAAAGCCACAGGGGTGCGGGTGGAGGTGGTGGCGGTGGGAACGGGCCAGGCCCTGGTCCTGGCGGAACGGGGAGATGCGGAGGCGGTGTTGGTGCATGCCCCCGACCTCGAGGCCGAGGCTTTAAGGAAGGGCTACCTTTCGGAACGGCTCTGCCTAGCCCAAAACGCCTTCCTGTTGGTGGGGCCCCCCCAAGACCCAGTCCGGGTACGGGAGGCCAAGGAGGTGCGGGAGGCCTTGAGGCGCATCGCCCGCGCCCAAGCCCCCTTCGTCTCCCGGGGAGACCGCTCGGGCACCCACCTGAAGGAGCTCGCCCTCTGGCAGGCCGCGGGGGTGCAACCCACCTCCCCTTGGTACCTGGAATCGGGGGCAGGCATGGGCCAGACCCTGGTCCTGGCGGCGGAGAAGGGGGCCTACACCCTCTCCGACCTGGCCACCTACCTCACCGTGGGGCGGAAGCGGAGGCTTGCCGCCTTGTACCAGCGGGAGGACCCCCTCCTTCTCAACCAGTACACCTACTACCTGGTCCCCAGGGGGGCCCGCCCCGAGGAGGCCCGGAAGCTCCGCGCCTTCTTGGCCTCGGAAGCGGCCGCCCAGGGCATGGAGGCGCTTAGGGTGGAGGGTACGCCCCTCTTCCGACCCCTACGGGGGCGGTGTATCCTGCCCCTCGGTGGAAGCCGCTGAACTTTGGGAAATCACCCTGCGAAGCCTCCTGGTGGCGGGAACAGCCGCTCTTTTGGCAGCCCTGCCCGCCGTTCCCCTAGGGCTTCGGCTGGCCCTAAAGGGTGGGGGCTTTCTGGGGCGGGCTCTCCTCTACGCAGGCATGGCCCTGCCCTCGGTGGTGGTGGGGCTTTTCCTCTACCTTCTCCTTTCCCGCTCGGGGCCCTTGGGGTTTCTGGGCCTCCTCTACACCCCCTTCGCCATGGTGCTGGCGGAGGCGGTCTTGGCCTTTCCCCTCATCGCCGCCTTCGTTTTCTCGGGGGCCCAGGGGCGAGCAGAGGAGGTGCGGCTTTTGGTGAAAAGCCTAGGGGGCCGGGAAGGCCAGGTCCTTCCCACCCTCCTTTGGGAAAGCCGGCGCACCCTGGCGGCCGCCTTGGCCGCGGGCTTTGGCGGGGCCATCAGCGAGGTGGGGGCGGCCACCTTGGTGGGCGGGGACATCCGCCACCACACCCGGGTCCTCACCACGGCCATCGTGGTGGAAACCCGAAAAGGGGAGGTGGAGGCCGCCTTGGCCCTGGGGCTCGTCCTTTTGGGGGTGGCCCTCCTGGTCACCGCCTTGCTCGTTATCCTGGAGCGGGAATGAAGCCCCTATTGGAAGCGGAAGGGCTCCGCCACCGGGTGGGGGGGTTTGGCCTCGAGGTGCCCCGCTTTCAGGTCTTCCCGGGGGAAATCCTGGCGGTGCTTGGGCCTTCGGGGAGCGGCAAGACCACCCTCCTCCGCCTCCTCGCGGGCCTCCTCCCCCTAAAGGAGGGCAGGGTGGAAGGGGCCTTTAGGGCCTACCTCCCCCAGAATCCCCCCCTTCTTCGGCGGAGCGTCCTGGAAAACGCCGCCTTTGGCCTTTGGCTAAGGGGGGTGCCCAGAAAGGAGGCCAGGAAGCGGGCAGAAGCCCTGCTAGAGCGGGTGGGCCTAAAGGACAAGGCCCGCCAGCCCGCCCACCTCCTCTCGGGCGGGGAGGCGGTGCGGCTGGCCCTGGCCCGGACCCTTTTGGTGGAACCTGCGGTCCTCCTCCTGGACGAGCCCACCGCTAGCCTGGACCCGGGGAACACCGCCCAGGTGGAGGCCCTCCTAAAGGAAGCCGCGGAAGAGGGCCGGGGGGTGGTCCTGGCCACCCACGACCTCTTCCAGGCCCGGCGCCTGGCCCACCGGGTGCTCTTCCTCTACCTGGGGGCAGTGGTGGAGGAAGCCCCCGTGGAGCGCTTCTTCCAAGACCCTAAGGATCCAAGGAGCCGGGGGTTCCTCGAGGGGCGGCTCTAGGGAAGGGCCCCTAGCCCCCGCCCCGGCTGGCGGCCAGGGCAATGCGCTCCGCCCAGCTGCCGGCCTCCTCCCCCTCCACCTCCACCCGGAGCTGGGGGATGGAAAGGCTCCCCACCCGGAGGGGCTCCACCTCAGAAAAGCGCACCCAAGCCCCCTTAAGGCGGTATACTCCCTCCCCCTCCTTCACCCCGCCCCAGGCGCGCAGGTACTCCTCCAAAAGCCAAGGCGGTAGCGCCCCGTAGTCCCGGACAATCCTCCCGCCCCCCGCCACCGGGGGAAAGAGGTCCAGGGTGGCCTCCTCCGCCAAGGGGGTGGCGAGGCCCTCCAGGTAGCGCACGTCCCGCCCATCCAGGAAGACGGAAACCCGCTCCGAAAGCCCTTCCCCCTCAAACAGCTCCGCCCGCATGGCCGGGTAACGGGCCACCAGGTTTTCCAAAACCTCCCCCACGGTCCGGCCCTCCACCTGGAGCTGGCCCTTTCCCGTGAGGTCGCGGAAGGTGGCGTACAGGTTGACCTTGGGCATAGGAAGAAGTATATGGGGCCCGGAAGCCCCGGGCCCCCTCTGGGTGTCCTTTTAGTCCGCCTGGCCCAGGATGCCGAGGGCCTGGAGCTTCTCTGGGGGCACCACCCCCTTCACCCAGCCCCGCTCGCGGTAGTACTCCTCCAGCATGAGGTCCAGCTCGGTGGTCTGTCCCTTGGAGCCCTGGCAGTCCGAAGGCTCCTTCAGGAAGCGCTCGGGCAGGTAGTCCGAGCCCTCAGCCCAGCCCGCCAGGTTATTGTAGTAGCGCTCCAGGTTGTAGATGCATTCTCCGATAAGGAGGATCTCCTCCGGGGTCACGGGCCGGCCCCAGTAGGCGGAAAGCTGCTTGGCGTACTCCTCAGGGCCCTCGGCGAACTGGCTGAACTTGCAAAGGTCTAAGGAATCGGTGAAGGCCGAGAGGTCTTGGAAAAGCTTGGTGAGCTTGCCCTTCCCCTCCCAGGCCAGGGGATCGGTCTTGTAGGGCACGCCCAGGATCTCTGAAGCGGGGGTGTAGGCCCTAAGGTGGCAGGCCCCCCGGTTAGAGGTGGCGTAGGCAATGCCCATGCCCTTGAGGCCCCGGGGATCGTAGGCGGGGATGGACTGGCCCTTCACCTCCAGGGCGATCTCCGGGTGGCCGATGGCCTTGGCGAAGCGGGCCGGCCCCTCGGCCAGGAGGTCCCCCACCCCCTTGCGGCGGGCGATGGCCTCGAGGACCCGGACCTCCCCCTCCTTATCCCCGAAGCGGACCCCGTCCTCTCCCTTGTAAAAGCCCTTCTCCGTGGCCTCCATAAGCACGGCGATGGCGTTTCCCGCCTCTATGGTGTCCATGCCGTAGGCGTTGCAGAGGTAGATGGCGTAGCCCGTCCAGTCGGTGTCCGTGTGGCCAGAATGGGCCCCCAAGGCCCAGGCGGACTCGTACTCGTAGGACTCAAAGCGGATGGTCTTCCCGTCTATGTGCACCTCCACCATCTTCTTGCAGGCCACGGGGCAGGCGTGGCAGGTGTTGTCCTTGATGAGGCGGTGCTCGCGGATGTACTCCCCGGAGATCTTCTCTGCCCCTTCAATGCAGGTGTGCTGACCGTTGAAGGTGGGCAAGGCCCCCATGACGTTGGTGATGTTCATGAGCACGTTGGTGCCGTAGAGGGAAAGCCCGCCCTTCTTGGGCGCGGTCACGTTCTTGGGGTCGTTGATGGTGGCCGAGGCCAGCCGGTCCGCCTCCCGCCAAAGCTCTGGGTCCTTGGGTTGGGGCATGGCCTCCTGCCGGCCCACCACCACGATGGCCTTGAGCTTCTTGCTCCCCGCCACCGCCCCTGTGCCCCCCCGGCCTGCGGCCCGCTCGTCGTTGTTGATCCAGTTGGCAAAGCGCACCAAGTTCTCCCCCGCAGGGCCGATGGCCATCACGTCCGCGTCCTCCCCGTGGCGCTCCCGTAGGATGCGGTGGACCTCGTGGGTGGTTTTGCCCCAGAGATCGGAGGCGTCATGGACCGAGACCTCCCCGTCCTTCACCAGAAGGTAGACGGGCTTTTCCGAGGCCCCCTTGATGAGAAGCCCATCAAAGCCCGCCCACTTCAGCTTGGCCGCGGTCCAGCCCCCCATGTGGCTGTCCGTGACCGTGCCCGTGAGGGGGCTTTTGGTCACCACCGCAAGCCGCCCGGACATCTTGGCCCGGGTCCCGGAAAGGGGGCCGTTCATGATGCAAAGCAGATTCTCGGGGCCCAGGGGATCCACCTGGGGGCCGTTTTCAAACACGTACTTCACCCCAAGGCCCCGGCCCCCCACGTACATCTCCAGGTCCTTGGGATCGGGAGCGAAGTACTCCACCCGGCCGCTGGTCAGGTCTATACGGGCCAACCGGTGTGCATACCCTCCAAGCATCCCTAACACCTCCTTACGGGCGGGATAGACCGCGCAAGACGGCAAGGATTTACCCCAACGTACGCCCTGGTTCGGGGAAATTGTACCACCTTCTCCAGCCAAAAAGGTGAGCCCTGGAATAATGGGGGCATGCTGGCCCTGGTGGGGGAGGTGCTCCTGGACCTGATCCTGGAAGAGCACCAAGGGGAGGCTCTGGGCTTCCGAGGGGTCTTAGGGGGCTCGGTGTTGAACACCGCCAGCACCCTGGCGCGGTTGGGCCTTCCAGTCCGCTTCTTCTCTGAGGTGGGGGCGGATTTCCTTTCGGAATGGGTGGAAGAAGCTATGCGGAAAAGGGGCTTAGACCTAAGGCTTTTCCGCCATGAGGCCCCCATGCCCTTGGCCCTGGTCCAACTGGACGAAGGGGGAAACGCCCGCTATAGCTTCCACCGCCCCTTCCAAGAGGCCTTCCGGCCGGAACCTGGGGGGCTTAAGGGGGCCTGGGGCTTCCACTTTGGCTCCCTTTTCGCCCTGGAGGAGCGCACCGCAAGGGGCGTGGAGGCCCTGCTGGAGGAGGCGGAGGGGGAAGCCCTCCTCTCCTACGACCCCAACCTGCGCCAGGCCCCAAGCCCAAAGGCGCGGGCCCGCATCCTGGCCCATGCGGGAAGGGTCCAGATCCTGAAGCTCTCCCTCGAGGACGCCCGCCTCCTCTTCCCCGAAGCTCCCCTGGAAGGGGTAAAGGCCCTTCCCACCCCCCTCAAGGTCCTCACCCTGGGCCCCGAGGGGGCGGTGGCCTTCTTTGGGGGTGAGGAGGTGCGGGCGCCGGGGGAAAGGGTGCGGGTGGTGGACACCGTGGGGGCGGGGGACACCTTCACTGCGGGGCTTCTCGCCCTCCTCCACCGAAGGGGCTATGGCCGGCCCACCCTCTGGGCCCTGGCCCGGCCCCACCTGGAGGAGGCCCTAAGGGGCGCGGTGGCCCTTTCCGCCCTGGCCTGCACGGTGCGGGGGGCAGGGCTTCCGGAAGAGGGGCTTAGGGCCTGGAAGGCCCGCTTTCTAGGGGATTAGGAGGACCTTGCCCACGGTCCTCCGCCCCTCTAGGGCCTCGTGGGCCTCCCGGGCCTTTTCCAGGGGGAACTCCGCCCCGATCTTCACCCGCAGCCACCCCTCCCGGGCAGCGCGGAAGACCTCCCCCGCCCGCCAGAGGAGCTCCTTCCGGTTTTGGGTGTAGTGGTGCAGGGTGGGGCGGGTGAGGAAGAGGCTTCCCATGCGGTTCAGGACCTGGGGGTCCAAAGGGGGCACGGGCCCCGAGGACTGGCCGAAGAGGACCAGCGTCCCCCGGGGTCTTAGGGCCTCGAGGCTCCCCCCAAAGGTCTCCTTTCCTACCCCGTCGTAGACCACGTCCACCCCCCCGCCGGAAAGGGCCTTCACCGCCTGGGCGAAGCCCTCGTAGGGCAGGGCGTAGTCCGCCCCCAAAGCCCGGCAAAGGGCGCGCTTCTCCTCCGTGCTGGCGGTGGCGTAGACCGTGGCCCCCTTGCGCTTGGCCCACTGGATGAGGAGGCTTCCCACCCCTCCGGCCCCCGCGTGGACCAGGATCTGGTCCCCGGGGCGGACGGGGTAGGTGCTTTCCAGGAGGTAGTGCACGGTCATCCCCTGGAGGAGGAGGGCCGCGGCAAGCCTCGAGTCCAGGCCCTCGGGGATGGGAACGAGCCTCTCCGCGGGCACCACCTGGTACTCCGCGTAGCTCCCCTGGACATTGGCGAAGGCCACCCGGTCCCCGGGGCGCACCCCCACCACCCCCTCCCCCACCTGCTCCACCACCCCTGCCCCCTCCTCCCCCAGGGTAAAGGGGAGGGGAACAGGGTAGAGGCCCTTCCGCTTGTAAGTGTCAATGTAGTTCACCCCAATGGCCTCCAGGCGCACCAACACCTCCCCCAGCCCCGGCCTTGGGGTGGGGAGCTCCTCCAGCCTCAGGACCTCAGGCCCGCCCGTTTCCCGTACCCGTATGGCCTTCATGGGAAAAGTCTACTAGACTGGGTTTGTCACCGGGCTAGGGACCGGCTGGCCCAGGCGGAAAGGGACCCGGGGACGGCCGAGATCGCCCAAAAGGCTGGCCGCCACCAGCGAGCTTGCTCCCGCGGCCCAGCAAGGGGCGGAAAAGGCCGTCAAAGCCCTCCACCTGGGCCAGGAGGCTTGGGGCCATCTCATCGCCCGCCTCCTCAAGGAGCTTCCCTTGCCGGTTCCGGAAGCGCTGATAGGAAAGGCCCAGTATCTGGATAGCCTCTCCATCCCAACCCGCTACCCAGAAGCCTTCCCAGAAGGTCCCTCTGCGGAACACCACGGCCCCTTACAAGGCCAGGAGGCCTTGGCGTATGCCCGTGCGGTCCTTGCGTTCACCCGTGCACAGATGGCCAGGCCGTGAAGCGGTGGAAGCCGCCCTAAAGGCCTGGCTCCAACACCACGCCCCCCCGTGGTGTACTTCGGTTCCTACGCCCGGGGCAAGGCGGGGGTGGGAAGCGACCGGAACCTGGTCCTTCTCGCCAAGGAAAGCGCCCTTCCCCTCTGGCAAAGACCTGCCCAACTGCCCCTAGAAGAGCTCCCCGCGCCGGCGGAGGCCCTGGTCTACACCCTGGAGGAGTGGCAGGCCCTTCCCCAAAAAAGCCCCCGGTTCGCCAAGACCCTCTGCCGGGAAACCCGCTGGGTCTTCGGAACCGATCCCTCGCACCCCTAGGCAGGCCTGGGGGAATGTTGACTTGCCAATAGCTTTGTAGTCCAAAGTTATTGGAGGCAAAAATGAAGCGGCTGGTCGCCCTCCTCTTCCTTTCCCCCCCGGCCCTGGCGGGCTCGGTGGGGTATGGCTTCCTCGGTTATGGCCCTGGCCTCCACGGCGGGGGCGGGGGCCTCGAGGCCCAGGGCGGGGCCCTCCTCGTGGGGGTTCCCTTCGTCCCCGAGAGGGGGCTTTTGGTCCTCCCTGCCTTGGGCTTTGGGGGCGGGGCCTTCGGGCAGGGGGGGTTTTCGCCTGGACCTAGGGGTGCGGGCCTTCCTCTTCCTGAACCCCGAAGGGGGCTGGGCCCTGGTCCTTTGGGGAGAGCTTTGGGTCTTGGGGAGCTTTCTCCTGGCCCTGGATGAAGCCTTAGGCGGCCGGTTCTGGGCCTTGGCTGGCCCCTTGGGGGCCCACCTCACTTTCCACCTGGGCTGGCGGCAGGGGGTGCGGGTGCAGATCCTCCTGGGGCTTCAGACCTTGGCCCTATGGGGCCTCCTCACCCTCTTCACCCTCCTCCACTGGCTGCCCCTCCTTCCCCCCTCGGAACTTAAGGGGGAGAGCTTTTTGGTGAGCCTGGTGGCCTTCGGCCACGCCTACATGGGGGTACTCTGGCGGATCCCCGGGCTTTTGGGGGTAGGGGCAGGGCTTTTCCTCCTGGACCTTCTCCTCTACCGCTTCTTCCCCGGCCTCTTCCACCTGGGGATGGGCCTTCTGGGCCTCCTGGCCCTGGGGCATGGGGGGTATGCCTTTGGCGCTGGACCCGGTGATCCACCAGGAGACCCGGCTCCGCCTCATGGCTCTCCTGGCGGGCCTCGGGGATGGGGCGCGGGTGGAGTTCAGCTGGCTCAAGGCGGCCCTCAAGGTGACGGAAGGCAACCTCTCCAGCCACCTCAGCCGGCTGGAAGAGGTGGGCTACGTGGAGGTGGAAAAGGGCTACCAGGGGAAGCGGCCCAGGACCCGGGTCCGGCTTACCTCCAAGGGGAAGGCGGCCTACGAGGCCCATCGGAGGGCCCTCCTCGCCCTCCTCCAGGGGTAGGCCTTAGGGCGGCACTTAAAAGACCCGCTGGTACTGCGGGGGCACCTCGGGCTTCAGGCCCAGGGCCAAGGCGGCCCGGTGGGGCCAGTAGGGCTCCCTGAGGAGGACGCGCCCCAGGAGGACGAGGTCGGCGCTTCCCGCCTGGAGGATAGACTCCGCCTGCTCCGGGACGGTGATGAGGCCCACGGCCCCCGTCCTAAGGCCCACCCGCTTGCGCACCGCATCGGCAAAGGGCACCTGGTAGCCGGGGGCCACGGGGACCCTCACCCCCGGGACCACCCCGCCGCTGGAGACGTCCAGGAGGTCCACCCCCAGGGCCTTGAGCCTTTCGGCGAAGGCCAGGGTGTCCTCGAGGCCCCATCCCCCTTCCGCCCAGTCCGTGGCTGAGACCCGCACGAAGAGGGGCACCTCCTCGGGGAGGACCCCCCGCACCGCCTCCGCCACCTCCAGGGGAAAGCGCATGCGGCCCTCCCGGCTTCCCCCATACCCGTCCTCCCGGCGGTTGGAGAGGGGGGAGAGGAAGGAGGAGAGGAGGTAGCCGTGGGCCATATGGAGCTCCACCACCTGGAAGCCCGCCTTTAGGGCGCGCCTTGCCCCCTCCACGAAGGCCTCCAGCACCCGGGCCATCCCCCCTTCGTCCAGTGGCTCGGGCACGGGGTAGCCCTCGGCGAAGGGGATGGGGCTTGGGCCCACCACCTGCCAGCCCAGGGGCCTCCCCCCCTCCCAGGGCCGGGCGGTGCCCGCCTTGCGCCCCGCGTGGGCCAGCTGGATCCCCGGCAGGGCCCCCGCCTCGCGGATCCTCTGGGCCAGCTCCTTTAGGCCCGGCAGGTGGTCCTCGGACCAGATGCCGAGGTCAAAGGGACTGATCCGCCCCTCGGGGAGGACGGCGGTGGCCTCCACCAAGACAAGCCCCACGCCCCCTAGGGCCCGGGTGGGGTAGTGGAGGAGGTGCCATTCCGTAACCTCCCCCCTGTCCGTAGCCGAATACTGGCACATAGGCGACATGGCCAGGCGGTTCTTAAGCCGCTTTCCGCGGAGCTCCAAAGGGGAAAAGAGGAGGGCCATGCCCCCATTATGGGGTAGAATCTTCCCATGGACCCCGGGCTTCAGGCGGCCTTCCGCCACGTGGAGCGGCTCCTCATGGGGGATATGGCCCACCCCGGCCTCACCCTACACGAGCTGGAACGCCTGGTGGGCTATCCTGCCAAGGGTCCGGGCCCCTTGAGCTACACCCTGCCCCCTAGCCCCGAGCTCCAGGGGGTGCAGGCGGTGCGCCTCTACTACTACCCCAAAGACCCGGCCCTCCAGCTCATCGTGGAGGTGGAGGAGTTTTCGGGCAGGCGGCACCTGCGCCACTTTCGCTGGAACGGCTACACCTGGGAGATGCCTGAGGGGCACAAGGACCTGAGGTCCACGGAGGAGCTCTTGGGCTTCCAGAAGGTGGGGGAGGACTACTTTCTGGGCTTCGGCCGGGAGGAGGCGGTGGAACTTTCCGGGGCCCTCCGCCGGGGGGAGGCCCCCGGGGCCAAGTACCTCCTCTGCCCCAGGTGCAGCGCCCGGGTCTTCTACGCCCCCGGCACCAACCCCGTGGGGGTGGCCTGTCCGGCCTGCGGCAACCCCACCCTCCTCTTCAAGACCCTAAGCCTCCAAGAGCGCAAGGACCCCCTGGAGGCCCTGGCCGAGGAGCAGAAGGCCCTGAGGAAAGCCTTGGAAGAGCTCCTGGCCTACCTCAAGCGCAAGCTCGGCCCCTAGATGCTCCTCCTCCTAGGCCCCACAGACGTGGGCAAGAGCACCCTGGCGGGAAGGCTCCTTGAAGGGTTGGGGGAAGCCTACCTCCTGGACCTGGACCCTGGGCAGGGGGACCTCCCGGGGACCTTCACCCTCTTCCGGGCGCAAAGGGGAACCCTTACCCCCCTAAGGCGCTACCTTCTGGGGGGGCTTTCCCCCAGGGGCCTCGAGGCCCGGGCGGTGGTGGGGGCCCTGCGCCTCGCCCGCCTCATCCCGCCGGGAAGCCCCGCGGTGGCGGACACAGACGGCCTCCTGGACCCCACCTTCCGCCTCCTCCAGCTGGAAGCCCTAAACCCGGTGGAGGTGCTGGTCCTGGGCTCGGAAGCGCTTTACCAGGCCCTAAGCTGGCGGAAGGACCTCAAGGTGAGGCTCGCCCCACCCCTTCCCGGGGCCCGCCGCAAAACCCCAAAGGAGCGAAGGGAAAACCGCCTAAGGCGCCTCCTCGCCCACTTCCAGGGGGCGAGACCCCGCGTCCTCCCCTTGGAGGAACCCCCCCTCCCCGACCGGCTCTATGGCCTCCTGGACGGGGAGGGGTTCTTCCTGGGCTACGGGCGGCCCCTAGCCTGGGCAGGGGGGGAGGGGCTTTTCCTCACCCCCGCGAAAGGGGAGGTGGCCCGCCTCGAGGCCACCCGCCTCCCCTTCCCTACCCCCGCACTACCAGGTTGAGGATCTTGCCCGGCACGTAGATCTCCTTGACGATCTCCTTGCCCTCCAGGTGGGCCTGGACGTTTTTCACCTTCTTGGCCTCGGCCAGGGCCACCTCCAGGGGGGCGTCCTTGGGGAGGCGGACCGTGCCCCGCACCCTCCCGTTCACCTGGACGGCCACCTCCACCACCTCCTCCTCCAGGGCCTTCTCGTCCAGCTCCGGCCAGCCCGCCTCAAAGAGGCTATCGGGCCAGAACCAGTGCCAGATCTCCTCCGCGATGTGGGGGGCGAAGGGAAAGAGCATCTGCAGGTAGTAGCGGACCGCGGTGCGGTAGACGGGGGTCACGGGGTTTTCCCGCCGGTACTCGTAGAGGGCATTCAAGAACTCCATGAGGGCGGCGATGGCGGTGTTGAAGCGCAGGGCCTCGAGGTCGTCCGTAACCTTCTTCAGGGTGCGGTGGAGCTTGGCGTAAAGCTCGCGCTCCGCCCCCGAAAGGGCCTCCGCCTGGAAGGTGCCGGGGATGGAGGAGAGGGCCTCCCGGTCCTCCGCCACCCGGCGCCAAACGCGGTTCAGGAAACGCCATGCCCCCTGAACCCCCTCCTCCGTCCAGACCATCTCGTTCTCGGGGGGCGCGGCAAAGAGGATGGTGATGCGGGCGATGTCCGCCCCCTCCTCCTTCACAAAAGGCCCCACCATGACCCCGTTGCCCTTGGACTTGCTCATCACCGCGGGCTTCCAGAGGTGAACCGTACCGTCCGGGTGGGGGCGGAGCTCGGCCCCCATCTTCCGCACCTCCTCCAGGGAAAGCTCCCTCTGGGGGATCTCCAGGAGGATGCGGGTGGGCTCGGGGAGCAAGACCCTCTCCCCCTCCACCCTCACCTCCCCAAAGTCCGTCCAGGCCATCACCATCCCCTGGGTGAAGAGGCCCTGGAAGGGCTCCTCCACCTTCACCATCCCCAGGTCATGGAGGAACTTGGTGAAGAAGCGGCTATAGAGGAGGTGCAGCACCGCGTGCTCCACCCCGCCGATGTACTGGTCCACGGGCATCCAGAAGTCCGCCTTCTTGGGGTCAAAGGGGAGACGGTCATTCTTGGGGTCGGTGTAGCGCAGGTAGTACCAGCTGGAGTCAAAGAAGGTGTCCATGGTGTCCGTGTCCCGCCGGGCGGGGCCGCCGCACTGGGGGCAGGAGGTCTCGTAGAACTCGGGGTGGGCCTCCAAGGGGCTTTTCCCCTTGGGGCGGATGTCCTCCACGTCCTTGAGGTCGGGGAGGAGGACGGGAAGCTCCTCCTCCGGCACGGGCACCACCCCGCAAGCTGGGCAGTGGACCATGGGGATGGGGGTGCCCCAGTAGCGCTGGCGGCTGATGAGCCAGTCCCTTAGGCGGTAGGTGACCCGGGCCCGCCCGAGGCCCCTTTCCTCCAGCCAGGCGATGACCTTCCCCTTGCCCTCCTCGCTCGGGGTGCCGTCAAAGGGCCCCGAGTTCACCATGACCCCAGGCTCCTCGTAAGCCGCCTCCAAGGGCTCGGGGAGAGGGTTTCCGGGCCGCTCAATGACCTTGCGGATGGGGAGGCCGAACCTTCTAGCGAACTCAAAGTCCCGGGCGTCGTGGGCGGGCACGGCCATGATGGCCCCGGTGCCGTAGCCGTAGAGCACGTAGTCCGCGGTCCAGATGGGGATGCGCTCCCCGGTGGCGGGGTTTAAGGCGTAGGCCCCCAGGAAGACCCCCGTCTTCTCCCGCCCCTCCGCCTGGCGCTCAATCTCCGTTTTGCGCTTGGCGGCCTCCACGTAGGCCTGGACCTCGGCCTTCCGCTCGGGGGCGGCAAGCTCCAAGGTGAGGGGGTGCTCGGGGGCCAGGACCATGAAGGTGGCCCCGAAGAGGGTGTCGGGGCGGGTGGTGAAGACGGTGATGGCCTCCTCCCGCCCCTCTATGGGAAAGCGGATCTCCGCCCCTTCCGAGCGGCCGATCCAGGCCCGCTGCATGGCCTTCACCTTCTCCGGCCAGTCCAGGCCCTCGAGGTCCTTAAGGAGCCTTTCCGCGTAGGCGGTGATGCGCAGGTACCACTGCTCCAGCTCCCGCTTCTCCACGGGGGTGTCCTCGTGCCGCCAGCAGCGGCCCTCCACCACCTGCTCGTTGGCGAGAACGGTCTGGCACTTGGGGCACCAGTTCACGAGGCCCTTGGCCCGGTAGGCCAGGCCCTTCTCCCACATCTTGAGGAAGAGCCACTGGTTCCAGCGGTAGTAGTCGGGCTCGCAGGTGGTCACCTCCCGGTCCCAGTCGTAAAGGATGCCCATGAGCTCCAGGCTCTCCTTGGCCTGGCGGATGTTCTGGTAGGTCCAGTCCCGGGGGTGGAGGCCGAACTTAAGGGCCGCGTTCTCCGCGGGGAGGCCAAAGGCGTCCCAACCCATGGGGTGGAGGACCTGAAAGCCCTGCACCCGGCGGAAGCGGGCCAGGACATCCCCCATGGTGTAGTTCTTCAGGTGGCCCATGTGCAGGTCCCCCGAGGGGTAGGGGAACATGACCAGAACGTACTGCTTCCTCCCCTCCTCCTGGGCCTTCAGGAAGCCCTTTTCCTTCCAGAAGCGCTGCCACTTGGGTTCTATGGCGTGGGGGTTGTACTTTTCCATCCTCTCCTCCCAAAAAAACCCTTCCCCCTTAGGGAAGGGACGGCCAAGGCCCCTCCCCGTCTAGGGGCGTAGCCTGGCCGGGCGCATGATTCCATCATACGCCTTTTCGCCAGGGGGTGAAAAAACCCCCGGGGAAACCCCGGGGGCCAGGAAGGATGCCCCTTACTTCTCTTCCTCGAGGCCTAAGCTCGCCAAAAGGTCGCCGTAGAGATCGCCCAGCTTCACGCTGGCGCTTGCGGTGGGCACGGCCGAGGCATCGTAGAGGTTGTACTCCGCCACGGCCCCGTACTCGTACTCCCGCCTTTCCTCCCGACGGGTGGGCTTGCGCTTGCCCCGTTCCTTGCCCTTTTGGGGCCTGCGGGGCCTCTCCTCCACCTCCCTGGGAGGCGGTGGAGGCAGGAGGCGCTTGCGGGAAAGGGAAACCCGCTGCTCGGTGGGGTCTATGTTCAGGACCACCACCTCCAGCTCGTCCCCCTTCTTGAAGAGGGCGGCAGGGTTCTCCACCCGCTGGTGGTCCAGCTCGGAGACGTGGACCAGGCCCTCGATGCCGGGCTCAATCTCCACGAAGACCCCAAAGTCGGTCACCCCGGTGACCCGGCCCTTGACCACGGTGCCGGGCGGGTACTTCTCCACCAGAAGCTGCCAGGGGTCGGGCTGGGTCTGCTTGAGGCCCAGGGAAAGCCGCCTTTCCCCGGGGTCCAGGCGGAGGACCACCACCTCCACCTCGTCCCCCTCCTTCACCACCTCGGAGGGGTGCTTGGGCCGCTTGGTCCAGGAGAGCTCGGAGATGTGGACGAGGCCCTCGAGGCCCGGCTCCACCTCCACGAAGGCCCCGAAGGGGGTGAGGCTCACCACCTTGCCCCGCACCCGGGTGCCCACGGGGTATTTCTCGGCCACCGTGGTCCAGGGGTCGGGGATAAGGGCCTTGATGGAGAGATTGACCCGCTCCTTTTCAGGATCCACGGAGAGAACCTTGGTCCGGACCCTCTCCCCCTTGCGGATGACCTCCCGGGGGTGGTTGAACCGGCCCCAGGTGATCTCCGAGCGGTGCACCAGCCCGTCCACGGGGCCGAGGTTCACGAAGACCCCAAACTCGGTCACGTCGGCCACGGTGCCCTCCACCTCCTGGCCAGGCTGAAGGCTCTCCAAGAAGGCCTGCCTTGCCTTCTTCTGCTCCTCCTCCAGAACCGCACGGCGGGAGAGGATCACCCGGCCTTTCTTCCGGTGGAACTCAATGATCTTGGCCAGGATGGTCTGGCCCACGTACTCGTCCAGATTAGGGATGCGCCTCAGGTCAAGCTGCGAGGCGGGGATGAAGGCCTGAACGCCGTCCAGCTCGGCGACCACGCCCCCCTTCACCTTCTCCTTTACGGTGACGGTGACCGGCTCGCCCTTTTCATACAGAGCCTGGATGTGGTCCCAGTGCTCGGTGGACTCCACCTTCTTCCGGGAAAGGATCACCTGCCCGGTCTCGGGGTCCACCCGAAGAACCTGGACCCGGACCTCATCCCCAGGCTTCAAAAGCCCCTTAAGCTCCTCCTCGGGGAGGGGCTTGGAGGTGATTTGGTTGAAGGGGATGATGCCCTCCACCTTGGTGCCGATGTCCACCGCCACACCGTCCGAACCCACAAAGACCACTTGGCCCGTGAGGATCTGGCCGGGGCGCACCCGCTTGTCCAACCTGGCCCCGGTCTCCTGAAGGGCCTCTTCCATGCTGAAGGTCTTTTCTGGGGTCTGGGTCGCCTTGTCTTCCATCCGCCTCGTTCCTCCTCTTCGCGCCTTCTCCTGAAGGCGGGCGCCTTAGCGCTCGTCCACACGAAAAGGATGGGGAGAACCCCAACTCCCCTCGCGTGAACCGGCCCCGAAGGGCATACCCTTCCCTTATATCATGGGCGAAGCCTTTTGCCAAGGGGTGGGCCCGAAACCCTGTGCTCGGACAAACACATGTGAGACTGCCCCAACTAAAATGTGGGGACCACTCCAACATGAAGGAGGTCCCCACGAATGCAGCTTACCACCATCGGCCAGGAGATGTGGAAGGGAGCCCGGCTGGC
>NZ_JBBIMD010000004.1:0-53129 GCF_037444525.1 Thermus sp. | reverse complement strand
TTCCCCGTGCCCGTGGCCCCAAGGAGGGTGACGAAACGCTCCCCATCCCTTAGGGCCTCCAGAAGCTCCCTTATGGCCTTGGGCTGGTCCCCCTTGGGCTCGGGGCCCTGGTAGCGGAACATCCCCTCCAGTGTAGCCCAAAAGAAAACCCCCCGCCCACGGGGGGGCGGGGGGTTGGGGTAACCTCTTAGAACTTCACACTGTAGGAGATGCTGAAGCCGCGGCCATAGTCCGTGAAGTTGCTAAGGGTACCGATGGCGAACTCCCCGTAGGCCACGGTGAGGTCGTAGTACTTGGCCTCCAGGTAGAAGCCCGCCACCCGGCCGGACTGGGTGCTGGGCGTGGCCAGCCAGGGCGCAGCGATGGGGTCGGGGCTCCGGTAGACCCGGTCGCGGGCGAAGTTGAAAGCCTGGTTCCCGCTCCCCACGGTGGGCAGGCCCGTACCCACCAGGAGGTCGCCTTCGTAGTTGGCGTAGGCCACGCTGAAGTTGAGCTTGGGCGCCAGGAAGTCCTGGAGCTTGACGCCAGCCCGCCAGTAGAACTCGTAGGCGGTGGTGGGGGAGGTCACCCCAGAGCCGTTACCCTGATACTGGGTCCGCCGGTAGGAGACGGCCCCATCCAGACTCAGGCCGAAGGCAATGGGATCGGTGGAGACCTGCGCCCCGCCCTTGAGGGTGGTGTAGTCCCCCGTAGGAGAGGAGCCGCTTCCCTGGAGGAAGGTGTGGTAGCGGAAGCCTGGGTTGAGGTTGATGAAGGCCAGCTTCAAGGGCTTAGCCAGGCTGGCGTAGGCCTGGATGTCGCTGTAGCCGGAAACGTAGAAGTTGGCGTACTGAGCGGTGAGGTTGAGGGTGGGGATGAAGGCGTCTTCGGCAGTACCGTCGTGGTTCAGGCTCGCGCCCCAGCTGGAGGAGTACTTTTGGTTCTCATTGGTGTAGATATAGTTGCCTCCAGGGTTGATGGCGTCCACCTGAGTGGTGAGGTCAAAGTAGCTATTCCCACCGGTGTAGGCGGCGTTGTAGAAGCCCGTGAGGCTGAAGCCGCGGAAGGAGCCCAGGGTAACCGCGGCGCCCAGGGCATCGTAAACGCTGCCCGCGCTCAGTGCGTAGTCTCCCTCACTCTCCGCGTAGGCCTTCACGCTCACGGGGCCGAAGGCGGCGCTGGCCTCCACGCCAAGGCCCCGGGTGTCCGCGCCGTAGGGGGCGGTGGACTTGAACCCGCTGTAGTAGTTCGTATCCTCGTTCTCCGACATGCCCGCCTGGCCGTCGGCGTACTGCGGGTCCACGGCGTGGTAGTTGGCGCTGAGCTTGACGGGACCCAGGCTGGCCTCAGCCTCGCCGTAGTAGGCCCAGTCGGCGAGGGTGTTATCAAAGAAGTCCTGGAAGGGGCTGCCGGGCACCTGGGAGGAAACCCAAAGCCCCTTCAGGCTAACAGGGCCGATGCTCAGACCACCGTCTGCCCCGATGGCCGAGCGCCTCCCGAGGTTGGTGGCGTAGTTCAGGGCCAGGTCCAGCCCCTGAATGGGCTTGAAGGCGGTGCGGATGCCGAAGTACTGGCCGTCAAGGGCGGGGCTAGGGTCGCTGGTTGTAACGGCAGCAACCCCAGTCACCAGGGTTACCTCAGGAGCCAGGGGGAACTTGGTGCCGGAGAAGGTGGCCACTAGGCCCTGGCGGGGGTTGGCGCGGCCGATTTGGGGATCGCCCTTGTCGTTGTCGTTGGCGAAGAGGTAGTCGTTGAACTTAAAGAGGCTGGTGTTCCGGTGGTAGGTGACGCTGAAGGCCTGGCCGTCCACGGTGCCCTTTACGCTAGCGTTATTGAAGCGGATGTTAGGCGTGGCCGGGCTGGTGGTAAAGGCATCTGCAGTAACCGTGGCGCTGGCCTCGCTGACGGCCACCCCCTGGGCGGCGGGGGCGGTGTTCTTGACCCCGAAGGAGAGGGAGGCGCCGCCGTAGGAGATGTTCCCCTGGTTGGAGTCGGGGTTCTGGACGTTGGAGTCGGTGGCCCCGTAGACCCCGGTAGAGAAGGCGTTGCCGGGGAAGAGACGGTCGATGTCAAAGGCTGTTCCGCCCTGGGTGACCACCGTGCCGTAGGTGGCGGAGAGGCTACCCGAGATGGAGTACTGCACCTTGGAGAGCTCGGCCACCTTGCCCTCCAGGGCGGACACCTTCTCGGAGAGGCCCACCAGGTCGGAGCGCAGGGCGGCGGCGAACTCCTGCACCGCGGCCACGTCTTCCTTGGTGGCGAACTGTTCCAGGTCGGGGAGCTCGGGGGCCTGCTGCTCGGAGAGGGCTTTTTCCAAGGCGGTCACCCGGTCCTGGAGGGCGAGGACATCCTGGTTGAGGAGGACGGCCAGCTCGTTCAGGGCCTGGATGGCCTGGGCGTTGGCCTCCACCTGGGTGCCGAGGCCGGCCACGTCGCCCTTCACGCCCTCGAGGTCCTGGGCCAGGGCGTCCAGCTGCTCCGCGAGCTGCTGGGCCTGGGCCAGGGCGGTGTCCGCGGCGATGGAGGCGGCCTCCACCCGGTCGGCCAGGTCTTGGAGGGCGGCCTGGTCCATGCCGGGCTCGGGGGCAGGCTGGGCCTTGAGCTCCTCAATGAGGGCCTCGAGGCGGGCGATGTCCTCCTTGGTGGCGGCGCTGTCCTCCAGGGCGGAGACCCGCACGCCCAGGGCGGCAAGCTCAGCGGCCAGCTCCTGGACGGCGTTCTTCAGGGCCTCGAGGTCCTCGGAGGACAGGGCCTCCATGGTGGGGGACTCGCCCCCCTGCTTCATCTCCGCCTGAATCTGCTGCAGGAGGCGGTAGATGATGAGGGCGGCCTGGTAGCGGGTGAGAGTCTCGTTGCCCCGGAAGGTGCCGTCCTGGAGGCCCGCGATGATCCCCTTGGCCGCCAGGGCCTCCACCGCCTCCTTGGCCCAGTGGCCGGCGGGCACGTCGGAGAACTGGGCCAGACCGAACCCCATGGAGAGGACGGTCAGAAGCCCGGCCAAAAGCATGACTAGCCTTTTCTTCATATCTCTCCACACCTCCTTTGGAGGTTCCAGGGCCTTAACGGGCGAGTTGCCGCGTTTCCTCTCCGTTAAAACCCCGGGCGCAAGGCCAAGCCAGCGTGGCAGAGCTTTGACCTTGCATCCGGAGGTATCATAAAGGGCTCACACAAATCTTGTCAAGCCTAAAGGGGCTCCCCTATACTCCCCCTGGGGCGCTTGCCCCTCTAGGCGGGAAGCGCAGGGGGCCCTTGGCCTCACGAGGTGGCGGACCCCAGAGATGGGGATAACCAGGGGCCCAAAAGGTCCTTGGAAAAGATCGAGGGAATCCGCGGATGCCGCCCGGGGTGGACCCGCCCCGCCCGCCTGAAGACCCCCAAGGGAAAGCCGCCCCCGCGAGGGGGGGACAACCTTAAGGGGGAGGGCCTTTGGGGGAAGGCGCTGGCCTTCCCGGGAAAGGGGTGTTATGTGCGGGATCGTGGGCTATGTCGGGTTTAGGAACGCCACGGATGTCCTTTTGGATGGCCTTAAGCGGCTGGAGTACCGGGGGTACGACTCCGCGGGGGTGGCGGTGCGAACCCCTTCGGGGCTTAGGGTGGTGAAGCGCTCGGGGAAGCTTTCCGCCTTGGAGGAGGCTTTGAAGGGGGAGGGGTTGGAGGGGCCCTTGGGCCTCGGCCACACCCGCTGGGCCACCCACGGGGCCCCCACGGACCCCAATGCCCACCCCCACACCACGGAGGACGGGCGGATCGCGGTGGTCCATAACGGCATCATTGAAAACTACCTGGAGCTCAAGGAGGCCCTCCTGGCCCGGGGGCACCGCTTCCTTTCGGAGACGGACAGCGAGGTCCTGGCCCACCTCATAGAGGAGAAGTACCGGGGGGATCTCTTCCAAGCCCTCAGGGAGGCCCTGAAGGAGGTGCGGGGGGCCTACGCGGTGGTGGCGGTCCACCAGGACCACGAGGAGCTGGTGGCCGCCCGCACGGTGAGCCCCCTGGTGGTGGGCCTGGGGGAAGGGGAGAACTTCCTGGCCTCGGACGTGCCCGCCCTCCTCCCCTACACCCGCCGGGTGATCTTCCTGGAGGACGGGGATCTGGTGCGCATCCGCCGGGATGGGGTGGAGGTCACGGACCTTGAGGGCCGCCCCCTTCCTAGGCCCGTGGAGGAGGTGGACTGGAGCCTCGAGGCCGCGGAGAAGGGGGGCTTCCCCCACTACATGCTGAAGGAGATCTACGAGCAACCCTGGGTCCTGGAGAACACCCTGGGGGGGCGGCTTTCGGAGGAAAGGGGGGAGGCGGAGCTGGGCCTAGGGCTGGACCCCCTTTCCGTGGACCGGGTGCACCTCATCGCCTGCGGCACCGCGGCCTACGCGGGCTGGTACGGGAAGTACCTCCTGGAGGGCCTGGCCCGGCTTCCCGCGGACTGGGAGGTGGCCAGCGAGTACCGCTACCGTGACCCCGTGGTGGACGGGCGCACCCTGGCGGTGGCCATCAGCCAGTCGGGGGAGACCATAGACACCCTCGAGGCCCTGCGGGAGGCCCGGCGCAAGGGGGCCCGCGCCCTGGGGGTGGTGAACGCCAAGGGTTCCTCCATCACCCGGGAGGTGGAGGAGGTGCTCTACATCCACGCGGGGCCGGAGATCGGGGTGGCCTCCACCAAGGCCTACACCGCCATGCTGGCCGCCATGGCCCTCCTCGCCCTCTGGTTTGCCCGGGCCCGAAAGGTCCTTTCCCGGGAGGAGGCCCAAGCCCTCATCCGGGAGATGAAAAAGCTCCCCCGCCTGGTGGAGGAGGCCCTGGAGAAGCGGCCCCTGCTGGCCCATATCGCGGAGAAGTACCACCAGGCCCAGGACTTCCTCTTCCTGGGGCGGCACGTCCAGGCCCCCACGGCCTACGAGGGGGCCCTGAAGCTCAAGGAGATCAGCTACATCCACGCCGAGGCCTATCCCGCGGGGGAGATGAAGCACGGGCCCATCGCCCTCATAGATGAGCACCTGCCGGTGGTGGTCCTGGCCACCCGGGGGCCCCTTTACGAGAAGACCCTTTCCAACATTCAAGAGGTGCGGGCCCGGGGGGGGAAGGTGATCGCCATCGCCACCGAGGGGGATGAGGAGATCAAAAGGCTTGCCCAGGACGTGATCTACGTGCCGGAGGTCCACCCCCTCCTGGCCCCCATCGTGAGCGTGGTGCCCCTCCAGCTCCTCGCCTACGAGGTGGCCGTCCTCCTGGGCCGGGACGTGGACCAGCCCCGCAACCTGGCGAAAAGCGTCACCGTGGAATGACACTCCCCTGACCGGCCCCGCCCTAAACTGGGGGCGTGGCCACCGTGCTCCTGGTGGAGGACGAGCCCGCGGTCCGGCTTGGGGTGCGCTTGGCTTTGGAACGGGCGGGGCACCGGGTCTTGGAGGCGGAGGACGCCGCCAGCGCCTGGGTCCTTTTGGGGGAGGCGGAGGCGGTGGTCCTGGACTGGATGCTCCCCGACGAGCCCGGGGTGCGGCTTTTGGAGAGGATACGGGAAGGCCCCCACGCCGCCCTGCCCGTCCTCCTCCTCACCGCCCGGGCGGAGGTGCGGGACCGGGTGGAGGGCCTAAGGCGCGGCGCGGACGACTACCTGACGAAGCCCTTCGCCACGGAGGAGCTCTTGGCCCGCCTCGAGGCCCTCCTGCGCCGGGCAGGCCGCCCCAAGGTCCTAAAGCGGGGGCCTCTGGTCCTGGACCTGGAGCGGAGGGAGGCCCGTCTGGAGGGGAGGCCCTTGGACCTGAGCCGGCGGGAGTTTGACCTCCTGGCCTTCCTGGCCCAGCGCCCGGGCCGGGTCTATACCCGGGAGGCCCTTCTGGAGGCCGTGTGGGGTCCGGATTTCCTGGGTACCCCGAGGACTGTAGACCAGCACATCCTGCAGCTTCGGGAGAAGCTTGGGGAAGACCCCAAGGCCCCGAGGTTTTTGGAGACCGTGCGGGGGGTGGGGTACCGCTTCCGGGAGGAGGGGTGAAGGAGGCCTTGGCCGAGGCCTGGGAGGAGGCGCGGGAGGGGCTTCTCCTCCACCGGGAAAGACGGGTGGTCTACCTGAACCCCAAGGGGGCGGAGCTCCTTGGGGTGGACCGGGAAAAGGTCCTGGGGGGGCCTCTCATCCTGGCCCTGCGGGACCACCGCTTGGAGGCCCTGGCCCTCCACGGGGGGGAGCGGTTTTTGGAGGTCCGGGGCCGCCACCTTTGGGCCAAGGCCCTCCCCGGGCGGCTCTACCTTCTGGACGAGACCGAGGTCCAAAGGAGGCTTCAGGAGCTGGAGGAGGCCACGGCCCTCCTGGCCCACGAGCTCCGCACGCCCCTAGCGGGCATCGGGCCCCTCCTCGAGGCCCTCACCCCTAGGACCCAACAGGAGGAGGAGGTCCTGGCCCTCCTCAAGGGGGAGGTGGCCCGCCTGGCCCGCCTGGTCCAAGACCTCTCCCTCACCGACCCTGGGCCCAAGCGCACCTTCCTCCCGGCGGAGCTTTGGCCCAGGCTCGCCCGGCTCCTGCCCCTGGAGGGGCGGCGGGTGGAGGTGGACCTGGCCCACGCGGTGCGGGCCGACCCCGAGCGCACCTTCCAGATCCTCCTAAACCTCTTGGACAACGCCCTCAAGTACGGCCAGGACCCCATCCGCCTCCAAAGCCAGCTGGAAGGGGGGAAGGTTCTTTTGGAGGTGCGGGACGTGGGGCCTCCCCTTTCCGACTACGAGGCCCTCTTCCGCCCCCGGCACCGGGGCTTCCAGGGGGGGATGGGGTCGGGGCTGGGGCTTTACCTGGTGCGCCGCCTGGCCCGGGCCCAAGGGGGGGAGGCTTACGCCCGGAGGGAGGGTGGGGAGAACGTGTTCGGGGTGGCCTTTCCCCTAGACTGAAAGGAGGAGGCGAGATGCGCGAGAGTTTGGATCGGGCGCTGGAGGGGCTGGTTTCGGAGACCCTCAGGATGCTCTCCCTGGTGCGGGAGATGACGGAAAAGGCCACGGAGGCCCTGGTGGAGGGGAACGCCGCCAAGGCGGAGGCGGTCATCGTCCAGGACAAGGAGGTGGACGCCTTGGAGCTCAAGGTGGAGGACGAGGCCATCAAGGTCATCGCCCGCCACCAGCCTGTGGCCCGGGACCTGAGGCTTATCTTCACCGTGATCAAGAGCCTCACGGACCTAGAGCGGGCGGGGGACTACGCCATGCACGTGGCGGAGGACGCCCTCCTCCTTTCCAAGGAACCCCCCCTGAAGCGCTATGTCACCCTGCCCGAGATGGGGCGCAGGCTCCAGGAGATGATGGACGTCCTCTCCAAGGCGGTGGCCGAACGGGATGTGGCCCTGGCCCGGAAGGTTCTGGAGCTGGACGACGCAGTGGACGGGCTTTACGAGGAGGTCACCCGCGAGCTCATCACCTACATGATGGAGGACCCCCGCACCATCACCAAGGCCCTCACCCTCCTGCGGGTGGCCCGGAGCTACGAGCGGCTTGGGGACCACCTGGAAAACGTGGCCGAACGGGTGATCTACTGGCTCACGGGGGAGGTGTACAAGGCTCCGGAGGACGTGTACTGACGTGCCCCGGCATTGAAGCATCCTCCCGGGGCTTGGAGGGAAGGCGCGCTAAGTACCCCACCGAAGTGAAAGCGTAGGTGGGTACTTAAAAGGCCACCTCCCGGAAATCCCTAAGCACCCCCTTGGCCCCGGCCTCGAGGAGGGCCTCCGCCGGGTGGCCGGTGAGGAGGGCGTAGGTGGGGATGCCGGCCCCCACCGCGCTCCTTACCCCGGAGGGGGAGTCCTCAAAGGCCAGGGCCTCTTCCGGCCTCACCCCCAGGCGCGCCAGAGCCACCCGGTAGGGCAGGGGGTCGGGTTTGCCCCGGCCCACCTCCTCCGCCAGGACGAGGAGGGGGGGGCTGAGCCCCAGGGCCTCCAGCACGTGGCTGGCGTTCTCCTTGGGGGCGTTGGTCACCACCCCCCAGAGAAGGCCCTTGGCCCTCGCCTTCCCCAGGAGCTCAGGAAGCCCTGGGGTGGGGCTTAGCCCCTGGGCGAGGGCGCGGAAGCGGGCTTCCTTTTGGGCGATGAGCGCCTCGGCCTTTTCTCCGGTAAGCCCCAGGAGGTCCCGGACAATCTCCGGGTTCAGGCGGCCGGAGATCCGCGCTCGGTAGAAGGAGGGGTCCACCTCGAGGCCGAAGGGCTTTAGGGCCTCCCGCCAGGCCAGGAGGTGGAGGGGGTCGGTGTCCGCCAGGGTACCGTCCAGGTCAAAGAGGAGGGCCTTAAGCATGGTCCTTCCTCTCCGCCAGGGGCAGAAGCCCCAAGAGGGCTAGGGCTAGGGCCAGAAACCCCAAGGGAAGCCCCTCAGGGGGCAGGAGGGCGAAGAGGGCGGGGAGGAGGGTGCTCCCCGCGGCCCCGGCGTAGAAAAGGCTCGGGAGGGCCCGGTGGCCAAAGCGGGCCTGCACCAGGGCGAAAAGGGTGGAGAAGAAGGGCCCGAGGAGGAAGCCCACCAGGGGGAAGAGGTAGGCCCCCGGAGGGAAGAGGTTCAGGCTGAGAAGGAGGACCACCAGGAGGAGGAGGCGCCGTAGGACCAAGAGGGGGGTCTCCGCCACCCGCCGGGCCAAAAGGAGCCGCCCCAGGGAGAGGCCCAGCCAGTAAAGCCCGAGGAGCACCCCGCCCCAGGCGGTGGACCGGCCCAGGTGCTCCAACCAGACCCGGTTCCAGGCAGCCAGGACCCCTTCCAGCCCCGTGTAGAGCCCCACCAGGAGGAGGAAGGGGAGGACCCGCCCCCCGCCCTCCGCCTTCCGGCCCGCCACCCGGGGCGCGCCCCAGAGGAGTAGGCCCGCCCCCAGGGCCAAAAGCCCCATTAGGCTTAGGGCCAAGGGATAGGGCAGGTAGGTGAGGAGGAGGGGGGTGGCCACCGCCCCCAGACCGAAGCCCACGTTGGCCCGGTTTACGAGCTCCACCCGCCTTCCCGGGTCCAGCTCCCCCACTAGGCTATTCCCGTGGACGTTCATCACCCCTTCCCCTAGGCCCAAGAGGAAGGCCAGGCCCACCACCACGGGGAAACTGGGGGCCAGGGCCAGGCCGAAGAAGGCCAGGGCCACAAGGAGGAGCGCCCCAGGGAGGAGGGGGTGCCGGCCTTCCCCGCGGGCCAGGCGCACGCCCAAGAGGAGGCCTAAGAGGAGGGCCAGGAAGAAGGCCGAAACCCCCTCCCCCACCCCGTAGGCCGCCCGCCAGTGGGGGAGGGCCGCCCCCGGCAGGGCCACGATGACCCCCACCAGGAAAAGGGCTAGGAAGGCGCCCAAGAAAAAGCGCACGCCCCCCATTCTTCCCCCCGCTGACCCTTTGGTCAATAATGGGAGGCATGGAGGAGGCCCTGAAGCGGGCGCTGGAAGGAGAGGGGGTGTTCGCCTTTCCCGGGGTCCTGTGGGTGCGCGGGCCCGATGTCCTTTCCTTCCTCCAGGGGCAGGCCACCCGGGACGTGCGGCGCCTTTCGGGGCCTATGGGAGCCCTTTTTCTGAACCACAAGGGCCAGATTGAGGAGGCGGCGACCCTCTTCCCTCACGCGGAAGGCTTTCTCCTCGCCCCTTGGGGGCGCCTCGAGGACCTCAAGGCCCGGCTCAAGCGCTACATCGTCTTTGACCAGGTGGAGCTCGTGGAGCTTCCCCTTTACCGCTTGGTCTACCCCGATGGCCGGGAGGTTTTGGGGGAGGGTGGGGAAGGGGCCTGGCCTGCCGAGGTTTACCCGGTTTTCGCCCTGCTAAAGGGCCTTCCCCTTCTGGAGGCCATTAGGGGGGAGCTCCCCCAGGCGGTGGGCCTCGAGGGCCTGGTGGACCGGGGCAAGGGGTGCTACGTGGGCCAGGAGATCATGGCCCGCACGGAGGGGAAGGCGGTGCACCGCCACCTGGTGGGGCTTCAGGCCCTAGGCCCTTCCGCCTCCCCCGGGCCCCTTTTCCTGGAGGGGCGGGCGGTGGGGGAAGCCAAGCTCTTTCTCCCCACCCCCATGGGCCTGTTGGGCCTTGGGGTGGTGCGGAAGGAGGTGCCCTTCGGGGCGGAGGTGGAGGGGGAGGGGGGGCGGGTCCGGCTCCTCCCCTGGCCCTTCGGGGAGGAGCTATGGAGCGCGCGGAGATCCTAGGCGTGGGCACGGAGCTCATCTACGGGGAGACCCTGGACACCAACACCGCGGAGATCGCCCGCACCCTCAAGCCCTACGCCCTCAAGGTGGAAAGGACCCTCAGGATCGTGGACGAGGTGGGCCCCCTGGCGGAGGCGGTGCGGGAGGCCTGGGGGAGGGCCCGCCTCGTGGTCCTCTCCGGGGGCCTTGGCCCCACCCCGGACGACGTGACCCGGGAGGCGGTGGCCCTGGCCCTGGGGGAGCCCCTGGAGCTGGATGAGGAGGTGCTTGGGGGGATCCGGGCCCTCTTCCAGGCTCGAGGCCGCCCCATGCCCGAGGCCAACCGCAAGCAGGCCCTGAAGATCCCTTCGGCCCGCTGGCTGCAGAACCCTAGGGGCACCGCCCCGGGGTGGTGGGTGCGGAAGGAGGGGAGGGACCTGGTCCTCCTCCCCGGGCCCCCTTCGGAGTGGCGGCCCATGTGGGCGGAGGTCCTCCCCGCCCTCGGCCTCCCCCGCCGCCCTTATGCGGAGCGGGTCCTCAAGACCTGGGGCATCGGGGAATCGGACATCGTGGAGCGGCTGGGCGATCTTTTCCTTAGGGAGGCGGAAGTGGAGGTGGGCACCTACCCCAAGGTCCACGGGGTGGAGGTGGTGGTGAGGGGGGAGGAGGCCCGGGTGGCGGAGCTTTCGGAGAAGATCAAGAAAAAGCTCCTGAAGGAGATCTGGGGCGAGGGGGAACTCACCTTGGCCGAGGCGGTGAAGCGGCGGCTGGAGCTGGAGGGGGCCACCCTGGCCACCATGGAAAGCCTCACCGGGGGGCTTCTGGGCGCGGAGATCACCCGGGTGCCGGGGGCAAGCCGGGTGTACCTGGGGGGCGTGGTATCCTATTCGGTAGGGGCCAAGGCCCGCTTCGGTGTGCCGGAGGAGCTCCTTAAGCGGACGGTCTCCGAGGAAACCGCCAAGGCCATGGCGGAGGCGGCCCGGGGCATCTTCGGGGTCACCTACGCCCTTTCCACCACGGGCGTGGCGGGGCCGGACCCCCTGGAGGACAAGCCGGTGGGCACGGTCTACGTGGCCCTGGCGGGCCCTAAGGGCACGGAGGCCCGCCGCTACCGCTTCCTGGGGGACCGGGAGACCGTAAGGCTCCGCGCGGTGTACGCCGCCTTGGCCCTTCTCCTGACATGAGGCTTTTCTACGCCGTTTTTCTACCCCAAGAGATCCGGGAGGCCCTGAAGGAGGCCCAGGCCAAGGTGGCCCCCTTCAAGGGCTGGAAGACCACGCCCCCCCACCAGCTCCACCTGACCCTCCTCTTCCTGGGGGAAAGGCCCGAGAGCGAGCTGGACGAGCTTAAGGCCCTGGGGCACCGCCTCGGGCGCACCGCCCCGCCCTTCACCGCGTACCTCCGGGGCACGGGCTACTTCCCCAACGAGGGCTCCCCCCGGGTCTGGTTCGCCAAGGCCGAAGGGGAGGGCTTTACCCGGCTGGCGGAGGCTTTGAGGGCCGAACTTGGGGACCCCGATCCCAAGCCCTTCAAGCCCCACATCACCCTGGCCCGCAAGAAGGGCCCTGCCCCCCGGGTGCCCCCCGTGGTCTTCGGCCTCTCCTGGCCGGTGGAGGAGTTCGCTTTGGTGCGCTCGGAGCTTAGGCCCAAGGGGCCCGTCTATACCATTCTGGAAAGATTTCCCCTAAGAGGTGACCATGAACGAGGAGAAGCGGAAGGCTCTGGAGAACGCCCTTAAGACCATAGAGAAGACCTTTGGCAAGGGGGCCATCATGCGCCTGGGAGAGGCCCCCAAGCTCCAGGTGGACGTGATCCCCACGGGCTCCTTGGGCCTGGACCTGGCCTTGGGGATAGGGGGGATCCCCCGGGGGCGGATCGTTGAGATCTACGGCCCCGAGTCCGGAGGCAAGACCACCCTGGCCCTCACCATCATCGCCCAGGCCCAGAAGCAGGGGGGGGTGGCGGCTTTCGTGGACGCGGAGCACGCCCTGGACCCCCTTTACGCGGCCAAGCTCGGGGTGAACCTGGAAGACCTCCTGGTCTCCCAGCCCGACACCGGGGAGCAGGCCCTGGAGATCGTGGAGCTCCTCGCCCGCTCGGGGGCGGTGGACGTCATCGTGGTGGACTCCGTGGCCGCCTTGGTGCCCCGGGCGGAGATCGAGGGGGAGATGGGGGACCAGCACGTGGGCCTCCAGGCTAGGCTCATGAGCCAGGCCCTTAGGAAGCTCACCGCGGTGCTCTCCAAGAGCAACACCGCGGCCATCTTCATCAACCAGGTGCGGGAGAAGGTGGGGGTGATGTACGGCAACCCCGAGACCACCCCCGGGGGACGGGCGCTGAAGTTTTACTCCAGCGTCCGCCTGGACGTGCGCAAAAGCGGCCAACCCATCAAGGTGGGCAACGAGGCCGTGGGCATCCGGGTGAAGGTGAAGGTGGTGAAGAACAAGCTGGCCCCGCCCTTCCGCGAGGCGGAGCTGGAGATCTACTTCGGCCGGGGCCTGGACCCGGTGATGGACCTGGTGAACGTGGCCGTGGCCGCCGGGGTCATCGAGAAGGCGGGCTCCTGGTTCTCCTACGGGGAGGCCCGCCTGGGCCAGGGCAAGGAGAAGGCCGCGGACTACCTCCGGGAGCGCCCTGAGCTTCTGGAGGAGATCCGGGCCAAGGTCTTGGAGCGGGCGAGCGAGGTGGTCCTGGTGGCCTCGGAGGACGAGGGGGCGTAGATGAGCCTTTTGGACCTGCTGCTTTTGCTCTTGGTCCTGGTGCTGGCCGGGGCCCTTTTCCTCCGCCGCAAGGGGGAGGATGGGGAGGCGAGGCGCCTCCTCGAGGCCGCCCGGGAGGAGGCCCGCCTGGCCCTGGAGGCCGCCCGCGCCGAGGCCCGGACGCTCAAGGAGGAGGCGGAGGCCAAGGCCCGGCGCCTCAGGGAGGAGCTGGAGGCGGACCTGAGGCGCCGGCTGGAGGAGGAGGCTAAGGAAGCGAGGAAGCGCCTCGAGGAGGCCGAGGCCCGGCTTAAGGGGGAACGGGAGGAGCTCAAGGCGGAAAGGGAGCGCCTCCTCGCCCTCCAGGCCGAGCTAAAGGCGGAACGTGAGCGGCTTAAGGAGGAGCGGGAGGATCTCCGCCGGGAGGCCGACCGCCTTTCCAAAAGGGGCGAGGCCCTAGATGCCCGCGCCCTCCGCCTGGACGCCCTGGAGGAGGCCTTGGCCAGGCGGGAAGCGGCCCTAAAGGAAAAGGAAACCGCCCTCCTGGAAAGGGAGAAGGAGGTGGAAAGGCGCCTCTTTGAGGTGGCGGGCCTCACCCCCGAGGAGGCCCGCCGGCTGGTCTTGGAGAAGCTGGACCAGGAGCTGGAGGAGGAGAAGGCCCAAAGGGTGCGGGCCGCCGTGGAAAGGGCCCGCCTCGAGGCCAAGCGGGAGGCCCAGAAGATCCTGGCCCAGGCCATGCAGCGCCAGGCCTCGGAGACCGCGGCCCAGCTTGCCGTTTCCGTGGTGCCCCTCCCTTCGGACGCCATGAAGGGCCGGATCATCGGGCGGGAGGGGCGGAACATCCGCACCTTTGAGGCCCTCACGGGGGTGGACCTCATCATAGACGACACCCCGGAGGCGGTGCTCCTTTCCAGCTTCAACCCCATCCGCCGCGAGGTTGCCCGCATGGCCCTGGAGGAGCTCTTGAAGGATGGCCGCATCCACCCAAGCCGGATAGAGGAGGTGGTGGAAAAGGCCAAGGGCGAGATGAAGACCTTCATCTACGAGAGGGGGGAGGAGGCCGCTTTGGAGGCCGGGGTGGTGGGGTTGAAGCCTGGCCTCATCCAGCTTTTGGGCCGCCTCCACTTCCGCTCCAGCTACGGCCAGAACGTCCTCAAGCACTCCGTCCAGGTGGCCCACCTCGCCGGCATCATGGCCGCGGAGCTGGGTCTGGATGCGGGGCTTGCTAGGAGGGCTGGGCTTCTCCACGACATCGGCAAGAGCGTGGACCGGGAGGTGGAGGGGAGCCACGTGGAGATCGGCATCGCCCTGGCCCGGCGCTTCGGGGAGCCTCTGGAGGTGGTGGACGCCATCGCTCACCACCACGACCCCGAGAACGCCGAGACCCTCTACGCCGTGTTGGTGGCCGCGGCGGACGCCCTTTCCGCCGCCCGCCCGGGGGCCAGGCGGGAGTCCTTGGAGGAGTACCTCCAGCGCCTCGAGGCCCTGGAGCGCATCGCCCTCTCCTTCCCGGGGGTGGAGACGGCCTTCGCCGTGCAGGCGGGGCGGGAGGTCCGGGTCATCGTCAAGCCGGACAAGATCACCGACGCCAAGGCCACCCTCCTCGCCCGGGAAATCGCAAGCCGCATAGAGCGGGAGATGAACTACCCCGGCCAGGTCCAGGTCACGGTGGTGCGGGAGACCCGGGCGGTGGAGTTTGCCCGGTAGGCTAGAATGGGGCGATATGCTTAGGGGCGAGGACATCGGGATTGACCTGGGGACGGCCAGCGTCCTCATCTACGTGCGGGGGAAGGGCATCGTCCTAAAAGAGCCCTCCGTGATCGCCGTGGTCCAAGGGAAGAAGGAGGTGAAGGCCGTGGGGGCCGAGGCTTACCGCATGCTGGGCCGCACCCCGGGGAACATCGTGGCCGTGCGGCCCCTTAAAGACGGGGTCATCGCCGACTACGCCCTCACGGAGAAGATGCTCCTCCTCTTCCTGCAGAAGGTGCTTTCCCCCATGAGCCGCTTCTTCAAGCCCCGGGTCATGGTGGGGGTGCCCTCGGGGGTCACGGACGTGGAGCGGCGGGCGGTGGTCCAGGCGGTCTCCACCCTGGCCCAGAAGGTCTACCTCATAGAGGAGCCCTTGGCCGCGGCCATCGGGGCGGGGATCAACGTGGCCGAGCCCACGGGGAGCATGGTGGTGGACATCGGCGGGGGCTCCACGGACATCGCCGTGATCTCCCTTGGGGGCATCGTGCGCTCGGAAAGCCTGAGGATCGCGGGGAACGAGATGGACCAGGCCATCATCCGCCACATCCGCACCAAGTACAACCTCCTCATCGGCGAGCGCACCGCGGAGGAGCTCAAGATCCAGTTGGGCCGGGCCACGCTCCTGCCCGGGGAGGAGAAGGAGGTGGCGGAGGTGAGGGGCCGCGACCTGGTCTCCGGCCTGCCCCGCACCGCGGAGATCCCCGCGGAGGACGTGGCCGAGGCCCTGAAAGAGCCCCTGGAGAAGATCTTTGAGGGGGTGAAGGCGGTCCTCGAGACCACGCCCCCTGAGCTAGCCGCGGACATCTACGAGCGGGGCATCCTCCTCACGGGGGGCGGGGCTTTCCTTAGGAACCTGGACCTTGCCCTGCAGGAGGCCACGGGGGTGCCGGTGGTGGTGGCGGAAAACCCCATTGAGGCCGTGGCCTTGGGCACGGGGAAGGCCCTGGAGATGCTCCACGTCCTGGAAAACGCCGTCCTCTCCTCCGACGACATCTTAAGGAGGTGAAGGGATGGAGATCGGGGAGATCCTGGCCCTCCTGCCCCACCGCTACCCCTTCCTCCTCATTGACCGGGTCCTCCACGCGGACGAGAAGACCTTCCGGGTCCTCAAGAACGTCACCTTCAACGAGCCCCATTTCCAGGGGCACTTCCCCGGGCGGCCCATCATGCCGGGGGTGCTGATCCTCGAGGCCATGGCCCAGGCCGCGGTGGCGGTGGTGGCCCGCCAGCCCGGGGTGAAGCCGGGGGGCCTGGCCTTCCTCGCTGGGGTGGAGGAGGCCCGCTTTAGGAAGCCCGTGGTCCCGGGGGACACCCTCATCCTGGAGGGGGAGCTCCTCCTTTTCCGCCGGGGCATCGGCAAGGTGGCGGTGCGGGCCCTGGTGGAGGGGGAGGAACGGGCGAAGGCGGTCCTCACCTTCGCCTTAGGGGAGGTCTGATGGCGGACCTCGCCCAGTACCTGAAGCGGGCCCGGGGGGGGCGGGTGGTGCGCACGGGCTTCCTCTCCCCCGAGGAGCAGGCCCTTTTGGAGGAAAGGGCCCGGGCGGAAGGCCTCAAGGTGGCCTTCTTCGGGGGCTTTCCCCTGGCGGAGCGCAAGGTGGCCGTGCTGTACCCGGAGGAAATCCCCCAGGTCTCGGACCCGGTGGAGGTGGTCTTCCTCCAAGAGGAGCCCCCGGAGCTGGGGGAGGCCATGGGGGACGTGGTGCCCTGGGAGGAAGGCTTTCTGGTGGCCCTCCTCCCCGAGGGGAAGAAGGCCCTGTCCGGCCAGGCCCTCCCCCTCCCTGAGGGCGCCCTTGGGGAGGCACAGGAACGGGTGCGCACCCTGGTGGTCCCCTCCCTAAGGGTGGATGCGGTGGGGGCCAAGGGGTTTGGGGTCTCCCGCACCTACTTCGCCCAAGGGGTGAAGGCGGGCAAGGTGCGCCTTAAGGGGAAGGCCGCCTCCCCCAAGGCGGAGATGGCCCCGGGGGATGCCCTCGAGGCCGAAGGCCTCGGCACCCTCCGCCTCCTGGAGGTGCTTGGCGAAACCCGCAAGGGGAACTATAAGATAAGGGTAGAGGTGGTGCGCCCATTGACGAAAGGGCCCGCCACCCCTTAAGCTAAGCTTTGTGCTCTTTGGTCGGGCCAAGGGAGCACGGTAAGAGCCAGCCGCCGCAAGGGGAAGGCCCCCTTGCGGAAGAACCCTGTTAGCTTACCTCGGGCGGCCCGCTTTCCCTTGAGGTGACGCATGGAGATTAAGCGGTTCGGTCGCATCCGAGAGGTTATTCCCCTTCCCCCCCTCACCGAGATCCAGGTGGAATCCTACCGGAAGGCCCTGCAGATGGACGTTCCCCCAGAAAAGCGGGAGAACGTGGGCATCCAGGCGGCCTTCAGGGAGACCTTCCCCATTGAGGAGGGGGACAAGGGCCGGGGTGGGATGGTCCTGGACTTCCTGGAGTACCGCATCGGGGAGCCCCCCTTCCCCCAGGACGAGTGCCGGGAGAAGGACCTCACCTACCAGGCCCCCCTCTACGCCCGCCTCCAGCTCATCCACAAGGACACGGGCCTCATCAAGGAGGACGAGGTCTTCCTGGGCCACATCCCCCTGATGACCGAGGACGGCTCTTTCATCATCAACGGGGCCGACCGGGTCATCGTCTCCCAGATCCACCGCTCCCCGGGGGTCTACTTCACCCCCGACCCCGCCCGCCCTGGGCGCTATGTGGCCAGCATCATCCCCCTGCCCAAGCGGGGGCCCTGGATTGACCTGGAGGTGGAGACCAGCGGGGTGGTCTCCGTCAAGATCAACAAGCGCAAGTTCCCCCTGGTCCTCCTCCTCAGGGTCCTGGGCTACGATGCCGAGACCCTTTCCCGGGAGCTTGGGGCCTACGGGGACCTGGTCCAGGGCCTCATGGACGAGTCCATCCTGGCCATGCGCCCGGAGGAGGCCCTGGTGCGCCTCTTCACCCTCCTCCGCCCCGGCGACCCCCCCAAGAAGGACAAGGCCGTGGCCTACCTCTTCGGCCTCCTGGCCGACCCCAGGCGCTACGACCTAGGGGAGGCGGGCCGGTACAAGGCGGAGGAGAAGCTCGGGGTTAGGCTTTCCGGCCGCACCCTGGCCCGGTTTGAGGACGGGGAGTTCAAGGACGAGGTCTTCCTCCCCACCCTGCGCTACCTCTTTGTCCTCACCGCGGGGGTGCTGGGGCACGAGGTGGACGATATCGACCACCTGGGCAACCGGCGTATCCGCACCGTGGGCGAGCTCATGGCCGACCAGTTCCGGGTGGGGCTTTCCCGCCTTGCCCGGGGGGTCAAGGAGCGGATGGTCATGGGTTCCGCCGACACCTTGACCCCCGCCAAGTTGGTGAACAGCCGCCCCCTCGAAGCGGCCCTTAGGGAGTTCTTCAGCCGGAGCCAGCTTTCCCAGTTCAAGGACGAGACCAACCCCCTCTCCTCCCTCCGCCACAAGCGCCGCATCTCCGCCCTGGGCCCTGGGGGCCTCACCCGGGAGCGGGCGGGGTTTGACGTGCGCGACGTCCACCGCACCCACTACGGCCGCATCTGCCCGGTGGAGACCCCGGAAGGGGCCAACATCGGCCTCATCACCTCCCTGGCGGCCTACGCCCGGGTGGACGGGCTGGGCTTCATCCGCACCCCCTACCGCCGGGTGAAGGACGGGGTGGCGACGGACGAGGTGGTCTACATGACCGCCACGGAGGAGGACCGCTACACCATCGCCCAGGCCAACACCCCCCTGGAGGGGAACCGTATCGCCACCGAGCGGGTGGTGGCCCGGCGCCGGGGAGAGCCCGTGATCGTCTCCCCGGACGAGGTGGAGTTCATGGACGTCTCCCCCAAACAGGTCTTCTCCGTGAACACCAACCTCATCCCCTTCCTGGAGCACGACGACGCCAACCGGGCCCTCATGGGGTCCAACATGCAGACCCAGGCCGTGCCCCTCATCCGGGCCCAGGCCCCGGTGGTGATGACGGGCCTCGAGGAGCGGGTGGTGCGGGACAGCCTGGCCGCCCTCTACGCGGAAGAGGACGGGGAGGTGGTGGCGGTGGACGGCAACCGCATCGCCGTCCGCTACGAGGACGGCCGCCTCCTGGAGTACCCCTTGCGCCGCTTTGTGCGCTCCAACCAGGGCACCGCCCTGGACCAGCGCCCCCGGGTGGTGGTGGGGCAGCGGGTGAAGAAGGGGGACCTCCTGGCAGACGGCCCCGCCTCCGAGGAGGGCTTTTTGGCCCTGGGGCAGAACGTCTTGGTGGCCATCATGCCCTTTGACGGCTACAACTTTGAGGACGCCATCGTCATCAGCGAGGACCTCCTGAAGCGGGATTTCTACACCTCCATCCACATTGAGCGCTACGAGATCGAGGCCCAGGACACCAAGCTCGGCCCCGAGCACATCACCCGGGACATCCCCCACCTTTCCGAGGCCGCCCTACGCGACCTGGACGAGGAGGGCGTGGTCCGCATCGGGGCGGAGGTGAAGCCTGGGGACATCCTGGTGGGCCGCACCAGCTTCAAGGGGGAGCAGGAACCCTCCCCCGAGGAGCGCTTCCTCCACTCCATCTTCGGGGAGAAGGTCCGGGACGTGAAGGACACCTCCCTGCGGGTGCCCCCCGGGGAGGGTGGGATCGTGGTGCGCACCGTGCGCCTGCGCAGGGGCGACCCCGGGGTGGAGCTGAAGCCCGGGGTGCGGGAGGTGGTGCGGGTCTACGTGGCCCAAAAGCGCAAGCTCCAGGTGGGGGACAAGCTGGCCAACCGCCACGGGAACAAGGGCGTGGTGGCCAAGATCCTCCCCGTGGAGGACATGCCCCACCTGCCCGACGGCACCCCTGTGGACATCATCCTGAACCCCTTAGGCGTGCCCAGCCGGATGAACCTGGGGCAGATCCTGGAGACCCACCTGGGCCTGGCGGGCTACTTCCTGGGCCAGCGCTACATCTCCCCGGTCTTTGACGGGGCCACGGAGCCGGAGATCAAGGCCCTCCTGGCCGAGGCCTTTGACCTCTACTTCCAGCGCCGCAAGGAGGCGGGCTTCGGGGTGGACAAGCGGGAGAAGGAGGTCCTGGCCCGGGCGGAAAAGCTCGGCCTGGTGACCGCGGGGGCCTCCCCGGAGGAGCAGCTGAAGGAGCTTTTCACCCAGGGCAAGGTGGTCCTCTACGACGGCCGCACGGGGGAGCCCATCGAGGGCCCCATCGTGGTGGGGCAGATGTTCATCATGAAGCTCTACCACATGGTGGAGGACAAGATGCACGCCCGTTCCACCGGCCCCTACGCCCTCATCACCCAGCAGCCCCTTGGGGGTAAGGCCCAGTTTGGCGGACAGCGCTTCGGGGAGATGGAGGTCTGGGCCCTCGAGGCCTACGGGGCGGCCCACACCCTGCAGGAGATGCTCACCCTCAAGTCCGACGACATCGAGGGCCGCAACGCCGCCTACGAGGCCATCATCAAGGGGGAGGACGTGCCCGAGCCCTCGGTGCCCGAGTCCTTCCGCGTGCTGGTGAAGGAACTCCAGGCCCTGGCCCTGGACGTGGAAACCCTGGACGAGCGGGACAACCCCGTGGACATCTTTGAAGGCTTGGCCTCCAAGCGCTAGCGGCGCAGGATTAGGAGGAAGGATGAAAAAGGAAGTGCGCAAGGTCCGCATTGCCCTGGCCTCTCCGGAAAGGATCCGCTCTTGGAGCTACGGGGAGGTGGAGAAGCCCGAAACCATCAACTACCGCACCCTCAAGCCCGAGCGGGATGGGCTTTTTGACGAGCGCATCTTCGGCCCCACCAAGGACTACGAGTGCGCCTGCGGCAAGTACAAGCGCCAGCGCTTTGAGGGCAAGGTCTGTGAGCGGTGTGGGGTGGAGGTGACGAGGAGCATCGTCCGCCGCTACCGCATGGGCCACATTGAGCTCGCCACCCCCGCGGCCCACATCTGGTACGTGAAGGACGTGCCCTCCAAGATCGGCACCCTCCTGGACCTCTCGGCCACCGAGCTGGAGCAGGTCCTCTACTTCAGCAAGTACATCGTCCTGGACCCCAAGGGGGCTGTCCTAAACGGCATCCCCGTGGCCAAGAAACAGCTCCTCACCGATGAGGAGTACCGGGAGCTCCGCTACGGCAAGCAGGAGACCTACCCCATCCCCACTGGGGTGGACGCCCTGGTGAAGGATGGGGAGGAGGTGGTGAAGGGCCAGGAGCTGGCCCCCGGGGTGGTGAGCCGCATGGATGGGGTGGCCCTCTACCGCTTCCCCCGCCGGGTGCGCATTGAGTACCTGAGGAAGGAGCGGGCGGGCCTCCGCATCCCCCTCTCCGCCTGGGTGGAAAAGGAGGCCTACCGCCCGGGGGAGGTGGTGGCGGAACTGGCCGAGCCCTACCTCTTCCGCGCGGAGGAGGAGGGCGTGGTGGAGGTCCTGCCCCTGGGCGAGGAGGGGCACCTCCTCCTCCTGCGCCAGGGCGAGGAGGTGGTGGTCCGCTACTTCCTCCCCGTGGGGGCGGAGCCCCTTGTGGTCCACGGGGAGGTGGTGGAGCGGGGCCAGCCCTTGGCGGAGGCGAAGGGCCTTCTCCGCATGCCCCGCCACGTGGCGGCCAAGGAGGTGGAGGCCGAGGAGGAAGGGGAGACGGTCTACCTCACCTTCTTCCTGGAGTGGACGGAGCCCAAGGACTACCCCATCACGCCCCACATGAACGTGGTCGTCCCCGAGGGGGCGCGGGTGATGCCGGGCGAAAGGGTGGTGGCGGCCACTGACCCTGAGGAGGAGGTGGTGGCCGAGGCGGAGGGCATCGTCCACCTCCACGAGCCCGCCAGCATCGTGGTGATGAAGGCCCGCCTCTATCCCTTTGAGGACGACGTGGAGGTCACCACCGGGGACCGGGTGGCCCCCGGGGACATCCTGGCCGATGGCGGCCGGGTGAAGAGCGAGATCCACGGCCGGGTGGAGGTGGACCTGATCCGCAACGTGGTGCGGGTGGTGGAGTCCTACGATATCGACGCCCGCATGGGGGCCGAGGCCATCCAGGCCCTTCTTAAGGAGCTTGACCTGGAGAAGCTGGAGGCGGAGCTTTTGGAGGAGATGAAGCACCCCTCCCGGGCCCGCCGGGCCAAGGCCAGGAAGCGCCTGGAGGTGGTGCGGGCCTTCCTGGACTCCGGCAACCGGCCGGAGTGGATGGTCCTCGAGGCCGTCCCCGTCCTGCCCCCGGACCTCCGCCCCATGGTCCAGGTGGACGGGGGCCGGTTTGCCACCTCCGACCTCAACGACCTCTATCGTCGCCTCATCAACCGCAACAACCGCCTGAAGAAGCTTCTGGCCCAGGGGGCCCCGGAGATCATCATCCGCAACGAGAAGCGCATGCTCCAGGAGGCGGTGGACGCCCTCCTGGACAACGGCCGCCGGGGAAGCCCGGTGACCAACCCCGGTTCCGACCGGCCCCTCCGTAGCCTCACGGACATCCTCTCGGGCAAGCAGGGCCGTTTCCGCCAGAACCTCCTGGGCAAGCGGGTGGACTACTCGGGCCGCTCGGTGATCGTGGTGGGCCCGCAGCTCAAGCTCCACCAGTGCGGCCTGCCCAAGCGCATGGCCTTGGAGCTCTTCAAGCCCTTCCTCCTCAAGAAGATGGAGGAGAAGGGCATCGCCGCCAACGTCAAGGCGGCCCGCCGCATGCTGGAAAGGCAGCGGGACATCAAGGACGAGGTTTGGGATGCCCTGGAGGAGGTCATTCACGGCAAGGTGGTCCTCCTAAACCGGGCCCCCACCCTCCACCGCTTGGGGATCCAGGCCTTCCAGCCCGTCTTGGTGGAGGGGCAGTCCATCCAGCTCCACCCCCTGGTGTGCGAGGCCTTCAACGCCGACTTTGACGGCGACCAGATGGCCGTGCACGTGCCCCTTTCCTCCTTTGCCCAGGCGGAGGCCCGCATCCAGATGCTCTCCGCCCACAACCTCCTCTCTCCGGCTTCCGGCGAGCCCATCGCCAAGCCCAGCCGGGACATCATCCTGGGGCTTTACTACATCACCCAGGTGCGGCGGGAGAAGAAGGGGGCGGGCCTGGAGTTCGCCACTCCTGAGGAGGCCCTCCAGGCCTACGAGCGGGGGGAGGTGGCCCTGAACGCCCCCATCAAGGTGGCGGGCCAGGAGACCAGCGTGGGGCGGCTCAAGTTCGTCTTCGCCAACCCCGACGAGGCCATTTTGGCGGTGGCCCATGGCCTTCTGGACCTCCAGGACGTGGTCACCGTGCGCTACATGGGCCGGAGGCTGGAGACGAGCCCGGGCCGGATCCTTTTCGCCCGCATCGTGGCCGAGGCGGTGGGGGATGAGAAGGTGGCCCAGGAGCTCATCCAGCTGGATGTGCCCCAGGAGAAGAACTCCCTGAAGGACCTGGTCTACCGCTCCTTCCTCCGGCTTGGGGTGGAGAAGACCGCCCGGCTTCTGGATGCCCTCAAGTACTACGGCTTCACCCTCTCCACCACCAGTGGGATCACCATCGGCATTGACGACGCGGTCATCCCGGAGGAGAAGCGGAGGTACCTGGAGGAGGCCGACCGGAAGCTCATGCAGATTGAGCAGGCCTACGAGATGGGCTTCCTCACCGACCGGGAGCGCTACGACCAGGTGATCCAGCTCTGGACCGAGACCACGGAGAAGGTCACCCAGGCGGTCTTCAAGAACTTTGAGGAGAACTACCCCTTCAACCCCCTCTACGTGATGGCCCAGTCCGGGGCCCGGGGTAACCCTCAGCAGATCCGCCAGCTTTGCGGCATGCGCGGCCTCATGCAGAAGCCCTCGGGGGAGACCTTTGAGGTGCCGGTGCGCTCCTCCTTCCGCGAGGGGCTTACCGTCCTCGAGTACTTCATCTCCAGCCACGGGGCCCGCAAAGGCGGGGCGGACACCGCCTTGCGCACCGCGGACTCCGGTTACCTCACCCGCAAGCTGGTGGATGTGGCCCACGAGATCGTGGTCCGGGAGGCGGACTGCGGCACCACCAACTACATCAGCGTGCCCCTTTTCCAGCCCGACGAGGTGACCCGCACCCGCCGCCTGCGCAAGCGCTCGGACATTGAGTCCGGCTTTTACGGGCGGGTCCTGGCCCGGGAGGTGCGGGCCTTAGGCCAGGTCCTGGGGGAGGGGCGGTACCTCACCCTGGAGGACGTGGACCTCCTCATCCGGGCCGCGGAGGCGGGGGAGGTGCAGGAGGTGCCCGTGCGGAGCCCCCTCACCTGCCAGACCCGCTACGGGGTTTGCCAGAAGTGCTACGGCTACGACCTCTCTATGGCCCGCCCCGTGTCCATCGGGGAGGCGGTGGGGGTGGTGGCCGCGGAGTCCATCGGCGAGCCCGGCACCCAGCTCACCATGCGCACCTTCCACACCGGCGGGGTGGCCACGGGCACGGACATCACCCAGGGTCTGCCCCGTGTGATTGAGCTCTTTGAGGCCCGCCGCCCCAAGGCCAAGGCGGTGATCTCCGAGATCGACGGGGTGGTGCGCATTGAGGAGACGGAGGAAAAGCTTTCCGTCTTCGTGGAGTCCGAGGGGTTCAGCAAGGAGTACAAGCTCCCCAAGGAGGCCCGGCTCCTCGTTAAGGACGGGGACTACGTGGAGGCCGGCCAGCCCCTCACCCGCGGGGCCATTGACCCCCACCAGCTCCTCGAGGCCAAGGGCCCCGAGGCGGTGGAGCGCTACCTGGTGGACGAGATCCAGAAGGTCTACCGCGCCCAGGGGGTGAAGCTTCACGACAAGCACATTGAGATCGTGGTGCGGCAGATGCTCAAGTACGTGGAGGTCACGGACCCCGGGGATAGCCGCCTCCTGGAGGGCCAGGTCCTGGAGCGCTGGGACGTGGAGGCCTTAAACGAGCGCCTCATCGCCGAGGGCAAGACCCCCGTGGCCTGGAAACCCCTCCTCATGGGCGTCACCAAGAGCGCCCTCTCCACCAAAAGCTGGCTCTCCGCCGCCAGCTTCCAGAACACCACCCACGTGCTCACCGAGGCGGCCATCGCCGGGAAGAAGGACGAGCTCATCGGCCTCAAGGAAAACGTCATCCTGGGCCGCCTGATCCCCGCGGGCACGGGCTCGGACTTTGTCCGCTTCACCCAGGTAGTGGACAGCAAGACCCTGAAGGCCCTGGAGGAGGCCCGCAAGGAGGCGGTGGAGGCCCGGGAGCGCCCGGCCCGCCGCCCCGCGCGCCGGGAGCAGCCAGGGAAGGCCCTTTAGCCCCCAAGGCGGCCTGCGGGCCGCCCCTTTCCTATGCTGGCCAAGCTCTTTTCCACCTTTCGCCAAGTGGGGGAGGACCTCTTCGCCCAAGGGCTCATCTCCGCCACCGCGGGGAACTTCTCCGTGCGCACCAAGGAGGGGTTCCTCATCACCCGAAGCGGGGTGCAGAAGGCCCACCTCACGCCGGAGGACCTCCTGGAGGTGCCCCTGGATGGCCCCATCCCCCGGGGGGCCAGCGTGGAGAGCGTCATCCACCGGGCGGTCTACCGGGACACGGCGGCCAGGGCCATCGTCCACGCCCATCCCCGGGTGGCGGTGGCCCTTTCCCTGCACCTGGAAACCCTCGTCCCCCTGGACCTCGAGGGCCAGCTTTACCTGGAGGAGGTCCCCGTTCTCGCCCCCAAGACCCTTTCCGCCACGGAGGAGGCCGCCCGTGCGGTGGCGGAGGCCCTGAAGCGCCGCCCGGCCTGTCTCCTAAGGGGGCATGGGGCCTTCGCCCGCTCGGAGAAGGAAAAGCCCGAGGAGGCCCTCCTCCACGCCTTTAGCCTCCTCACCACCCTGGAGGAGTCCGCGGCCATCCTCCTCTATAGCCGCCTCTGGAGGGAAGGGTGAGGGTCGTCTTCGTGGAGGGGCAGGACCTCGAGGCCCTTAGGGTCTTCGCCCGGACCCTTCCCCATCCCTACTGGCTTCTTGAGGGGGAAGGGGTCTTCCTCCTCCAGGTCCTGGGGGCGGGGGAGGAGGCCCTGGCCCGGGCCCGCGCTCTCCCCGGGGTTAAGGTTTGGGCCTTCACCCTAAAGGAGGGGGTAGTCTATAGGGGATGCGGGAAGAGATCGGGTACATCCCCGTAGGGGAAGCGGAGCTTTACGTGGAGGACGTGGGGGACCTCAGGGCACCCCCCCTTCTCGTCCTGCACGGGGGGCCTGGGGGGAACGCCTACGCCCTCCGTGAGGGCCTGGGGGAGCACCTCCGGGCTTTTCGCACCGTCTACTTTGACCAGCGGGGTTCGGGCCGGAGCCTGGAGCTTCCCCCAGACCCCAGGCTTTTCACCATAGATGCCCTGGTGGAGGACACCCTGGCCCTGGCCGAGGCCCTTGACCTGGAGCGCTTCCGCCTTCTGGCCCACGGCTTCGGGGCCATCGTGGCCTTGGAGGTCCTCCGCCGCTACCCCGGGGTGGAAGGGATTCTGCTCCTCGGCCCCTGGGTGAGCTTCCCTTGGCTTGCGGCCCGGCTGGCCGAGGCCGCGGGGCTTGACCCCCTTCCCGACCCCGAGGCCAACCTGAAGGCCGCCCTGGAGCGGGCGGAGCCCAAGGCCCTCTTTGACCGGCTCATGTTTCCCACCCCCCACGGCCGCATGGAGTACGAGTGGGTGGTGGAGGGCTCGGGGATCCTGGGTCCGGATGCCCCCGCCCTGGCCTTCTTCCAAAACGGCCTCTGGCGCCTGGACTACACCCCCTACCTCCGCCCCTCGAGGCGCCCGGTGGAGATCCTGGTGGGGGAGAAGGACGGCACCAGCTACCCTTACGCGGAGGAGGTGGCCGAAAGGCTCTCCGCGGGCCTCCAGGTCCTGCCGGGGGCAGGCCACTACCCCTGGATAGACGCCCCCGAGGCCTTTGAGGCCGCCCTTGGGCGGGCCCTTAGGGCCCTGGTGGGAAGCCTCACCTGATAGAATGGTCCCGTCACCGGGGGTGCCCCCTTGGGGGCTGAGAAAGACCCTTGGAACCTGATCCGGGTAATGCCGGCGTAGGGAAGGTGACGCCCTCCCGGTGACAGGAGGGTTACCATGAAAAAACTCCTTTCGCTCCTGGTCCTTTTGGCCTTGGCCCTGGCCCAAGAGGTCACGCTCCTCACCCACGAGAGCTTCTCCCTGAACAAAGAGCTCATCGCCCAGTTTGAACGGCAGACGGGCCTTAAGCTCCGTATCCTCAAGGCGGGGGACGCGGGGGAGGTTTTAAACCGGGCCATCCTCACCAAAAATGCCCCCATTGCCGATGTCCTCTACGGCCTGGACAACACCTTCCTCTCCCGGGCCCTGGAGGCGGATATCCTCCTGCCCTACCGGAGCCCGGAGATCGGAAACCTAAAGGCCACGCTCCTCCTAGACCCCACCTTCCGGGCCCTGCCCGTGGACTACGGCTGGGTGAGCCTGAACTACCACAAGGCCTACTTCCAGAACCGCCCCCTTCCCAAAACCCCTTCGGACCTGGCCCGGCCCGAGTACGCCAGGCTCCTCGTGGTGCAAAACCCCGCCACCAGCTCCCCTGGCCTGGCCTTCCTCATGGCCACCGTGGGCCGCTTCGGGGAGGACGGGTACCTGGACTTCTGGGCGGCCTTGCGGGACGGGGGCGTGCGGGTGGCCAAGGGCTGGAGCGAGGCCTACTACACCCACTTCAGCCTCTACAAGGGGGACCGGCCCCTGGTGGTTTCCTACACCACAAGCCCCGCGGCCGAGGTCTATTACTCCGAGGGGCGCTACCAAGAGCCCCCCACGGGGAACCTCCTTCCGGAGCTTTCCTTCTTCCAGGTGGAGTTCGCGGGGATCCTGAAGGGGACGAGGAACCTGGAGGGCGCCCGCAAGGTTATAGACTGGCTCCTCTCCCGCCCTGTCCAGGAGAACCTGCCCACGGAGATGTGGATGTACCCCGCCCGGCGGGACGCCAGGCTCCCCGAGGTCTTCCGCTTTGCCCCTGAGCCTTTAGGCAGCGTGCGCCTGGACCCTAGGCGCATGGCGGAGGGGCGGGAGCGCTGGATTGAGGAGTGGACCAAGGTGGTCCTCCAAGGACAAAGCCCCGAGGCGGTGCGGAAGGCCCGGCGGTAAGAGGTACTCCACCGAAGCGAACGCTTCGGTGGAGTACCACTCGGTGGCCCCCTTTCCCCCACTCTTTTGGGGATTTTTCCGCTAGGAGCGTGCTCCTTTGAATTTCCTTCCCCTTTACCTCTTCCTGGCCTTCGCCCTCTTCTACCCTCTCTTCGCCCTCTTCCGCCTGGGGGTGGGGGAGGGGGTCTTCAGGGTTCTCCAAAACCCCTACTACCTGGGGCGCTACCTCTTCAGCCTGGAGTACGGCTTCCTTTCCGCGGCCCTTTCCCTGGCCCTGGCCCTGCCCTTGGCCCTTCTCTTCCGCCACCGCTTTCCCGGGCGGGAGGCCCTCCTCGCCCTCACCCTTCTCCCCTTCGTCCTCCCCACCCCGGTGGTGGCCCTGGCCCTTCTGGCCCTGGCGGGGCCCCGGGGCCTTCTTCCCGTGGACCTCTACGGTACCCTGTTCCTCCTCCTCTGGGCCGCGGTCTTCTACAACCTAGGCCTTGCCCTGAGGGTCCTCCTCCCCACCCTCCTGGCCTTGGAAGGCCTCCTCCAGGCGGCCCGCACCCTGGGGGCCACGCCCCTTAGGGCCTTCTTCCGGGTGGGGCTTCCCCTCCTCCTCCCCGCCTTGGGCTCCGCGGGGAGCCTCATCTTCATCTACGCCTTCTCCGCCTTCGGGGTGCCCCTCCTCCTGGGCGGGGGGCGGTACGCCACCTTGGAGGTGGAGGTCTACACCCTCCTGGCCCACCGCCTGGCCTTGGGGGAGGCTGCGGGGCTTATGCTTCTCCAGCTTTTCACCCTGGCCCTTTTCGCCTTCCTCCACCTCCGCTTCCGCGCCCACCCCTTACCCCCCACCCCAAGCCCCTGGCCCCACCGGAGGCCTTGGGCCCTCCTCCTCCTGGGAGGGGCCCTCCTCCTCCTCTATGCCCCCCTCCTCGCCCTTCTTCTGGAGCTCCGCCTCGAGGCCTTCCGCTCCGCTTGGGCCTCGGAGGACTTTACGCCCCTCCCCCAGGCCCTGGGGAACACCCTCCGCTTCACCGCCCTCGCCCTCCTTCTCGCCCTTCCCCTGGGCCTCCTCTACGCCCTGGCCGCCCGGCGGAGCAGGGGGGTGGACCTCCTCGGCCTCCTCCCCCTCATGGTGAGCCCGGTGGCCTTGGGGCTCGGCTACCTGGTGGCCTACCCCCCGCTTCGGGGCTCCCTGGGGCTTCTCCTTTCCGCCTACGCCCTCCTGGCCTACCCGCTCCTCGCCCGGGCCCTCCTCCCCTCCCTAAGGGCACTTCCCGAAAGCCTCCTCCAGGCGGCCCGCACCCTGGGGGCCACGCCCTTAAGGGTCTTTTTCCGGGTGGAGCTTCCCCTTCTCCTTCCCGCCTTTTCCTCTGGCCTCGCCTTGGCCCTGGCCGCCCTTCTCGGGGAGTTTGGGGCCAGCCTCGTCCTCTGGCGGCCCGAGTGGACCACCCTGACCCTGGCGGTCTACGAGCGCTTGGGCCGCCCCGGGGAGACCCCGTGGAGGGAGGCCCTGGCCCTTTCGGCCCTTCTGGCCCTCCTTTCGGGCCTCCTCTTCTTCCTCCTGGACCGGGGGCGGGCCCGGGTAAGCTAAGGGCATGCGCTTTCTGGTGCTCTCGGGGCTTTCCGGGGCGGGCAAGACCACGGCCAAAAACGCCCTGGAGGACCTGGGCTACTTCATGGTGGACAACCTCCCCCCCGCCTTCTGGCAGGGGCTTTACCAGGGCCTAGAGGCCCGGGGGGTGGAGCGGGCGGGGGTGGTGGTGGACCTGAGGGCCCGGACCTTCCTGGACGAGCTTCAAGCGGCCCTTGCCGCCCTTAGCCCCACGGTGATCTTCCTGGAGGCAAGGCCCGAGGTCCTCCTCAGGCGCTTCAACCTCACCCGCCGCCTCCACCCCTTGGGGGCCGGGAACCTTCTCAAGGAGATCGGGGAGGAGAGGAAGGCCCTAAGCCCCCTTAGGGCCCGGGCGGACCTTATCCTGGACACCTCCGACCTTTCCCCGCGGGAGCTTACGGAGGCCCTAGCCCGCTTCCTTGGGGAGGAACGGGGGTTCCTCCTCCGCCTCCTCTCCTTCGGCTTCAAGTGGGGGGTGCCCCAGGAGGCGGACCTGGTCCTGGACGTCCGCCCTTTCCCAAATCCCCACTACGACCCCCTCCTCCGCCCCAGGACCGGCCTGGACCCCGGGGTGAAGGCCTACGTCTTCCAGGAGGCCTTGGAGCCCTACTACCGCGCCCTCCTCACCACCTTGGGTCTGGCGGCGGAAGGGGCCAGGCGGGAGGGCCGAAGGGCCTACACCGCCGCCATCGGCTGTACGGGAGGCAAGCACCGGAGTGTGGCCGTGGCGGAGCGGCTTGCGGAGGAGCTTTCCGGGCGGTTCGCCCTCGAGGTGGTGCATCGGGATGTGGAGAAGGAGTAGCCTCCGTTGGCTTTACCCGGGGATGCGGGTGAAGCGCTACGCCCTCCTCGCCGCCCTGGGGGTCTTCCTCTCCGGGTTGGGCCTGAAGGAGCTCCTTCCCCCTTGGGGGCTTGGAGGGTGGGCCTGGGCCCTCCTTCTCCTGGGCCTTGCCCTCCTCGTGGGGGGGGTGCGGGCCATGAACCGGAGCATGCTTTCCGCCATCGCCATCCCCGAGGAGGTGCCCGAGCGGGTCTATGTGCGCCGTCGCCTCGAGGCCGGCCCCCGGGTGGTGGCCTTCGGGGGGGGCACCGGGCTTTCCCGGGTCCTCAAGGGGCTTAAGGAGCACACCGCCAACGCCACGGCCATCGTGGCGGTGACGGACGATGGGGGGTCCACGGGCAGGCTCAGGTTGACCTTCGGCCTCCCGGCGGTGGGGGACCTGGTGGACTGCTTGGCCGCCCTCTCCGACCACCCCGCCCTCCCCCGCCTCTTGGCCCACCGCTTTGACCGGGGGGAGCTTAAGGGCCACACCTTCGGCAACCTCTTCCTGGTCACCCTGGACCAGGTGGCAGGGGACTTCGCGGAGGCGGTGCGGGAGGCGAACGCCATCCTGAACCTAAGGGGCCAGGTCCTCCCCGCCACCCCAGAGGCCGTGCGCCTTTTCGCCCGCTTCCAGGACGGGCGGGAGGTGGTGGGGGAGGTGGCCTTGCGGGAGGCGGGGGGGCGGGTGCGGGAGGTGGCCCTTTTGCCCGAGCCCAAGGAGGTCATGCCCGAGGCCCTCCAGGCCATCCGCCGGGCGGACCTCATCCTCTTGGGGCCGGGTAGCCTCTACACCAGCGTCATCCCAAGCTTCCTCCCTGCCCCCCTGCGCAAGGCGCTCCAGGAGGCCAAGGCCCCTCTGGCCTACGCGGTGAACCTCATGACCGAGCCGGGGGAGACGGACAGCTACACCGCCTACGACCACTACAAGGCGGTGAGCTACCACTTGGGCCGCCGCCCGGAGGTGGTCCTGGTCCACACCGCCCCTATCCCCGAGGAGGTCTTGAGGCGCTACGCCGAGGAGGGGCGCTACCCTGTGGCCTTTGACCCCCGGCCCTTCCAGGCGGACGGGGTACGGGTGGTGACGGGGGATTTCCGCGAGGAGGGCCCCCTGGCCCAGCACGACCCTAAAAAGCTGGTGGAAGCCCTCCTCCACCTGGTATAACGGTGGGCGTGCTCTTTCTCTTCCAAGACCCCCTGGGCGACGACCACGGCCTTGGCTACCTCTACCCCCAGGCGGCCCTCTACCGGGAGGCGGGGGAGGGGTTTGCCGACCTCCTGGCCCTTGCCGGGGAGGCCCGGGAGGGAAAACTGGTCCTCCGGGTGCGCCTCGCCCGTTACCCCAATCCCCTCGAGGGCCCCTTGGGGTTCAGCCTGGCCACGGTGATCCTCTACCTGGACACCGCCCCCGGCGGAGCGGAGGAGCTTTCGGGGACGGGCCTAAGGACCCCTGGAGGCGAGGGGTGGGAGGTGGCCTACCTCCTCACGGGCTTTGGGGCGGAGGAGAGGACTTCTGAGGGGGAAAGGAGGGCGGTGCCTGCCCGAAGGGTGGGGGAGTGGGTGGAGGTGGAAACCTCCCTTCCCCCGGGCCCCTACGGCTACTACGGGGCCGTGGGCCTTTTTGACCCCTTCGCCCCCTGGTACCTGAGGCCCACGGGCCCCCAGGGGGGCCCCTGGACCCTCATGGCCCCGCCCGGTAGCCCCCCGGTGGTGGACCTCCTGGCCAAAGACCCCAAGCTCCAGGCCGAAGCCTACCGGACGGGGGTTCTGCGCCCGGTGCACAAAGGGGGCTTTGCCTTCCGCCGGGAAAGCCTTCTGGCCTTCGCCCTCGGGCTCCTTTCCCTGGGGCTAGCCTTCCTCCTGCGCCGCTAGGGCCCCTTCCAGGTACTCCAGATCGGCCCGAAGCTCGGCCTCTGTGGCGGAGAGCACGGGCAGAAACTCCCGGGGAAAGCCCCTTTTGAGCTGGGCCACGCAGAGGAGGAGGCCCTCCACTATGGCCTTCTCCTGGGCCCGGCGTCTCAGCCCGCCCCTGAGGGCGCTTTGGGCCAGGTGCTCCAGCCGGCGCACCAGGCAGACCCCAGGCTCCCCCCCCACCCCTGCGCAGGGGAGGCCCTCCGCCCCCGGGCAGGCGCCGTAGGCCTTGGGGTAGAGGGGAGCGAGCTCGGGGTGGCCGAGAAGGGCCATTCCCAGAGGCCCCGCATGGGCCGCTGCCAAGCGAAGGTAGCGGGCGTGGCGCCGCCTCCGGGTCTCCACCTCCATACCTCTAAGGTAGCGTCTACCCTACGGGACAAATGACCTTAAGGAAAAAGCATGCATCGCCGGGTATACTTTAGCCATGCGCGGCCTTTCCCAACGCGTCCAGGCCATGAAGCCCTCGGCCACGGTGGCGGTGAACGCCCGGGCCCTGGAGCTTAGGCGAAAGGGGGTGGACCTGGTGGCCCTCACCGCCGGGGAGCCCGACTTTGACACCCCCGAGCATGTGAAGGAGGCCGCCCGGCGGGCCCTCCTCCAGGGGAAGACCAAGTACGCTCCTCCTGCGGGCATCCCCGAGCTCCGGGAGGCCCTGGCGGAGAAGTTCCGCCGGGAAAACGGCCTGGAGGTTTCCCCCGAGGAGACCATCGTCACCGTGGGGGGGAAGCAGGCCCTCTTTAACCTCTTCCAGGCCATCCTGGACCCCGGGGACGAGGTCATCGTCCTGGCCCCCTACTGGGTAAGCTACCCGGAGATGGTGCGCTTCGCCGGGGGGGTGCCGGTGGAGGTGCGGACGCGCCCCGAGGCCGGCTTCGTCCCCGACCCCGAGGAGGTGGAAAGGGCCATCACCCCCCGCACCAAGGCCCTGGTGGTGAACTCCCCCAACAACCCCACAGGGGCCGTCTACCCGGAGGAGGTCCTGAAGGCCCTGGCCGGGCTTGCCCAAAAGCACGACTTCTACCTAGTCTCCGACGAGATCTACGAGCACCTCATCTACGAGGGGGCCCATTTCTCCCCGGGGCGGGTGGCGCCCGAGCACACCGTGACGGTGAACGGGGCGGCCAAGGCCTTCGCCATGACCGGCTGGCGCATCGGCTACGCCTGCGGGCCCAAGGGGGTGATCAAGGCCATGGCGGATGTGTCCAGCCAGTCCACCACCAGCCCGGACACCATCGCCCAATGGGCCACCCTGGAGGCCCTTACCAACCTCGAGGCCTCCCAGGCCTTCATCGCCGCCGCTCGGGAGGCCTACCGGAGGCGGCGGGGCCTTCTCCTTGAGGGCCTATCCGCCTTGGGCCTTCGGGCCGTCCGCCCCCAGGGGGCCTTCTACGTCCTCTTGGACACCACCCCCATAGCCCAGGACGAGGTGCAGGCCGCGGAAAGGCTTCTGGAAGTGGGGGTGGCCGTGGTCCCGGGGACGGACTTCGCCGCCTACGGCCATGTGCGCCTTTCCTACGCCACCAGCGAGGAGAACCTAAGAAAGGCCCTGGAACGCTTCGCCAGGCTCCTTTAGAAGAGCCTCTTTTTGGGTTTGGGGGCAAGGAGGAGGAGGGCCCCCAAGGTTACGCAAACGTCCGCCAGGTTGAAGACGGGAAACTGGGCGATGAAGGGGATGGAGGTGCCCAGGTCCAGGTAGTCCACCACCCAGCCCCGGCCCAGGCGGTCTACGCCGTTGCCCAGGGCCCCCGCGGCCACCAGGCTGAGGCCTAGGGTGAGGCCCAGGGGGTAGCGCCGGCGGGCCAGAAGGTAGAGGAGGAAGACCCCCACCAGGAGGCTCACCCAGCCTAGGAGGAAGGCCTTGCCCTGCAGAAGGCCGAACCCAGCCCCCGCGTTCCGCACCAGGGTGAGGTAGAGGAGGTCCCCAAGGAGGGGCCTCGGGGTAGGGGAGAGGTTTTCCAGGGCCCAAAGCTTCAGAATCTGGTCAAGGGCGAGGAGGAGGGGGACCAGGACCGTGGGCATGGGGAGAGTCTACCGGAAAGGGGTTTCCTTGTGGTATACTCGAAGGGCTTGCCTTCGGGCGGGGAGGTTTCCTATGTCCAAGGTCTGTGAGATCAGCGGAAAGCGGCCCATCGTGGCCAACTCCATTCAGCGGCGGGGCAAGGCCAAGCGGGAAGGGGGCGTGGGGCGGAAGACCACCGGCATCTCCAAGCGCCGCCAGTACCCCAACCTCCAGAAGATCCGTGTCCAGGTGGCGGGCCAAGAGATCACCTTCCGCGTGGCCACGAGCCACATTCCCAAGGTCTACGAGCTTCTGGAAAGGGCCAAGGGGCTTAAACTGGAGGGGCTTTCCGCCAAGGAGATCAAGCAGCGGCTCCTGAAGCTCCTCTAGATAGCCTCCCCCAAGGCCCGTGGGGACCGAGGCGCTTAGCCCTCCTGGGCACTAAGGCCCAGGAGGTTTCCCTTTTGGGGTTAAATGGGGGCATGGACAGGCCCCGTGGATGGAAGCCGGGGCACTACCTCCTCCTGGCCCTGGCCCTTTACGCCCTGGTGGTGACCTTAGCCTTTTCCGCCCGCGGCCGCCAGGTGGGCGCCTTAAGGGCGGAGGTGGCGTCCCTGCGCGAGCGCCTCGAGGCCGCCCCTGAGGGCTACCGCCTGCCCCTGCCCGGGGCCTGCCTCCCCGCCCGGGCGGAGAACCTTCCCGGAGCCCCAAGGCCCTACCGCAAGGGGGTGAACGCGGGCTTTGTCTTCCTCCAGGGGGACGCCTGCGTGCCCGTGGTGGCAGGCATGGGGGTGGTGGCCGCGGCCACGGGGGAGGTGGTGCGGGTGGAGGAAGCCTATGAGGAGCCCACTCCGGAGGCCTTCCGGGCGCTCTTGGACCGGGTGAAGGGGGGGGCGGGCCCCGAGGAGATGGACCTCTTAAAGGGCCTCGAGGTCTGGGTCCGCCATCCGGACGGCCGCACCGCGGTCTACGCCCACCTCAAGGCCCCCTACCCCGGGCTTAGGGTGGGCCAGAGGGTGCGCCGGGGGGACCCCATCGGCTACCTGGGCAACACCGGCCTAGGGGGCGGGACCCCAAGGCTCCTCTTTGAGGTCTGGGAGGGGGAGCCCGAGCGGTCGCCCTTCCTCTTCCAGGGCCTGGGGCCGGAGGAGGTCCAGGCCAAGGCCAAGGCGTTGTTCGGTTTAGAATAGCCCCCATGCGCGAGGCCTTCCGGCAGGTGTGGGCCAACCCCTACGTGCGGGTTTTGGTCTACCTCTTCCTCTTCTACCTGGCCTTCCGCCTCTTCCTCCAGGCCTGGCCTGCCCTAAAGGTCCTCCTCTTCGCTTTCGCCTTCGCCTACCTGGCCCACCCCGTGGTGCGCTTTTTGGAGAGGAGGCGCCTGCCCCGCTTCCTGGGGGTGGTCTTGGTCTACCTGGGCCTCGGCCTTTTCCTGGGCCTCGCCTCCTTCCTCACCGCAAGGACCGTTTTGGAGCTTTCCCGCCTGGCCCAGGAACTGCCCCAGCACCTGGCCCCCTTGGTGGCCTGGTTCACCGACCTGCCGCAGAGGGTAAACTCCATTCCCTTGCCTCCTGTGCTGGACCCCATTCTGGAGGAGGCGGGGAAGAACCTAGAAAACCTCCTTCAAGGGTTTGTCCAGACCCTTTTGGGCTGGTTCCGGCTCCTTCTGGACCAAGGGGGGAACCTCCTGGGCTTCCTCACGGGTTTGGTGGGGGGGGTGTTCCAGTTCTTCACCGCCTTGGTGCTTTCCGTCTACTTCCTCTACGACCTCCCCAGGATCGGCGCCTCCTTTCTAAAGGCCTTTCCCGAACCCTACCAGCCCCTGGTGGCCGAGCTTGCTGCGAAGCTTGACCGGAGCGTGGGGGGGTACGTCCGGGGACAACTGGTGGTGGCCTTTTTGGTGGGGCTGATCGTGGGGGTGGGGCTTTGGCTCATAGGGGTGCCCTTGGCCGCAAGCTTAGGTTTCCTGGCGGGGGTTTTCAACCTTATCCCCTTCGTGGGGGTTTTGGTCTCCGGGGTGCCGGCCCTTTTGCTTGCGGCCACCTTGGGCTGGCAGGGGGCTCTTCTTGCCCTTTTTGTCCTCTGGCTTGCCAACCAGCTGGAGGGGCACCTCTTCGGGCCCCTCATCGTGGGGCGGGCCACCCGGCTCCACCCCATCAGCGCCATCGCCGCCATCCTGGTGGGGGCGAGCCTTTTTGGCCTTATGGGGGCGCTCCTTGGGGTGCCTGCCGCGGCCTTCTTGAAGGTGCTCCTGGAGGATTACTACCAGAAAAGCCCCTTTTATCGGGAAGGGTGAGCCCCCCGGGAGCGTCTTCAGCGGAGGGGCGCTTTTGGGCGGGCAGGGCGCTTAGGGTAGGCGCTCTTCCTCCGTGGAAAGCTCTGGCGGCTCGAGGCTCTGGGGCAGGAGCAGGTTCAGGACCACCCCCACCAGGGCCGCCAGGGCCATGCCGCTTACCTTTAGGGGCACCGCCGCCCCCGCCACCTGCACCGTGCCCAGGTTGGCCACAGCACCCCCCAGGCCCAGGACCAGGATGGCGGAGACCACGATGAGGTTCCGGCTGTGGGTGAAGTCAATCTCCGCCTCCGCCAGGGTGCGGATGCCGATGGAGGCGATCATGCCGAAAAGGAGCATGGAGATCCCCCCCAGGACCCCTGAGGGCAGGGTCTGGAGGAGGGCGGCAAGCTTGGGGGAGAAGGAGAGGAGGATGGCGAAAAGGGCGGCCATGCGCAGGACCCGGGGGTCGTAGACCCGGGTCACCGCCAGCACCCCCGTGTTCTCGGAGTAGGTGGTGTTGGCGGGGCCGCCCAAAAGCCCGGCCAGGGAGGTGGCGAGGCCGTCCCCCAGGAGGGTGCGGTGGAGCCCAGGGCGGGCGAAGAAGTCCTTCCCCACCACCCGGCCGTTGGTGAGGATGTCCCCGATGTGCTCCATGGCCGTCACCAGGGCCACGGGGGCGATGAGGAGGATGGCCCCCCATTCCAAGGTGGCGGGGGTGAAGGCGGGCACGCCGAGCCAGGCGGCCTCCTGCAAGGGAAGGAGGTCCACCCGGCCCAGGAGGAGGGCCGCCAGGTACCCTACCCCTACCCCCACCAGCACGGGGATCATCTGGAAAAGGCCGCGGAAAAACACCGCGCTCACCAGAGCCCCCGCGAAGGTGAGGATGGCCAGAAGCCAGTCTTTGGCGGCCATCTCCACGGCCACCGGGGCCAGGGTCAGGCCGATGACCACGATGACCGGGCCGGTGACGATGGGTGGGAAGACCTTCCGCACCCGCTCGGAGCCGATGAGAAGCACCAGGAGGGCCAGGAGGGCGTACACCAGCCCCGCCGTAGCGATACCGCCCCCGATGGCGCTAAGGGAGAAGCCCGCCTCCTTGGCCGCCAGGATGGGGGCGATGAAGGCGAAGCTGGAGCCCAGGAAGACGGGCACCATGCCCCCCGTGGCCCAGTGGAAGACCAGGGTGCCCGCCCCCGCGGTGAAGAGGGCCACCGAGGGGTTAAGCCCGGTGAGCAGGGGAACCAAAACCGTGGCGCCGAACATGGCCACCGTGTGCTGGAGGCCCAATAGGAGGAGCCTGGCTTTCATACCAGGGGCATTCTACCAGTGCCCCCCCGCCGCCAGGGCTTCCCGGAACCACCCCGGCACCGTCTCGCCGAAGCGCCGTTCGGCAAACGCCCGGGCAAACTCCCCGTACCGGCCTTTTTGGATGGCCTCCCGGGCCCCTTCCGTGAGCCGGTGGAGGAAGCGCAGGTTGTGGAGGGAAAGGAGCACCGCCCCCAGCATCTCCCCGGAGCGCACCAGGTGGGAGAGGTAGGTCCGGCTGAAGGTCTGGCAGGCGTAGCAGTCGCACCCCTCCTCCAGGGGACGGGGGTCTTCCAGGTGGCGGCCCGACTTCAGGTTGAGCCTCCCCTCCGGCACCAGGGCGTAGCCGAAGCGGCCCGTGCGGGTGGGGTAGACGCAGTCAAAGAGGTCCACCCCAAGCCCCATGGCCGCCACCAGGTCCTCGGGGTGGCCCACCCCCATGAGGTAGCGGGGCTTGCCTTCGGGGAGGAGGGCGGTGGAGAGCTCCACCATGCGGAACATGGCCTCTTTGGGCTCCCCCACGGCCAGCCCCCCGATGGCGTAGCCCGGCAGGTCAAAGCGGATTGTTTCCAGGGTAGAGCGCCGCCTTAGGTCGGCCTCCGTCCCCCCTTGGGCGATGCCGAAGAGGGCCTGGTCGGGGCGGGTCTTGGCCTTGAGGCCCCGTTCCAGCCACCTTAGGGTGCGTTCCAGGGAGGCCTCGAGGTAGGCCCGGCTCGAGGGGTAGGGGGGGCACTCGTCCAGGGCCATGGCGATGTCCGAACCCAAGGCCTCCTGCACGGCCACGCTCCCTTCGGGGGTGAGCTCCACCAGGTCCCCATTTAGGTGGCTCTGGAAGACCACCCCCTTCTCGTCGATCCGGCGCAGGTGGCCCAGGCTCATCACCTGGAACCCGCCGGAGTCCGTGAGCCAAGGCCCCCCCCAGCCCGCAAACCCGTGGAGCCCCCCAAGGGCCCGCACCCGCTCGGGCCCCGGGCGGAGGAGGAGGTGGTAGGTGTTGGCCAGGAGGATCTGGCTTCCGATGGCCTTCAGGTCCTTGGGCATGAGGCCTTTCACCGAGCCCTGGGTGCCCACGGGCATGAAAAGAGGGGTTTCCACGGGGCCGTGGGGGGTGTGGAAAAGGCCAGCCCGGGCCCAGCCCGAGCGGGCGAGGATCTGGAAGGAAAAAGGGTTCATGCGAAGCGCTTTTCTACGTAGGCCTCCACCAGGGCCATGAACTCCTCCGCAATGCGCTCGCCCTTCAGGATGGTGAGGAGCTTGCCGTCGGCGTAGACCGGGGCCTTGGGCTCCTCCCCTGCGCCGGGGAGGGCGATGCCGATGTGGGCGTGCTTGCTCTCCCCGGGGCCATTGACCACGCAGCCCATCACTGCCACCTTAAGCCCCTCCACCCCGGGGTATTTCCGCCGCCACTCGGGGAGTTTGGCCCTGAGGTGGCGGTTCACCTCCAGGGCCAGCTCCTGGAAGAAGGTGCTGGTGGTGCGGCCACAGCCAGGGCAGCTCGTCACCTCGGGGGCGAAGGCGCGAAGGCCCAGGGCCTGGAGGAGTTCCTGGGCCACCTCCACCTCCCGGGTCCGGGGCTCCCCGGGGGCGGGGGTGAGGGAGATGCGGATGGTGTCCCCGATGCCCTCCAGGAGGAGGGGGGCTAAGGCGGCGGCGCTGGCCACCATGCCCTTCACCCCCATGCCCGCCTCGGTGAGGCCCAGGTGGAGGGGGGCCCTTGTCCTTCGCGCCAGCTCCCGGTAGGTCCAGAGGAGGTCTTTGGGCTTGGAGACCTTGGCAGAAAGAACGATCCGGTCCTCGGGAAGGCCCAGGGCTAAGGCGGCCTCATACGCACGCACCGCGCTTTCCACCAGGGCCTCGAGGACCACCTCCTCCGCGCCCTTGGGCTCGGGGCGCTTGGCGTTTTGGTCCATGAGCTCGGTGAGGAGGGCGGGGTCTAGGCTCCCCCAGTTGGCCCCGATGCGGATGGGCTTCCCCAAATCCAGGGCGATGCGGACCATTTCCCGGAAATTCTCATCCTTGTGGCTCCCCCGGCCCATGGTGCCCGGGTTGACGCGGAACTTGTCCAGGGCCTCGGCCATCCGGGGGTATTTGCGCAGGAGGAGATGGCCGTTGAAGTGGAAGTCCCCCACCAGAGGCACCTCCGCGCCCTCTTCCAAAAGGCGTCCCTTGATCTCGGGCACGGCCTTGGCCGCCTCCTCGTCGTTTACCGTGATGCGGACGATCTCGCTCCCCGCCCGGTAAAGCTCCAGGATCTGGGCCACCGTGGCCGGGATGTCCGCGGTGGGGGTATTGGTCATGGACTGGACGACGATGGAATGGTCCCCTCCGATGGGGACCCGGCCCACCCAGACCGTGGGGGTCTTACGCCTCATCCTCCCCATACTACCCCGGGGGCCAGGGAAGACTGAAGCTTAAAGCTCCATGCCCATGATGTGGTAGCCCGCGTCCACGTAGATGACCTCCCCGGTGATCCCGCTTCCCAAGGGGGAAAGGAGGAAAAGGCCCAGGTTCCCCACCTCCTCCTGGGTGACGTTCCGTTTTAAGGGGGCCACCCTCTCCACCCACTCGTACATCTTGGTGAAGCCGGGGATGCTCCTTGCGGCCACGGTGCGCACGGGCCCCGCGGAGATGGCGTTCACCCGCACCCCCTTGGGCCCAAGCTCGTAGGCCAGGTAGCGCACGCTGGCCTCGAGGGCCGCCTTGGCGATGGCCATCACGTTGTACTTGGGCACCACCTTCTCGCTGGCGTAGTAGGTGAGGGTGACCATGCCCCCGCCCTCCCGGAAAAGCGTCTCCGCCCGCTTGGCCACCGCCACCAGGGAGTAGGCGGAAACCTCCAGGGCTAAAAGCCAGTCCTCCCGCCTTGTATCCAGGTACCGCCCCTCCATGGCCTCCCGAGGGGCGAAGGCGATGGCGTGGACCAGGTAGTCCAGGTGCCCCCAGGCCTCCTTGAGCCCCCCAAAGAGGGCGTCCAGCTCCCTGTCTTGGGTCACGTCCGCCTGGAAGAGGAGGGCCCCCCCAAGCTCCTCGGCGAGCTTTTCCGCCTCGGGGCGGATCCGCTCCCCCTGGTAGCTCAGGGCGAGCTCGGCCCCCGCCTCCTTGAGCTTCCTAGCAATGGCAAAGCCCAGGCTCCGCTGGTTGGTGACCCCCATGACCAGGGCCTTCTTCCCCGTTAGGTCCACGGTGAGCATGGGGGGATTATACCCGGGGTAAAATAGGGGCGTCATGGTGGACCTCGAGGCCTACGGCTCCTGGGAGGAGGCCTTGCACCGGCTTGGGGAAAGCCGGAAAGCCCTCTTGGCCCTTCTCAAGCAAGCCCCCTCCCCCTGGCTTGCCCGCCCTTTGCGGGAAGGGGCCTGGACCCCCTTGATGGTGGCGGAGCACATCGCCTTGGTGGAGGACTCCACCGCCCGTGTCCTTCGCCGGCTTCGGCGGGTGCGCCAAGGGGAGGCCCTCCCCCTGCCCCAAGCGGTGCGGGGGGAGTTTAGGGACGGCAAGCCCCAGGCCCCCGAGGGGGTGAGGCCCCAAGGGGGCTTGGGGCTGGAAGAGGCCCTGGCCCTTCTGGAAAGGGCCCGGGCCTTCCTCCTGGAGGAGGCGGCCCAGGCCGACCCCCACCACCCCGCCGCCTTCCCCCACCCCTTCTTCGGAGAGCTCACCGCCTTGGGCTGGGTCCGGGCCGCGGCCTACCACGAGGCCCACCACCTGGCGCAGCTCAAAGAGGCCCTAATCCCCTAGGCCCCCTTCCGATACTCCTCCAAAAAGGCGTTTAGCGCCGCCGGGGAAACCCCGCGGATGGCCTTGCGCTTCCCCTCCCACTCCACCACCACCCCCGCGGTGGGGCTTCCCACCAGGTCCGCCACCAGCCGGGCCGCCTCCTGGTCCTCCCGCACGTTGACGAAGGTGTAGGGCACCCCCTTCTGCGCCAGGAACATCTTGACGATCTCGCAGGGGCCGCAGCCGGGCACGCCGTAGACCCGCACCATACCCCTGTAGGGTAGCATGGGCGCCTTTCTGCGTCCAGGGACGAGCGTGTAAAGTAGCCCCATGCGCCTGGTGGACCGCCACCCCGAGGTGGACCTGGACCTTCTCCTAAAGGGCTTCGTTCCCCCGCCCCGCTTCCAGGGGGCCACCTTTGACCGTTACCACCCAGACCCCTGCTACCCCTCCCAGGCCCTGGCCAAGGAGCGCCTCCGACGCTGGGTCCACGACCGGCCCAAAGGCCTCCTCCGGCCCCGCCTCCCCGGGCCCCAGGGGGTCTATCTGGATGGGGGCTTTGGGGTGGGGAAGACCCACCTCTTGGTGGCGGCCTATCTTGAGGCCCCCCTTCCCAAGGCCTTCCTCACCTTTGAGGAGCTCACCTACGCCCTGGGCCTCATGGGCCTGAGGGAGGGGGCCCGGCGCTTTTCCGCCCTGCGGTACCTCTTCATAGACGAGTTTGAGCTGGACGATCCCGGCAACGCCCAGATGGCCACCCACTTCCTGGCCCTGGTCATGGACCGGGGGGTGCGGGTGGCCACCACCTCCAACACCCCCCCAGGGGCCCTAGGGGAGGGCCGCTTCAACGCCGACCAGTTCCGCCACCAGATCCAAAGCCTGGCCCGCCGCTTCGCCGTGGAGCGCATAGAGGGGGAGGACTACCGCCACCGGGACCCGGAGCACCTTCCCCACCCCCTGGAGGAGGAAGCCCTTCTCGCCCTGTACCGGGAAGACCCGAGGCGGAAGAGCCTGGACACCTTCCCTGAGCTCCTCGCCCACCTACGCACCCTCCACCCCATCCGCTACCGCTACCTCTTTCAGGATTTAGACGCGATCTACCTTGCCGGGCTTGCCCCCATACGGGACCAGAACGACGCCCTGCGCTTCGTGCACTTCGTGGACCAAATCTACAACCTAGGCCTGGACCTCAAGCTTTCCGGGGCGCCCCTGGAGGCCCTCTTCCCCGAAAGCTACCGCCACGGCCCCTTCGCCAAGAAGTACGGGCGGGCGCTCTCCCGGCTTGCGGAGCTTTTGGGGTAGCATGGGGCCATGGACCTAGCGGAACGGCTCGGCGAGCTGGCCCAGGCCCTCTCCCAGGCCAGCGCGGCGGTGGGGGTGCTGGAGGCCATTGAGGAGGTTTTGGACGAGTACGAGGACGGGGAGCTTTCCCTGGAGGAGGCCATGGAGGAGATCCAGGGGCTGGTGGAAGAGTTCCAGGCCATCCGGGCCCTTGCGGAGATGACCCCGGAGGAGATCATGGCCATGGCCCAGGAGGAGGAGGACGAGGGGCTTAGGTCCTGATGAAGGTCATTGCCCTGGTCCTGGACTCCGTGGGGCTCGGCTACCTTCCGGATGCCCCCCTCTTCGGGGACGAGGGGGCGGACACCCTGGACCACACCCTGTTGAAGACCGGGGTGGTGCTTCCCCACCTGGCCGCCTTGGGCCTCGGTTGGGTGCCAGGGGTGCACACCTTGCCCAGGGTCCGGCCCCAGGGGGCCTTTGGCCGCATGCGGGCGGTGAACCCGGGGAAGGACACCACCACCGGCCACTTTGAGTTCGTGGGAATCCACCTGGAAAGGCCCTTCCGCACCTACCCCGAGGGGTTTCCCGAGGAGCTTTTGAGGGCTTGGGCCGAGGCCGCAGGGGTGGGGGGGTGGCTTCTGAACCGACCCTATTCCGGCACCGAGGCCATCAAAGACTACGGGGAGGCCCATCTGAAGACCGGCTTTCCCATCGTCTACACCTCCGCGGATAGCGTCTTCCAGGTGGCGGCCCACGTGGAGATCATCCCCCCGGAGGAGCTTTACCGCATCTCCGAGGTAGCCCGGGAGCTCCTCAAGGGGGAGCACCAGGTGGCCCGGGTCATCGCCCGGCCCTTCGCCGGACCTCCTGGGGCCTTCTACCGGCGGGAGGACCTAAGGCGGGACTTTGCCCTGGAGCCCCCTAGGAACGTCCTGGACCTCCTCAAGGAGGGGGGCCTCGAGGTGGTCGGCGTGGGGAAGATCCCCGACATCTACGCCCACCGGGGCTTCACCCGGGAGGTGAAGACCAAGGACAACCGGGATGGGCTTGAGAAAACCCTGGCCCTCATGGAAGAGCCCTTCCACGGCCTCCTCTTCACTAACCTGGTGGACTTTGACGCCAAGTACGGCCACCGCCGGGACCCCTTGGGCTACGCCCAGGCCTTAAGCGAGCTTGACGCCTTCCTGCCCAAGCTTCTAGAAGCCTTGGGCCCGGAGGACCACCTCTTCCTGGTTTCCGACCACGGCAACGACCCCACCTTCTTCGGCACCGACCACACCCGGGAGTACGGGATGCTCCTTTGGGTGGGGCCGGGGGTGGAGGGGGATCTGGGCACCCGAAAGACCTTCGCCGACCTTGGGGCCACCTGGGCCCGGCTTTTTGGCCTCACCTGGACCGGCCCCGGGCAGAGCCTGATCTAGCCATGGCCGTGACCTGGCGCGACCTCCTGGACATCTTCCTGGTGGCCCTTCTCCTCTACACCCTCTACCGCCTCATGGCGGGCACCCGGGCCCTCAACCTGGTCCGGGGGGTTTTGGTCTACCTTTTGGTCTGGTTCCTGGCGAGCCTCCTGGGGCTTTCCACCCTCTCTTGGCTTCTCGGGAACGCCGCCACCTTGGGGGCCTTCGCCCTCATCGTGGTCTTCCAGCCTGAGCTTAGGGCCTTTCTGGAGCGGCTTGGGCGGGGGCAACGCCTCTCCTCGGGCCCTTTGGCCCTGGAGGAGCTCCTTTTGGGGATCGCCCGCCTTTCGGAAAAGCGGCGGGGGGCCCTCATCGCCTTAGAGCGGCGCACCCCCTTGGGGGAGTACGCGGCGAGCGGGGAGATCCTGGACGCCCGGCTTTCCGCCCGCCTTCTGGAAACGCTTTTTTACCCCGGCACCCCCCTCCACGACGGGGGGGCCATCCTCCGGGGGGAACGGCTCTTCGCCGCGGGGTGTGTCTTCCCCATCTCCGAAAGCCAGATCGGCCTGGGCACGCGGCACCGGGCCGCCCTGGGGCTTTCCGAGGTTTCCGATGCCCTGGTCATCGTGGTGAGCGAGGAGACGGGGGCCATCCGGGTGGCCGAGGGGGGGCGGCTTTCGCCCCCCTTGAGCCTCGAGGCCCTTAGGGAGCGCCTCAAGGAGGTGGCCCGTGCGTGAGGTCGTGGGCTTCCTCCTGGCCCTCCTGGCCGCCCTCTTGATCTGGAACTCCCTGAGGGAACGGGCCCCGGTGGTGGAGCGGGCCCTTTCCGTGCCCCTCACCGTGGTGGGGCTCTCCCCGGAGCAGGTGGCCGAGGGGGTGCCCAAAGAGGTCCTCCTCCGTCTCAGGGGCCCCGCCCCCTTGGTGGAAGGGGTTTCTCCCCCGGTTTCCGCCTACCTGGACCTGTCCGGGGCGGAAGGGGCCTTTGCCCGGGAGGTACGGGTGGCCGTGCCCCAGGGGGTGGAGGTGCTGGAGGTGCGCCCGGCCCGGGTGGAGGGGCGGGTGGAGGCCATCCTGGAACGCCAGCTGCCCGTGGAGGTCCTGGCCCAGGGGGCCTGGGTGGTGGTGGAGCCCGCCCTGGTCCAGGCCCGGGGGCCCAGGAGCCAGGTGGAGGCCGCGGTGGCCGCGGTGGGGCTGGACCTGGGGGGGGAGACGGTTCCCCTCACCGCCTTCGGCCCCGAAGGCCCCCTTCCCGGGGTGGCCCTGACCCCGGGGGCGGTGCGGGTCCTGGAGAGGCGGGAGGCCCTGTTCCTGAAGGAGGCGTCGGTGGTCTTCCGCCCCCCGGCGGGCCTCAGGGTTCTGGACTTCGCCCCCAAAAGGGTGCGGGTGGTGGGGCCTAGGGAGGCCCTGGAGGGCTTAGAGGAGGTGGAGGCCCTGCCCCCAGGGGGCTTCCGGCCGGGGGAGGTGGAAGGTCCCTGGACCCTCCGCCTCCCCCCTGGGGTCTACCCGGTGGGGGGTGTGGTGGGCAGGGTGCGGCTTGCGCTAGAATGAACCGGATGATCTACCCCATCCGCCTCTATGGGGACCCCATCCTCCGCAAAAAGGCCCGGCCGGTGGAGGACTTTACCCGGGTGAAGCGCTTGGCGGAGGACATGCTGGAGACCATGTTTGAGGCCCGTGGGGTGGGCCTCGCTGCCCCCCAAATCGGGCTATCGGAAAGGCTTTTCGTGGCGGTGGAGTACGCGGACGAGCCCGAAGAGGACGAGAGGCCCCTGCGGGATCTGGTGCGCCGGGTCTACGTGGTGGCGAACCCCGTGATCACCCACCGGGAGGGCCTGGTGGAGGGCACCGAGGGGTGCCTTTCCCTGCCCGGCCTCTACTCCGAGGAGGTGCCCCGGGCGGAGCGCATCCGGGTGGAGTACCAGGACGAGGAGGGGCAAAAGCGCGCGTTGGAGCTGGAAGGGTACATGGCCCGGGTCTTCCAGCACGAGATAGACCACCTGGAGGGCGTCCTCTTCTTTGAGCGCCTCCCTAGGCCCAAGCGGGAGGCCTTTCTGGAGGAGAACCGCGTGGAGCTCACCCGCTTCCAAAAGGAGGCCCGGGCCTTCCTAAAGGAGCTTGCCGGGCGATGAGGGTGGCCTTTTTCGGCACGCCCCAGTGGGCGGTGCCCGTTCTAGAAGCCCTCCACGCCCACCACCCCGTGGTCCTGGTGGTGACCGGGCCCGACAAGCCCAAGGGCCGGGGCTTGAGGCCCGCCCAAAGCCCCGTGGCGGAGCGAGCGGAGGCCCTGGGGATTCCGGTCCTCAAGCCCGAGCGCCTTAAGGGGAACGAGGCCTTTCTAAAGGCCTTTAAGGAGGCGGCCCCCGAGGTGGCGATCACCGCGGCCTACGGAAAGATCCTCCCCAAGGAGCTCCTGGAGGTCCCCCCTTACGGCTTCCTCAACCTCCACCCCTCCCTCCTCCCCAAGTACCGGGGCCCCGCGCCCGTGCAGTGGGCCCTCATCCGGGGGGAGAGGGAGACGGGGGTCTCCATCATGAAGACGGAGGAGGGCTTGGACACCGGGCCCCTCTACGCGGTCTATCGCACGGAGATCGGCCCCGAGGAGGATGCCGTGGCCCTCTCCGAACGGCTTCGGGATAAGGGGATAGAGCTCCTTCTGGGGGTCCTGGAGGGGCTCCCCCACCTCACCCCCATCCCCCAGGAGGGGGAGCCCTCCTACGCCCCCCTCCTCACCAAGGAAGAGGGGCGGATCCGCTTTGGGGAAAGCGCGGAGGCCATCTATAACCGCCACCGGGGGGTTCAGCCCTGGCCGGGAAGCTACTTCTTCCACGGGGGGAAGCGGGTGCAGGCCCTGGCCCTTCGCCCGGAAGCGGGGGAGGGCCTTCCCGGGGTGGTCCAGGGGGTGGACCGGGAAGGGGTGGTGGTGGGAACCGGAAAGGGGCTCATCCGCCTCCTCACCGTGAAGCCCGAGGGGCGGAGGCCCATGCCCGCGGCCGACTGGGCCCGGGGGTACGGGGTGATCCCGGGCGCGCGGCTAGAGTAAAGACCCCTCTCCCAAAGGAGGGACCGCGTAAGGCGTTTGGGCACCCTCCCTGTAGTTTTGGGGCCCTCACCGGAGCGAAAGCTTCGGTGGGGGTGTTTAAAACTCCTCGTCCCACTCCACGATGGTCTCGCTGGTGAGGGTGGCGGAAGGGCGCCTCTCCGCGGTGGGGGCCACCTCCGCCCCCCGTTCTTTTAGGAGGCCGAACTGGGCGGCGATGCCCCTAAGCCCCGCGGTGGCCAGGACCACCACCAGGAAGATGCTTAAGCTCCAGGAGAAGTAAGGCAGAAAACCTTGGCCGATGGAGAGGTTGTTTAGGGCCGAAAGCCAAGGGAGGTTGCCGTAGTCCGCCATGATGGCCCCGAAGTAAGAAAGCCCTTCTGCGAGGAGGGGGAGGAAAAGGAGGAGGAAGGCCAGGGCCAGGAGGTTCCAGTAGACGTTCCGCCCCCCGAAGGTGAGGCGGACCAGGTAAAGGGGGAAGAGGGCCAAGGCGGCGGCCAAGAGGAAGAAGGTGGCCCTAGGGATTCCGGCTAGGTTCAGGAGGAAGAGCTGGAAGTTCAGCCAGGGGGTGGACCTGGGGCCTTCCTGGAACTGGCGGGCCAGTTCCAGGAGGGCATCGTAGAGGATGAAGGTGTCTATAACCCGAACCCCGGGCGCTTGGTAAAGGATTACGAACACCCTTCGGACCTGCTCGCTTAGGTCTGGGTTCACCAAGCTGAGAATGGGTTCGGCGTTCTTCTGGAAAAGGAAAAGCCCGGAGGCCAGATGCGCCTTTGCGCTTTCGGTGTCCCCCCGTCCTACGGCGCTGGAGGCCAGGCCCACGCTTTGGGCGATGCGGTCTAGGTCCGCCAGGAACTCAAAGACGTAGTTGTATCCAAGAGCATAGGCCACGGAACGGATCCGGGAGGCCAGGTCGGGAGAAGCCCAGGAGGCTACGTAAAAGGTTTCCACGTTAGGGGCGGTTTGGAGGCGAGAAGGTGAAGGGGATGGGGTGGACGCCGGGGCAGAAGGGGGTGCACTGGGGATGGTCTCGGTGGGAGGAGAAGTGGAGGGCGAGGGCACAGGGGCTTGGGCCTGGGGTTTGGGGCTTGGCTGGAGGCCTTTCCGCCAGGCCAAGGCCTTCTCCCTTAAAGCCGCCACCTCCGCCCGGAAGGGCTCACCCCCAGAGACCTTGGCCAGGGCCTGGACGAAATCCTGGGCCTTGAGGGTGCTTTGGGGGCTGTCCTGGATCACCAGGTACCGGGCGTAGGCCCGGGCCAGGGCCAGGTAGGCCTCGGGCCTCGAGCCCGCACCCAGGGCCCGGCCCAGGTCCTCGGCCATGGCCTGGAGGTAGTGGGCCTCCAGGCGGCGGCGGGCCTCTTCGGGGGAGAGGGAGCGGACCTCCTGCACCAGGGCCTGGGGTAGGCCCGTGGCCCGGGCGAGGCGCCCCAAGAAGGCGTCCCTTTCCTCCCTTTTTGCGGCTAGGAAGCCATCCATCAGGGCTTTCCCCAGAAGGTGGCGCACCAGAAGAAGCCGGGCCTCGAGGTCGGCCTGGCTTTTCCGGAGGAGGGCCTGCCGGGCCTCCTGTAGGTTCAAAAGCGCCGCGTCCCGCAGGACGGGGGGCAGGGCCTCCCCCTCCTGCCTCAGGAGGCTCTGGGCCCGTTCCAGGGCAGGAAGGGCTTGGGTTTGCGCTTCTATCCGCACCTGGCCCAGAGCGCCTTCCAAGCGATCGTAAAACTCAGGCAAGGATGCGGCCAAGGCCAAGACCAACCAAAGGGAGAAGGCTAAACCTCGTTTCATCCGCCAACCTCCGTGGGCGTGGCGATCCGCCTCAGGGCGTGGAGCAAGCGGCCGATGTTGGCCTCCTTGCGCGCCAGGACCCCTACATACCCCCCTTCCAAGGGCCTAAGGGCCACCAGCCCCTGGGGCAAAAGGGCGTAAAAAGCCCGGTAGCCCTGCCTTCCCAAGAGGAAGTGCACCGCCTCAAAAGGAGGCTTTTCCCCCCCAAAGAGCTCCTCATGTCCCCCTGGGCCCACCACCGCCACCCCCAGCACCCCTTCCAGCCGGGCCAGGCGACGGGCCAGGGCTTGGCGCGCCTCGGGGCTTTCCAGGTCCACCACCTCTGGGGGAAGGTCCTCCTCCCCCTCCGCTTCCGGTTCCTCCTCGGCCACCTGGGGAGCCAGGGCTTTTAGCTCCCCGATGAAGCGTTTGAGCTCCCGGGGCATCTCCCTAAAGGGCAGGAGGGCTCTGAGCTCCTGCCAGAGGGGGCCTTCCAGAAACCGGGCCCATTCCCAGGACGTAGAGGGAAGGGCCCCCTTAGCGGCCTTTAGGAGGAGGTTTCTTGCCGCCTGGGGAGAAAGATAGCGGGTTAGGATTTCCAAAAGGGCCTCTTCCATAGGCTTGGGGCTTGCCAATTCACCCTCTAGAGTGTACCATAACCGTTGGCCCGAGGGTTCGGGCGCCTACCGCTGGGGTGTCGTCTAACGGCAGGACAGCGGACTCTGGATCCGCCGGTCGTGGTTCGAGTCCACGCACCCCAGCCAAACCCCGGCCCCATCGACTAGCGGTTAGGTCACCGCCCTTTCAAGGCGGCGGCGGGGGTTCGAATCCCCCTGGGGTCACCAAACGGTCCGAGCCGCACCGCGGCCCCATCGTCTAGAGGCCTAGGACACGGCCCTCTCAAGGCCGAGACGGGGGTTCGAATCCCCCTGGGGTCACCAGCGCGGCTCGGATCGTTTTCCCTTGACACCCTTCCCTTTTCCATGCAAACTGAACCTGTTAATACCCCCTCCCGGTATGGGAGGGTGTAAGGTGGTCCATAGGAGGAAGCCATGGAGTTTACCCTGACCGGGCTGGCAGGCGGTGCCCAAAGCGAGGAGCGGTACGACGTAGTCATCGTAGGCGGGGGGCCCGCGGGCCTCACCGCGGGGATCTACACGGGCCGGGGCGGGCTCAAGACGGTCATCCTGGAGAAGGGCCTGCCCGGGGGCCAGATCGCCCAGACGGACGAGGTGGAGAACTACCCCGGCTTCCCCGAGGGCATCTCCGGTCCCGAGCTGGCGAGCCGCATGGTGCAGCAGGCAGAGAAGTTTGTGGCCCGGATCGTCATGGACGAGGTCCTGGGGATAGAGAAGCTGGAGGAGGGTTTTCTGGTGCGGGGGTTTGAGCGGCACTACCCCGCTCGGGCGGTGATCATCGCCACCGGGGCCACCCCCAGGAAGCTTGGGGTGCCTGGGGAGGAGAAGTTCTACGGGCGGGGGGTTTCCACCTGCGCCACCTGCGACGGCTTCTTCTACCGGGATAAGGAGGTGGTGGTGGTGGGTGGGGGGGACGCGGCGGTGGAGGAGGGGCTTTTCCTCACCAAGTTTGCCCGTAAGGTGACCCTGGTCCACCGCCGGGACGAGCTTAGGGCCAACAAGGTGGCCCAGGCCCGGGCCTTCCAGAACCCCAGGATGCACTTCCTCTTCTCCCACATCGTCACCGAGATCCTAGGAGAAGACCACGTCACTGGCGTGCGCCTTAAGAACTTGAAGACGGGGGAGGAGTACGTCTACCCCACGGATGGGGTCTTCGTCTTCATCGGCCACGAGCCCAACACCGCCTTCCTCCAGGGAGTGGTGGAGCTTAGGCCCGACGGCTACATTGCGGTGAGGGACGAAGTCTTCACCTCCGTGCCCGGCATCTTCGCCGCGGGGGACGTGGCCGACCCCATCTACCGCCAGCTCACCACCAGCGTGGGGGCGGGCACCCGGGCGGCCATGATGGCCGAGCGCTACCTTGCGGGGCACGGGGAGGCGGTTCGCGCAGGCTAAACGGGCGGTCTTGGGCCGGATGGCCTTCCTCCTCCTTTTGGCCCTCCTTGGGGGGGTGGGGAAGGCCCGGTTCCTCTACCTCCCCCTGGACGACCGGCCCCCCAACTGGGGGCCTTGCCGCTATGGCCTGGTCCTTTGCCCCCCTAAGGCCCTCTACCGGGGCCCGGAAGGGGCCGACCTCCCCCTCCTCCGGGCTTGGCTCCTCGCCACCCCCGGGGAGGCCCTGGTGGGGAGCCTGGACGCCTTGGCCTATGGGGGGCTTCTCCAAAGCCGCCGCCTCTTCCTTCCCCAAGAGGATGCCCTGGCCCGCCTCGCGCCCCTCCTCTCCTGGAAGGCCCGGTATGGGGGGCGGCTTTACCTCTTTGGGGTTATCCCCCGTTGGGATGCCGTCCAGAGGGATAGAAACCTCGAGGTGCTCCAGGGGGTGGCCCCCCTCTTGGGGCTTAAGGGGGTGTACCTCGAGGCCACCTGGGACGATGCGGTGCGGGGCTCCCCCGCCCTGGAGGAAGCCCGCCGTCTCCCGTACCCCACCCGCCCTGGGGCGGACGAGGCCGGGCAGGTCCTCCTCCTTCGGGCCTTGAGGCCGGGGCTTCGGGTGGCCGTGGTCTACGAGGACCCCGTCCTGGCCGGGCACGTCACCCCCTACGAGGGGCTGCCCCTAGAGGAGACGGTGGCCCGGCTCTTGGAGAGCGCTGGGGCCCGGAGGGTGCCCCTTTCGGGGGGGCCGGACCTGGTCCTTTACGTTTACGGGGGGCTCAAGCCTAGGGGGGCTCTTCTCCAGCTCCTCAGGCTCATGGGGGCCCACCGGGTGGCCCTGGTGGACCTGGCCCGGGTGAACCGGGGGGACCCCAGGTTGGTGGAAAACCTCCTGGCCCTCGGGCTTTTCCCCCGCCTCGCCGCCTACGCCGCCTGGGGCACCCCTGCCAACAACCTGGGAAGCGCCCTGGCCCAGGGGGGGCTTTTCCTCCCCGATGAGGAGGGCCGGAGGGCGCGGCTCATGGAGGCCTACTTCGCCTACTGGTGGGGGGAGGTGGGGCGGCCCTGGGTCAGGGCCCGGTTTCCCGAGCCCCTGCCGCAGGAGGCGGAAGAAGCCCTCCGGCTCTTCCGGCCTGTGCCCTGGGAAGGGGGGGTCTTGGAACTTTTGGGCCTGGCCTTCCCCTGGGGCCGGAGCTTTGAGGCGGAAGGGGCCCTCTCCCTTCGGCCCCTTCCCGGGGAAGGGCTTAGTCCCTAGGTGGCCTCCTCCTCCAGGGGGGCCTGGCGGAGCCCCGCCTTCCACTCCAGCCCTGCCCAGATGAAGGCCTCGAGGTCCCCGTCCAGGACGTTTTGGGGATCGTAGCGCATGAGGCCCGTGCGGTGGTCCTTCACGTACTGCTTGTCCAGGACGTAGCTCCGGATCTGGCTCCCCCACTCAATGGGCCGCACCTCGCCCCGAAGCTTCCTGAGTTCCTCCTGCTTCTTCCGCCACTCAAGCTCAAAAAGCCTGGAGCGGAGGACCTTTAGGGCCAGCTCCTTGTTTTTGATCTGGCTCCTTGTGGTCTGGCAGGTGACGGTGATGCCCGTGGGCAGGTGGACCACCCGTACGGCGCTATCCGTGGTGTTCACCCCTTGACCCCCGTGGCCCTGGGAGCGGAAGACGTCGATCCTCAGGTCCTCGGGGCGGATGACCACCTCCACGCTGCTGTCCACCTCGGGCATGACCTCCACCCCGGCGAAGGAGGTGTGGCGGCGGCCCGAGGCGTCAAAGGGGGAGGGGCGGACCAGGCGGTGGACCCCGGCCTCGGGGGCGAAGAGGCCGTAGGCGCTTTCCCCCCGGACGATGATCTGGGCGTAATCAATCCCCGCTTCCGCCCCTGGGGTGATGTCCACCACCTCCACCTGGAACCCCTTCCGCTCGGCGAAGCGGGTGTACATCCTGAGGAGCATCTCCGCCCAGTCGCAGGCCTCCGTGCCCCCGGCCCCCGGCTGGATGGTGAGGATGGCGTTCTTCTCCGCGTGGGGGAAGGAGAGGAGGGTTTCGTGGTAGAGCTCCTCCACCTTCCGCCCCACTTCCTCTAGCTCCGGGGCCAGGGCCTCCCGCTCCTCCGGGGGAAGCTCCTCGTGGAGCTCCAAAAGCCCCTGGAGGTCGTCCTTAAGGCCCTGGTAGGTCTCCACCACCCGCCTTAGGCGGGCGGCCTCCTGGCTCACCCTCCCTGCCTCCTCGGGGTTTTGCCAGAGGCTCGGGTCTTCCAGCCGGGGTTCCAGTTCCTTTAGGCGGGCTTCCTTGCCGGGGATGTCAAAGATACCCCCGGAGGTTCTCCAGTCGTTGGCTGAGGAGCTTCAGATCCATACCCTTATCAGTATAGAGGCGGGGAGGCTGGTCGTGTAAGGAATTATGTGTAAGGGTATGTGTATGAATGGGGGTACCAACGGGAGAGGAGGTACCCCATGGATCAGGATACCCTCCAGATGATCTTGAGGGAAGCAGTGAGGGAAACGGTAACCCAGGTTCTGCAGGCCCTGCTC
>NZ_JBBIMD010000003.1:0-54207 GCF_037444525.1 Thermus sp. | reverse complement strand
CCACGAGATGGGGGTGGCCGCCCTGGACCAGGGGGCTTACCTCGAGGCCGAGGAGCATCTCTGGGTCCTCCTGAAGGAGGAGGGCTATCCCTACCGGGCCTCGGCCCGGGCGGACCTGGCCGAAGCCCTCTACCGCCAAGGCCGCTACCAGGAGGCGGAGGAGGAGGCGAAAAGGGCCATGGAGGAAGGGGCCTTGGCCCAGGGGGCCCTGGTCCTCGGGCACATCGCCTACGACCTCATGCACCTGGAGGAGGCCCTGGAGCACTATCGGCAGGCGGCGGAGGCCGCGGAGGAGGGGAGCCGGGACTGGGCCGCGGCCCAGGAGATGGTGGTGGACACCCTGGCCCAGCTGGGCTACCGCCACCCCGAGGAGATGGTGGCCCGGGCGGAGGCCGTGCTCCCCTACCTCCACCCCACGGACGAGTGGCACGTGGCCCTTTCCACCTATTTGGAGCGGGCCCGGGCCCTGCTCCAGGGGGGAAGGCGGTTGAACTAGGCATCTCGCCGAAACGTTCCTCTCGTGGGGTTCCTGAGGGAGAGCGAAAGCCCTGTGGCCAAGAAACCCGGTTTCCTGCTAAGTGCCCCACCGAAGCTTTCGCTTCGGTGGGGACCCCAGAAAGAGGGTCCAGCATGCCCTTCCTCCGAGCCTCATGAGGATTTTTCAATGCCCGGGCACTTAATCTAAAGGAATAGAAGTGGCCAAGCTGAGCCGGAAGGGCCAGGTGTCTATTCCCAAGCGCATCCTTCGGGCCTTGGGCCTGGAGGGGGAGGGGTACTTACTGGTGGAGCTCCTTCCGGAAGGGGCCATTCTCCTGCGTCCGGCAGGGGTCTACCCTGTGGAGATGTACGCCGAAGAGCGGGTGTGGGCGTTTCTAGAGGATGCCCTCACGGAGGAGGAGCGGCGTAGGTTGGAGGCCCTTCCCCGTTAAGGGTGCACCTTTTCCTGGAGGCCAACGTGCTTTTTGCCGCGGCCTGGCAGGACGGCCGGGCGCGGGCCCTCTTTACCCTGGCCCCTAGGGTGGGCTCTGACCTTCTCACGTCCTTCCACGCTCTGGAGCAGGCTCGGCGTAACCTGGAGGCCAAGCGGCCGGAGGTCCTTCCGGTTCTCGAAGGCCTTCGGGAAGCCTGGGTCCTGGTGGCCGAGCCCCCGCCTGCCCTGGTCCGGCGGGCCCAGGCTTGGGGTCTTCCCCTGAAGGATGCGCCCATCCTGGCCGCCGCTTGGATGGCGGGGGTCACCCTTCTGGTTACGGGCGACCGGCGCCACTTCGGCCCTCTTATGGGTCAGACGGTAAAGGGGGTGCGGGTGGTCTCTCTAAAGGACGCGCTGGAAGAAATCCTCGTCCTCGCTGGCCTTTAGGCCTTCCCTCTAAGAGGGGCCAGGGCCTTTAGGACCTCCTGGGCCCTTAAGGGCCTGGGCAGGTGCAGGACCCTGAGGGGCCGGAAGAGGAGGCCCGGAGGGGTCTCGCTCACCAGATAGAGGGAGGCCAGCCGCCCCTCGGGCAGGGCCCGGATGCGGCGGGCGGCCTCCAAGGCCTTTTCCCCCTGAAGGATGACCCCCTTGGGCCTTTCCTTGAGGAGGCGGAGGGCCATTTCCAGGTCCTTGGCGAGCTGCACGCGGAAGCGGTGGGCCTCTAGGAGGTAAAGGAGGAGCCTTCGCACCACCCCGCTTTCCGCCAGGACCAGGACCAAGGGGTCCTCCGGGGCCAGGGCGGAGGGACGGATGAGCCCCCGGGCCAGGAGCTCGTAGAGGAGGTGGTAGACCTCCTCCTCGGGAAGGCCCGAGAGGAGGGCCACGCTCCGGGCCCGCCGCACCCCGTCCAGCTGCTCCAGCACCGCCCAGGCCTCGGGGGTGAGGGGATGGCGGGTGGGGTCGCCCACGAGCTGGAAGACCGCGTCCGGGTCCACCTGGCCCCGGCGCCACTCGTCCAGCCTGCGGGCCGCTTCCATGAGGGCCGCGCCCGTGTCCAGGGTCTCGGGCAGGGCCACCTGGCTGCCCTCGCTGAAGGGTTCGGCCAGGATCTCCCCCTCCTTTTCCCCCAAGAGGGTGGCCAGGGCCTCGAGGACCTGGGCCCAAAGCGCCTCCCTAAGCTCCTCCTCCCCGATGAGCCCAAGCTCCAGGGCCAAGGCCCCCAAGGGGGTGCCCGGGTTCTCCCGCCCTTGGCGCTCCACCAGCTCCTGTACCTCCTCCAGGCTGAGGTGGCCAAGCCGCACCAGGTACTCCCCCAGATGGGGCCCGGGTTCCGTGCGGGCGTAGAGGATTCGCCCCGAAAGCAGGTGGACCCGGCCGTAAATCCGCCCCTGGAAGGTGACCACCGCGCTTTTCCGGTTCGCCTCCAGGGCCTTTAAGAGTTCCCCTAGGTCCAGCTCTTCCAGACTGGCCCGGATCATGGCTCTAAGAGGGGCTCCACCGGTGGGGGGAAGCCCAGGTGGCGGTAGGCCTTCTCTGTGGCCAGCCGGCCCCGGGGGGTGCGCTTCAGGAGCCCCTGCTGGATGAGGTAGGGCTCGTAGACCTCCTCCAGGGTACCGGGGTCTTCCGAGAGGGCGGTGGCCAGGGTGGAAAGCCCCACCGGCCCCCCGCCAAAGCGGAGGATGAGGACCTCCAGGATCTCCCGGTCCCGCTTCTCCAGGCCGAGCTCGTCCAGGCCCAGGGCCTCCAGGGCCATCAGGGCCCTTTCCCGGGTGACCACCTCCTCCCCCGCCACCTGGGCAAAGTCCCGCACCCGGCGGAAAAGCCTTTTGGCGATGCGCATGGTGCCGCGGCTACGGCGGGCGATCTCCAAGGCGGCTTCCTCCGTGATGCCCACCCCAAGGAGCCGGGCATCCCGCCGGATCCCTTCCGCAAGCTCCTCCAGGCTGTAGTACTCCAGGTGCTCCACGATGCCGAAGCGGCTCCTAAGGGGTGCGGTGATGAGCCCGGGGCGGGTGGTGGCCCCGATGAGGGTGAAGCGGGGGAGGTCCAGCCTTATGCTCCTCGCCGCCGGCCCCTGGCCGATGACGATGTCCATGCGGAACTCCTCCATGGCGGGGTAGAGGTGTTCCTCCGCCTGGCGGCTTAGGCGGTGGATCTCGTCGATGAAAAGGATGTCCCCCTCCTCCAGGGTGTTGGCCAGGATGGCGGCCAGGTCCCCGGGCTTTTCAATGGCCGGCCCCGAGGTGATGTGGAGCTTGACCCCAAGCTCGTGGGCGATGACGTGGGCCAGGGTGGTCTTCCCTAGGCCCGGCGGGCCAAAGAGGAGGAGGTGCTCTAGGGGCTCGCCGCGGGCCTTGGCGGCCTCGAGGTAGACCCGAAGCTTCTCCTTAAGCCGCCTTTGCCCCACGTACTCGTCCAGGGTTTTGGGCCTGAGGGTGAGGTCGTCCACGCCCCCTTATGATAGACCCGTGCGGAAGACGGTGAAGGAGTTCCGCCACGCCAAGGGAAAGCGCCTGGTCTACCTCACGGCCTACGATTACCCCACGGCCCGCCTGGCGGAGGAGGCGGGGGTGGACGCCATCCTGGTGGGGGACTCCCTGGGGATGGTGGTCCTGGGCTACCCCTCCACGGTCCCCGTGACCCTGGAGGAGATCCTCCACCACACCAAGGCCGCCCGCCGGGGGGCCCCGGACACCTTTTTGGTGGCCGACCTCCCCTACCTCTCCTACGCCACCCTGGACCGGGCCCTTTCCGCAGCGGAACGGCTTCTCAAGGAGGGCGGGGCGGACGCGGTGAAGCTCGAGGGGGGAGAGGAGGTGGCGGAGATCGTCCAGGGGCTCACCCGGGCTGGGGTGCCGGTGATGGGCCACGTGGGCCTCACGCCCCAGACGGCAAGCCAGCTTGGGGGGTTTAAGCTCCAGGGTAAGCGCCCCGAGGAGGCGGAGCGCATCCTCGAGGGGGCCTTGGCCCTCGAGGCCGCCGGGGCCTACGGGGTGGTCTTGGAGATGGTGCCGGCCCTTCTCGCCAAGGAGATCACGGAAAGGCTTTCCGTACACACCGTAGGTATAGGGGCCGGGCCCCACACGGACGCCCAGGTATTGGTCTTCCACGATGTGGTGGGGCTTTACGGCGAGTTCAAGCCCCGCTTCGTCAAGCGCTACCTGGAGGGGGGAAGGCTCATCCGGGAGGCCCTCCAGCGCTACGCGGAGGAGGTGAGGGAGGGGGTGTTCCCGGGGGAGGAGCACAGCTTTTAACACCCCACCGCGGCTTGCGCCGCGGTGGGGGCCCATAGGGCGAGAAAGCCCTGGCTAAAATAGGTTTTTGTGGTGCGCTTTCGCAAGGAGGGCGTCCGCCTGGACCAGGCCGTGGCCGAGGCCCTAGGGGTAAGCCGGGCCCGGGCCCAGGCCTGGATCGCCGAGGGCCGGGTGCGGGTGGGGGAGAAGGTGGTGGAAAAGCCCGCCTACCGGCTTAGGGGGGAGGAGGTCCTGGTGGAGCCCCCAGAGGAGAGGCCCATGGTGGTGCCGGAGGACCTCGCCCTCCCTATCCTCTACGAGGACGAGGACATGCTGGTTCTGAACAAGCCCCCGGGCCTCCTTACCCACCCTGCCCCCGGGGTCTACACGGGCACGGTGGTGAACGCCCTATTGGGCCGCTACTTTGAGGTGGAGGAGGCCCCCCGCCCCGAGCTGGTGCGCCCCGGCATCGTCCACCGCCTGGACAAGGACACCAGCGGGGTCCTGGTGGTGGCCAAGCATGGGGGGGCCCTCGAGGCCCTGGCCGGGGCCTTCCGCGACCGCCTGGTCTTCAAGCGCTACCTGGCCCTCACCGAGGGCCACCCCAGGGAGGGGACCCTCATCGCCCCCATCGGCCGCCACCCGGTGGAGCGGCACCGGATGCACGTGGGGGGGATCGCCGCCCGCTACGCGGAGACGGACTTCGCCCTTCTCGCCACCATTGGGCCCTATGCCCTGGTGGAAGCCCGGCCCCACACGGGGCGCACCCACCAGATCCGGGTGCACCTCAAGCACCTCCGCGCCCCTATCCTGGGCGATGAGCTCTATGGCCGGAAAAGCCCCCACATTCCCCGCCAGGCCCTCCACGCCTACGAGCTCCGCCTGCCCCACCCCCGCACGGGGCGCATCCTGGAGTTCCGGGCTCCTGTGCCTAAGGATATGGTCCGGGCCTGGGAGGCTCTGGGCGGGGTGTGGCCGGAGAGCTTGGCGTTGGAGACGGTATAATCGGCCCACATGGCGATTCCCCAGGTTCCACCCCCCGGGCAGCTCCCTGCGGTCCGGCACCTCCACCTTTTCCTGGACCGGGAGGCTCTGCTTCAGGCCGGGGAAAGGTTCTTTGATGCCTTGGTAGATGGCCTAAGAGGGCGGGAACCCCTTCTCTTCTCACCGGGTCCCTAGGGGCAGGAGGCTCTCCAGGGCCCGGGCGAGCCGCCTAACCCCCTCCCGGATCCTTTCCCGGTCCATGGTGGCGTAGGAGAGCCTTAGGGTGTTCTCCCCGCCCCCACCCGCGAAGAAGGGCCCCCCCGGCACGAAGGCCACGTTCTCGGCGATGGCCCTTTGGAAAAGGGCCTCCGCGGAAAGCCCTTCCGGGAGCTCCATCCACACGAACATCCCCCCTTTGGGCCGGGTGTAGCGCACCCCCTGGGGCATGGCCTCGTCCAGGGCCTCCAGCATGGCCCTCGCCTTCTCCCGGTAGACCCGGCGCACCCTTTCCAGGCGGGCGGGAAGGCCCTCCTTGAGGAGCTCCAGCACCAACATCTGGTTGAGCACGGGGGTGTGCAGGTCCACCCCCTGCTTGGCCTGGACCAGCTTCTGAAGGGCCTCCTTGGGGGCTACGGCGAAGGCCACCCTAAGGCCTGGGGCCAGAATCTTGGAGAAGCTGGAGAGGTAGATGACCCCCTCGTACCCCGCGCCCCGGGCCAGCTCAAAGAGGCTTGGGAGGCGCTTTTCCCCAAAATAGAGCTCCCGGTAGGCGTCGTCCTCCACCACCAGAAGACCCTTTTCCATGGCCATTTCCAGGAGCCGTTCCCGCTTGGAGAGGGGCATGAGGCCCGAGGCGGGGTTTTGGAAGGAGGGGATGAGGTAGAGGAAGCGGGGCCGCTCCCGCTTCAGGACGTCCTCCAAGGCCGCCAGGTCCGGCCCCTCCGCCTCCGTGGGCACGGTGAGGAACCTGGGCCCATAGGCCCGGAAGGCCTGGATGGCCCCCAGGTAGCTGGGGGCCTCCAGGAGAACGGGGCTACCCTCGTCCAGGAAGACCTTGCCCAAGAGGTCCAGGGCCTGCTGGCTTCCCGTGGTGATGAGGACCTCCTCCGGGTCCACCCCGAGCCACGCCCCCACGAAGGCCCTTAAGGGGGCGTACCCCTCCGTGGGGCCGTACTGCAGGGCCACCTCCCCCTTCTCCTTGAGGATCCGGGCCGTGGCCTCCGCCGCCTCCTCCTTGGGGAAGAGCTCCGGGGCAGGTAGCCCCCCGGCGAAGCTGATGACCCCTGGCCTTTGGGTGAGCTTCAGGAGCTCCCGGATGGTGGAGGCCTGGATCCTCTCCGCGCCTTGGCCGAACAGGCTAGACCACGCTAGGGATTTCACCTTACCAGTTTACGCCTTTTAGGGGGAGAGCCTACGGTATTCTTCCAGGGCGAAGCGATCCGTCATACCCGCCAGGTAGTCGCACACCGCCCGATGCAAGCCCTCCTCCCCAATCCGCTCCTGGATATGGCGGGGTAAGAGCTCGGGAAAGCGGGTGTAGGCCTCAAAAAGCCCCTCCAGCACAGCCTCGGCCTTCCGCCTTTCCCTTAGGACCTCGGGGTGACGGTAGAGCTGTTCCATGAGGAAGGCCTTGAGGGCCTTGTGGTGCCCTTCCACCTCCTCGGAAAGCCCAGCGAGCCTTTGGGGGTGGCGGCGGACCTCCTCGGCGCTCCCCACCCTTGCGACCTCCACCCGCCGGTGGGTGGCCAAGGTGGCGTCGGTGATGAGAAACCCCAGGAGCTCCCGGATGAGGATCCGCCGGGCAAGTTCCCCCATCCCTTCCAGCCTTACCCCCACCTCCTGGGCCAGGTCCTTGAGGAAGGGCACCTCCTTAAGCTCCCCTGGGCTTAGAAGGCCGCTTCTTAGGCCGTCGTCCAGGTCGTGGGCGGCGTAAGCGATGGCGTCCGAGAGGTCCACCACCTGGGCCTCGAGGGTCCCCTGCCCTTCGTAGGCGGGCTTGAAGCCGGGGGCGTAGGCGGTTTCGTGGGTGGCGATCCCCTCCAGGACCTCGTGGGTGAGGTTCAGCCCCCGGAAGCCGGGGTAGCGGACCTCCAGGTGGGTGAGGATGCGAAGGGCCTGGGCGTTGTGCTCAAACCCCCCATGGTCCTTCATGAGCTCGTCCAGGACCTTTTCCCCCGTGTGGCCGAAGGGGGGGTGGCCCAGGTCGTGGGAAAGGGCGATGGCCTCGGTGAGGTCCTCGTTGAGGCCTAGGGCCCGGGCGATGGACCGGGCCACCTGCACCACCTCTAGGGTGTGGGTGAGGCGGGTGCGGTAATAGTCCCCAGCCCAGTTGGGGAAGACCTGGGTCTTGTACTCCAGGCGGCGGAAGGCGGTGGTGTGGAGGATGCGGTCCCGGTCCTTCTGGTAGGGGGTGCGGTAGGGGGATTCGGGCTCCGGATGGGCCCGCCCCCGGGTGTCCTTGGCCTTTTGGGCGTAGGGGGCAAGGCGGTCTTCCAGCTCCAGAAGCCTTTCCCGGGGAAAGAGCATCAGACCCTCTTGAAGAGGAGGACCGCGTTCTGCCCGCCGAAGGCGAAGGAGTTGGAAAGGGCGTAGTCCACCTTGGCTTCCCTCGGGGTGAAGGGGACGAAGTCCAGGTCCAGCTCGGGGTCGGGGTCCTCGAGGTTCAGGGTGGGGGGGATGACCCCATGGTAAAGGGCCTGCACCGTGGCAATGGCCTCCACCGCCCCCGCCGCTCCCAGGAGGTGGCCGATCATGCTCTTGGTGCTGGAGACCATGAGCTTTTTGGCGTGCTCCCCGAAGACCCGCTTGATGGCCAAGACCTCGGCCCGGTCCCCCACGGGGGTGGAGGTGCCGTGGGCGTTGATGTAGCCCACCTCCTCCGGGGCCACCCCCGCGTTCCTTAGGGCTCGCTCCATGGCCAAGGCGGCCCCCAGGCCCTCGGGGTGGGGCTCGGTGATGTGGTGGGCGTCGGCGCTGCGGCCGAAGCCGATGAGTTCGGCGTAGATCCGGGCCCCCCTACGCCTTGCGTGCTCGTACTCCTCCACCACCAAGACCCCAGCCCCTTCCCCCATGACGAACCCATCCCGGGAACGGGTAAAGGGGCGGCTGGCCTTCTCGGGTTCCTCGTTCCGGGTGGAAAGGGCCCGCATCACCCCAAAGGCCCCGATGGCCATGGGGGTGATGGCGGCCTCCGTCCCCCCCGCCAGCACCACGTCCGCCTCCCCCAGCTGGATCATCCTGAGGGCGTTGCCCAGGGCATCCGAGCCGGTGGCGCAGGCGGTGACCACGGTGGAGGAGGGCCCGTGGAAGCCGTAGCGCATGGCGATGTGGGCCGAGGCCATGTTGGCGATCATCATGGGGATGAAGAAGGGGCTGATGCGATGGGGTCCTTTTTCCAGGAAGACCTTGCTCTGGGCCTCCCAGGTCTCCATCCCCCCGATTCCCGTGCCCACCAGGGTGCCCACCCGGGTAGGGTCCAGCCTCTCCGGCTCGAGCCCCGCGTCCTTAAGGGCGAGCTCCGCGACGATGAGGGCGTACTGGACGAAGCGGTCCAGGCGTCTTAGCTCCTTCTTGTCCAGGTAGACTTCGGGGTTTACGTCCACCTCAGCGGCGATCTGGACCGGTAGGGTGGAGGCGTCAAAGCGGGTGATGCGGCGCACCCCGCTTCGCCCTTCCAGCTGGGCCCTATGGAAGGCCTCGGCCCCAAGCCCGATGGGGGTAAGGGGGCCAAGCCCGGTGATGACCGCGCGGCGCATGGGGGTAGTATACCAACCCCAGGAAGCCAAAGCGGGCCCCCTCGCTAAGGAGGCCCGCTCCTCTTTGGCCGCCTAGCCCAGCTTGGCTTTGATGTACTCCACCGCGTCCTTCACGGTGCGGATCTTTTCCGCCTCCTCGTCGGAGATCTCCAGGCCGAACTCGTCCTCCAGGCCCATGATGAGCTCCACCGTGTCCAGGCTGTCCGCGCCCAGGTCCTCAATGAAGCGGGCCTCGAGGGTCACCTTCTCCGGCTCCACGGAAAGCTTGTCCGCGATAACCGCCTTCACCTTTTCAAAGATCTCCTGCTCCGTCATCCCAAAACCTCCCGGGGGGATTCTATCATGCGCCTAGTGGGGGGTAAGCCCCCCGTCCACGCAGACCGTTTGCCCCGTGATGTAGCCCGCGGTCTCGGAGGCCAAAAAGGCCACCACCTCCGCCACCTCCTCGGGCTTGCCGAAGCGGCCCGCGGGGATCTGGGCCAGGTAGGCCTTCTTCACCTCCTCGGGCAGGGTTTCCGTCATCTCCGTTTCTATGAAGCCCGGGGCCACCGCGTTCACCGTGATACCCCGGGCGGCGTACTCCTTGGCCACCGCCCGGGTGAAGCCGATGAGCCCGGCTTTGGAGGCCACGTAGTTGGCCTGGCCCGGGTTGCCGAGGAGGCCCACCACGCTGGCGATGTTCACGATGCGGCCAAAGCGGGCCTTCATCATGAGCTTGACCGCCTCCCGGGTGGTGCGGAAGGCGGCGGAGAGGTTGGCCTGTAGGACCGCCTCCCAGTCCTCGTCCTTCATGCGCACGAGGAGGGTGTCCCGGGTGATGCCGGCGTTGTTCACCAGGGTGTCCAGGCCCCCCAGGGCCTCCGCCGCCTGGTGGACCAGGGCGCTGGCCGCCTCCGCCTCCAGGAGGTTGGCCCCCAGGACCGCCACCAGGGGGCTTCCGAGCCTCCGGGCCTCCTCCGCCACCTCCTCCGCCTTTTCCCGGTTCTTGCCGTAGTGGACCGCCAGGGCAAAGCCTTCCCGGGCGAGCCTAAAGGCGATGGCCCGCCCGATGCCCCGGCTGGCCCCCGTGATGAGGGCTTTACGCATCCGCCACCTCCTTAGCCTTTTCCAGGTCTTCAGGCTCCCCCACGCTCAGGGCTTCTGCCCCTTCCAGGGTCCGGACCACCAGGCCCTTCAACACCTCTCCGGGGCCGAACTCCAAAAACCGCCTCACGCCCCTCTTTTCCATGTCCTTCAGGATCTCCACCCAGCGCACAGGGTGGGTGATCTGCTCCAGGAGGAGGGCCTTGATGCGCTCGGGGTCCTCCTCAGGCCTGGCGGTGACGTTGGAGTACACGGGGAAGCGGGGCCTCCTAAAGGGCACCCCTTTCAGGTCCTCCGCAAGCCTAGCCCTAGCGGGTTCCATGAGGGAGGAGTGGAAGGGGGCGGAGACGGGCAGGAACACCACCCGGGCCCTCAGGGCCTTAAGATGCTCCGCCGCCCTCTCCACGGCCTCCTTGAACCCGGAGATCACCGTCTGCTCGGGGGCGTTCAGGTTGGCGATCTCCACGCCTTCTAGGCCTTCCAAGGCTTTCCGCACCTCCTCTACGGAAAGCTTCAGAACGGCGGCCATGGCCCCACGGCCTGGGGGCACGGCTTCTTGCATGTACCGCCCCCGCAGGCGCACGAGCCTTAGGGCGTCTTCTAGCTCCAGGGCCTCCGCCGCCACCAGGGCCGCCCACTCCCCTAGGGAGTGCCCGGCGGCTAGGTGGGGCAGGGGTCCCCCTTTTTCCAGAAAGGCCCGGTAGGCAGCGTAGCCGGCGGCGAGGAGGGCGGGTTGCTGGTTTTCCGTAAGGCGCAGGGTTTCCTCGGGGCCTTCCCACATCAGCTTGAGGAGGCCAGGGAGGGTGGCCTCGGCCCGATCCAGCACCTCCCGGGCCGCGGGGGAGGCCCGGTAGAGGCCCTGGCCCATCCCCACCCGCTGCGAACCCTGGCCGGGGAAAAGCGCAGCGTACATCAGGCCCCTCCCCAGGTGAGCACCGCCGCGGCCCAGGTGAGCCCAGCTCCGAAGGAGACGAGAAGCACGTGGTCCCCCTCCCGGATGCGCCCGTCGTCCACCGCCTCCTTGAGGGCGATGGGGATGGAGGCGGTGGAGGTGTTGCCGTAGCGGTCCACGTTCACCACCACCCGCTCCCAGGGGAGGCCAAGCCGCTCCCGGGCGGCGTCTATGATGCGCAGGTTGGCCTGGTGGGGGATGAAGGCCTTGATGTCCTCAGGGGTGAGGCCGGCCTTCTCTATGGCCTCGAGGGTGGCGGTGTTCATCACCCGCACGGCGAACTTGAAGACCTCCCGGCCGTTCATGTAGAGGCGGTTTTTCATGCTGGTGCCGTCGGGAAGCCTAGGGGCCACGCAGGCGTGGTAGAGCTCCTTGGCCCCGCTCCCGTCCGCCCCCAGGACGAAGGAGCGGAAGCCAAACCCCTCCCGCACGGGCCCCACCACCGCTGCGCCTCCCCCGTCCCCGAAGAGCACCGCGGTGGCGCGGTCGTTCCAGTCCAGGATTTTGGAAAGGGCCTCCGCCCCCACCACCAGGACCTTCCGTGCCAGGCCCGCCTCCACCAGGGCGTGGGCCTGGGCCAGGGCGTAGACCCACCCCGGGCAACCCGCCAAGAGGTCGTAGGCGAAGGCGTTCAGGCCGAAGCGGGCCTGGACCAAGGCGGCGGTGTCGGGGAAGAGGGCATCTGGGGTGTTGGTGGCCACGATGACCCCGTTCACCCCTTCCAGGGTGCCTGGGTGGCGCCTTAGGAGGTCCTCCACCGCCTTAAAGGCCAGGTCCGAGGTGTACTCGTCCTCCCCGGCGATGCGGCGCTCCCGGATGCCCGTGCGGGTCACGATCCACTCGTCGGAGGTGTCCAGGTAGGCCTCAAAGTCCTGGTTGCGCATGACCCTCTCGGGGGTGTAGGCCCCCAGGGCCAGGATGCCGCTCATCCTCTCCCTCCCGTCATGGGGATTACTATACCGGACCGTCCAAGTTTGGGAAGGAGAGGCCCATGGGGGCGGCTTGGAGATAAAAAGCGCCCCACCCGGGGTGGGGCGCCAGGAGGGGCTTTGGGTCTAGACCTCCAGGACCTTGCGCCCGGCGTAGTACCCGCATTCGGGGCAGACCGTGTGCGGGGGCTTCATGGCCTTGCACTCGGGGCAGGGGACCAGGGTCGGGGGGGTGAGGGCGTGGTGGCTCCGGCGGGCATCGCGCCGCGCTTTAGAGGTCTTCTTCTTGGGTACAGGGTGCTTGGCCATCTCCTATCCTCCAAAAGGGGCTTTGGGGCCCCTAAACCCCAAGCAGTATAGCAGACCCCCTAGAGTTCGGGAAGGAGGTCTTTGAGGGCGGTGAGGGGGTGGAAGCCCTCCTCCGCGTGCCCGCAGTCCACCAGGTTGCGGTCCACCCCGCACACCGGGCAAAGCCCCTTGCACCCCTCCTGGCACAAGACGGTGTAGGGCATCTCGGTGACGAAGGCCTCGGTGAGGAAGGGGAGGAGGTCCAGGTCCGGCTGGCCGAAGGCGTAGTACTCGTCCTCGTCCTCCTCGTGGAAGGCCACGGCCTCGAGGCCCTGCTGGTAGCGGAGCAGGTGCTGGAAGTAGGCGTGGATGGGGGTGGGGGTGGGCTTAAGGCAACGGCGGCACTCCATGAGGGCCATGCCCTTCACTTCCCCAGAAAGCCAGTACTCGTCCCCGCCCACGGAGGAGACGGAAACCTGCCAGGTGGCCTCCCCTTCCAGGGGAAAGCGCTCATCGCCCACCAGAAAGGCTTCCCTCACCACCCCCGAGGCGCGGACCGTTCCCCCCTCCCGAAGGAGGCGGGCCAGGTTGATGCTTGCCACCTCGCGGTACTCCATCCTTATAAGTGTAGCGCGAAGGGGCGGGTTTTCCTAGAGGCATAAACTTCCCAAGCGGTGCAAAGGGGTTTCTGCTACCATGGCCCGCATGGACCGGGTGGCCATCTTGGGCGTGCCCATGGACCTGGGGGCGGGTCGGCGCGGGGTGGACATGGGGCCTTCCGCCCTGCGGTACGCGAGGCTTCTGGAGGGCCTCGAGGCCCTGGGGCTGGAGGTGGAGGACCTGGGGGATATCCGGGTCCCCCTGGCGGAGACCCTGCGCCGAAGGGCGGGGGGGATGGCCTACCTGGAGGAGATCCGCCAGGCGGCTTTGGACCTTAAAGAGCGGCTTCAGGCCCTGCCTGAAGGGGTCTTCCCCATCGTCCTCGGTGGCGACCACTCCTTGAGCATGGGTTCCGTGGCCGGAGTGGCCCGGGGGCGGGTGGGCGTGCTTTGGGTGGACGCACACGCAGATTTCAACACCCCCGAAACGAGCCCTTCCGGAAACATCCACGGCATGCCCCTGGCGGCCCTTGCGGGCCTGGGCCACCCTAGGCTGGTGGAGGTCTTTCGCACGGTGGACCCAAAGGACATCGTCCTCATCGGGGTGCGGAGCGTGGACCCCGGGGAGGCCCGCCTCCTTCGGGAGGGGGGGGTGAGGGTCTACACCATGCACGAGGTGGACCGCATGGGGATTGCCCGGATCGCCGAGGAGGCCCTGGCCCACCTGGAAGGGCTCCCCCTCCATGTCTCCTTAGACGCGGATGTCCTGGACCCCACCCTGGCCCCTGGGGTGGGCACCCCCGTGCCTGGAGGGCTTTCCTACCGGGAGGCCCATCTCCTCATGGAGATCCTAGCGGAATCGGGCCGGGTGCGGAGCCTGGACCTGGTGGAGGTGAACCCCGTTTTGGACGAGCGAAACCGCACCGCGGAGATGATGGTGGGTCTGGCCCTAAGCCTCCTCGGCAAGCGGATCCTCTAAGTACCCCACCGAAGCTTTCGCTTCGGTGGGGGCTCCAGAAGGAAGGCCTAGACCGCCTTGTCTCCGAGCCCCATTGAGGATTTTTCAATGCCGAGGCGCTTAGTCACCGGTGCAAACTTGGGGGAGGGGTTTTGGGAGGGCGGGTATCCTGGTTCCCGATGAGGCGCGTTGCAGGGTGGGCGGCGGCCCTGGTCTTGGTGCTGGTGGGGGCCTTCTTCGCCTCCCCCTACCTAGCCCTGAGGGGCCTTGGGGAGGCGGTGGTACGGCAGGACGCCCAGGCCCTGGAGCGCTACATAGACTTTCCCCGGGTACGGGAGGCCCTGAAGGCGGACCTCAACGCGGCCCTCCTTAAGGAAATGCAGGGCACCCAGGACCCCTTCGCCGGCCTCGGCCTCCTCTTCGCCGCGGGGATGGTGGAGGCCTTCCTCACCCCCGAGGGCCTGGCTGCCCTGGGCACGGGGCTGGAGCCAGGGGAGGCCTCGCTGGAAGAGGCCCGGAGGTGGCGGCTCAGGTGGGAGGGCTTAGGGCGGGTCTTCGTCCATTCCCCTGAGGACCCCTCCACGGGGCTTGTCATGGAGCGCCAGGGCCTTCGGTGGAAGGTGGTGCGGCTCCGCCTTCCCCCGCCCTGACCACCAGGGTGTCCGCGATGAGGTCGTGCCAGGCCTGGCGCCTCGGGTGGAAGAAGGCCCAGAGGTAGCCGAGGCCAAGGGGTAGGGTGGAGAGGGTCTTGCCCACCACCTCCCGTAGGAAAGCGGTGAGGAGGTCCATGGGTTTGCCGTCCACTCGCACCACCTTAAGCCCGAGGAGCATCTTCCCCGGCGTGGCCCCGAGGTAGGCGGTGAAGAGGGTGAAGTAGGCCCAGGCGGGGAGCCAGTTGAAGAGGAGGTTCTGGAGGAGGGGGGCGTCCTCCAGGGGATTGGCCCCGGCCAGGTAGGCCAGGAGGAAGGAGAGGGGGGCAAGGAGGAAGCTGTCCACCACGTAGGCCAGCAGGCGGCGCCAGGGGCTTGCTACCATAGCCCGCCCCCCAGGTAGCGGTACTCCAGGCGGAGGCCTTGGCTCCGGAGGGTCTCCAGCAAGGCCTCCACCTCGCCCTTGGCCCTAAACCCCAACCCCTCCTCCCCCAAAAGTCCTTCCAGAAGGCCCTGAGGTTTCTTGTAGCGCACCAGGCGGAAGCGATCCAGCCCAGCAAGCTCCGCTGCCCTCCTGGCCGCGTCCTCCAGGTAGCCCTCCCGGTCGGCCAGGCCCAGGGCCACCGCCTGCTTGCCCGAGTAGACCCGCCCGTCCGCCAGGCGCCGCACCTCCTCCGGGGGAAGCTTCCGCCCCTCGGCTACCCGGCTCAGGAAGAGCTCGTAGGCTTCCTTCAGAAAGCCCTCGAGCACCGCCCGTTCCTCCGGGCTAAGGGGTTTGAGCCCCGAGGCCATGTCCTTCAGGTCCCCCTCCTTCAGCACCTCCACCCGCACCCCAAGCTTCTCCAAAAGCCCCCCAACCTCGGGCATCACGGAGATGACCCCGATGGAGCCGGTGACCGCGGTGGGGGGGGTGTAGATCTCCCGGGCGGCCAGGGCGGCGTAGTAGCCCCCACTGGCGGCCACGCTGCCCAAGGCGGCCACCAGGGGCTTTTCCGCCTCGAGGGCCTTGAGGGCACGGTAAATGGCCTCCGTTTCCGTCACCCCGCCCCCCGGGCTTTCCACGAAGAGGACCGCAGCCCGCACACTCCCGTCCTCCCGGGCCTGGCGGATCTGGGCAAGGAGGTCTTCCAAGGCCTTCCCCGTGGGGATGCTCCCTTTGAGCTCCAAAAGGGCCACCTTTTCCCCCGTCCCGTAGACCGTGGCCTCCCGCCAAGGCCCTTTCTCACCCCCTGGAAGGGCCCGCTCCAGGAGCACCACCCCCACCAGGATGAGGAGGAAGAGGAGGAGGGCCAGCCAGCGCTTGCGGTTCATGAGTTTACTATAGCTCCAAGGTGGCCTGGCGTATGGTGAAGGGGTGCTGAGGGTGGTGGCCAAACCGGGTAAAGGGCGCAAGGTGCAGAACTTCTACCCCCACCTCTACCGGGACGAGATCGCCGAGGCCCCGAAAGGGGCGGGGGTGGCGGAGGCCTACGGGGCGGAAGGGGAGTTTTTGGCCGTGGGCTACTACGACCCCCAAAGCCGCATCCCCTTCCGGGCCTTCCGCTTTGACCGGGGACCCTTGAACCGGGCCTTCTTCCTCGCCCGCTTCCAAAGGGCCCTGGCCCGGCGGGCGGGGCTGGGTTCCGCTTACCGCCTGGTCCACGGGGAGGCGGACGGGCTTCCTGGCCTCGTGGTGGACCGCTTCGGGGAGGTCCTGGTCCTGCAGGTGCGGGCCCGGGCCACGGAGGCCTTAAGGGAGGTCTGGTTCCCGGCCCTCCTGGAGGCCGTCCGCCCCCAAGGGGTCTACGAGCGGAGCGACCTCGAGGCCCGCCGCCAGGAGGGCCTTCCGGACCGCACCGGGCCCCTTTTCGGGGAGGTGCCGGAGGTGTTGGAGGTGGAGGAGGACGGGCTTCTTTTCCCCATTCCCCTGGCCCTGGCCCAGAAGACGGGGTTTTACCTGGACCAAAGGGAAAACCGCCGCCTCTTTGAGGCCATGGTGCGCCCCGGGGAGCGGGTCTTGGACGTGTACAGCTACGTGGGGGGCTTCGCCTTGAGGGCCGCCCGCAAGGGGGCCTACGCCCTCGCGGTGGACAAGGACCTGGAGGCCCTTTCCGTTTTGGACCGGGCCGCTTTAAGGGCGGGCCTCCCCGTGGACCTCCGCCACGGGGAGGCCCTGGAGGTCTTAAGGGGCCTCGAGGGGCCCTTCCACCACGTCCTCCTGGACCCCCCCACCCTGGTGAAGCGGCCCGAGGAGCTTCCCCCCATGAAGCGCCACCTGGTGGACCTGGTGCGCCAGGGCCTAAGGCTCCTCGCCCCCCAGGGGTACCTTTGGCTTTCCGCTTGCAGCTACTACCTCCGGCTGGAAGACCTCCTGGAGGTGGCCCGCCGGGCCGCGGCGGACGTGGGGCGGCGCCTTAGGGTCCACCAGGTGGCCTACCAGCCCGAGGACCACCCCTGGAGCCTGCACATCCCGGAAAGCCTCTACCTGAAGACCCTTATCCTCCAGGACGACCCCCTTTAAAGCGCTCGGGCCTCATTCCCTTAGGGCGTGGGGGGCTTTCGCCCCAAGGGCGCTCAGGCCCCGCCCAAGGCCCCCCCGGGCTTCACCTTGGGGACCACCCGGGGGGCTTCCCGTTCCTCCTTGGCCTCTGGGGGCGTGGGTTCCTCCAAGGGCAGGCCCTCCACCACCTTCTGGAACTCCTCCGCGGTGAGGGTTTCCCGCTCTAGGAGGGTTTCCGCCACCCTTTCCAAAACCCCTCGCTTTTCCTCCAGAAGGGCCTTCACCCGGGCGTACTGCTCCTCTATCAAGTGGCGCACCGCCTCGTCTATGCGCCGCGCGGTCTCTTCGGAGTACTGGCGCACGTCGTACCCGCCCAGGTAGGTGTCCTCCCGGAGGGCGTAGGCCACGGGGCCGAACTCGGGGTGCATGCCCCACTCGGTGATCATGCGCCGGGCCAGCTCCGTGGCCTGGCGGAAATCGTTCTCCGCCCCCGTGGTGATGTCCTCAAAGACCAGTTCCTCCGCTGCCCTTCCCGCCAGGGCCACGGCGATCTGGTCCAGGAGGCGCTTTTTGGTCCAGTGGAGCATATCCTCCCGCCTTGGCATCATGAAGCCTAGGGCGCGGCCTCGAGGCACGATGGTCACCTTGTGCACCCCGTCCGCGTACTCCAGGAAGTGGGCCGCCAGGGCGTGCCCCGCCTCGTGGTAGGCGGTGATGCGGCGGTCCCTTGGGGTGAGGACCATGCTCTTCTTGGCGGGGCCCATCATCACCCGGTCCGCGGCCTCCTCCAGGTCCTTCATGGTGATCTTCTTCCGCCCCTCCCGGGCGGCGAGGAGGGCGGCCTCGTTGAGGAGGTTTTCCAGGTCAGCCCCCACAAAGCCGGGGGTGCGCTTGGCCAGGAGGGCCAGGTCCACGTCCTCCGCCAAGGGCTTGCCCCGGGCGTGGATCCTCAGGATCTGCTCCCTGCCCTTCACGTCGGGGGCATCTATGACCACCTGCCGGTCAAAGCGGCCGGGGCGGAGGAGGGCCGGGTCCAGGACGTCGGGGCGGTTGGTGGCGGCCATGACGATGATGGTGGAGTCCTTTTCAAAGCCGTCCATCTCCACCAGGAGCTGGTTTAGGGTCTGCTCCCGCTCGTCGTTCCCACCCCCCACGCCGCTTCCCCTCCTCCGGCCCACCGCGTCGATCTCGTCTATGAACACGATGCAGGGGGCGTGGCGTTTGGCGGTCTCAAAGAGGTCCCGCACCCGGGCCGCCCCCACCCCCACGAACATCTCCACGAAGTCTGAGCCCGAGGCGGTGATGAAGGGGACCTTGGCCTCCCCCGCTACCGCGCGGGCGATGTGGGTCTTGCCCACCCCTGGGGGGCCCACCAGGAGGACCCCCTTGGGGATGCGGGCGCCCATCTCGTGGAAACGACCAGGGTTTTTCAGGAACTCCACGATCTCCTTGAGCTCCTCCTTAGCCTCCTCCGCTCCGGCCACGTCCTTGAAGGTCACCTTGGGGGCCTCGGTGAGGACCTTGGCCCGGCTTTTGGTGAAGCTGAAGGCCCCGTCGGAGGGACCGGTTCGGCCCGTGCGGGAGAAGTAGAAGAGCGCTCCGAGAAGGAGCCCCACCAGGAGAAGGGGCCAGAGGAGGCCCAAGGGGTTCTGCCCGGTGGGGGGCTCCACCCGCACCGCCACCCCCAGCCGCCCCCATTCCTCCAAGAGGCGGGTGTCCGGCGGGGTGGGGGCGTAGGTGGTGAAGGTGGAGCCGTCGGTGAGGGTGCCCTGGAGGCGGGTCTCCCCCGAGCGCACCACCACCTCCCTCACCCGGCCCGCCTTGAGGTCCTCCAGGAAGGTCGTGTAGTTTACCGTGCCCGTGCCCCCCCCCACCGTGCCCGCCAGGCTGATGGCCCAGGCCAGGAGGAGAAGCCCCAGGATGAGCACCAGGAAGTTTAAGGGTACGCGGGACATCCCACCTCAGGGTACACCCTGGCCCCCGTCCGGGGGTAGCCGCCCGCACAAATGACATAAATGCACTCAACTCTCTTGACAAATAAGCGAGCGGAAGCCTACACTGGGCTTTGAGGTGAACTATGGCCAAGGCAGTGGGCATTGACCTGGGTACCACCAACAGCGTGATCGCCATCATGGAGGGCGGGAAGCCCGTGGTCTTGGAGAACGCGGAGGGGGAGAGGACCACCCCCAGCGTGGTGGCTTTCCGGGACGGGGAAACCTTAGTGGGCCGCATGGCCAAGCGCCAAGCGGTCTTGAACCCCGAGGGGACCATCTTTGAGGTGAAGCGCTTCATCGGCCGCCGCTACGAGGAGGTGCAGGAGGAGGCCAAGCGCGTGCCCTACAAGGTGGTCCCTGGGCCCGATGGGGGGGTGCGCATTGAGGTGAAGGGCAAGCTCTACACCCCCGAGGAGATCAGCGCCATGGTCCTCCGCAAGTTGGTGGAGGACGCTTCCAAGAAGCTGGGGGAAAGGATCACCAAGGCGGTGATCACCGTGCCCGCCTACTTCAACAACGCCCAGCGGGAGGCCACGGCCAACGCGGGGCGGATTGCGGGCCTCGAGGTCCTGCGTATCATCAATGAGCCCACCGCCGCCGCCCTGGCCTACGGCCTGGACAAGAAGGGGAACGAGACCGTCCTGGTCTTTGACCTGGGGGGCGGAACCTTTGACGTGACCGTGCTGGAGATCGGCGAGGGCGTCTTTGAGGTGAAGTCCACCTCCGGGGACACCCACCTGGGCGGCAGCGACATGGACCACGCCATCGTGAACTGGCTGGCCGAGGAGTTCAAGCGGGAGTACGGGGTGGACCTCAAGGCCGACCGCCAGGCCCTCCAGCGTCTCATTGAGGCGGCGGAGAAGGCCAAGATAGAGCTCTCCAGCACGGTGGAGACCACCATCAGCCTCCCCTTCATCGCCCTGGACCCCGCCACCAAGACCCCCCTCCACCTGGAGAAGAAGCTTACCCGGGCCAAGTTTGAGGAGCTCATTGAACCCCTCCTGAAGCGGCTTAGGGCCCCTGTGGAACAGGCTCTGAAGGACGCGGGCCTCACCCCCGCCCAGATTGACGAGGTCATCCTGGTGGGCGGGGCCACCCGGGTGCCCGCGGTGCAGCGGGTGGTGAAGGAGCTTCTCGGCAAGGAGCCCAACCGCTCCGTGAACCCCGACGAGGTGGTGGCCATGGGGGCCGCCATCCAGGCGGGGGTGCTCATGGGCGAGGTGCGGGACGTGGTCCTCCTGGACGTCACCCCCCTCTCCCTGGGCGTGGAGACCAAGGGCGGGGTCATGACCGTCCTCATCCCCCGGAACACCACCATCCCCACCCGCAAGTGCGAGATCTTCACCACCGCCGAGCACAACCAGACCGCGGTGGAGGTCCATGTCCTCCAGGGGGAGCGCCCCTTGGCCCAGGACAACAAGAGCCTTGGGCGCTTCCGCCTCGAGGGCATTCCCCCCATGCCCGCCGGGGTGCCCCAGATTGAGGTCTGCTTTGACATCGACGCCAACGGCATCCTCCACGTGACCGCCAAGGAGAAGTCCACGGGCAAGGAGGCCTCCATCACCATCCAGAACACCACCACCCTTTCCGAGGAGGAGATCCAGCGCATCATTGAGGAGGCCCAGCGCCACGCGGAGGAGGACCGGCGCCGCAAGGAGCACGTGGAGCTCAAGAACGCCTTGGACACCGCCCGCATCCAGGCCGAGCGGGTCCTCCAGGAGAAGCAGGGCTCCCCCGAGGCGAGGGCCCAGCTGGAGGAGGCCATCCGCAAGGCCAAGGAGCTGGTGGAGCGGGATGCCCCCGACCCCGAGCTCAAGAGGGCCACGGAGGAGCTCCTCCAGGCGGTCCAAGCCTACGAGGCCGGGGCCCAGGGGCAGGCTGGGGGCAAGGGGCCGGACGACGTGATCGACGCGGACTACAAGCCTGCAGACTAAGGGCGCCTTTTCCCCCGCCGCGGGGCTTCTCGCGGCGGGGGTTAGGCCCAAGGAGGCCAGCATGGAGCGGGAAAACCACCTGGAGGAAACCCTGCAGGAAGACCTGAAGAAGGTGGTAGAGGAGACGCGCCTTTTGGAAGAGCGCCTGGCCCAGACGGAGGCCGAGCTCAAGACCCTGAAGGACCAGTACCTCCGCCTCCTCGCCGACTTTGACAACTACCGCAAGCGCATGGCGGAGGAGCTTAAGGCGCGGGAGGAGGAGGGGGTGCTGAAGGCCCTCCGGGCCCTTCTCCCCGTACTGGACGATCTGGAAAGGGCATTGGAGTTCGCCGAGGCTCAGCCCGAGAGCATCCTCCAGGGGGTGAAGGCGGTGCGGGAGGGCTTTTACCGCATCCTCGCCTCCTTGGGGGTGGAGGAGGTGCCCGGGGAAGGGGAGGCCTTTGACCCCCGGCACCACGAGGCCATCGGCCTCCTGCCGGGCGAGGCGGGCAAGGTGGCCAAGGTCTTCCAGCGGGGCTTCCGCCTAGGGGCCCAGCTGGTCCGCCCAGCCCGGGTGGCCGTGGGCCAGGAGAAGAGCCCCGAGGAAGAGGGCGTGGAGTAGGCCATGAAGGACTACTACGCCATCCTGGGCGTGCCCAGAAACGCCACCCAAGAGGAGATCAAACGGGCCTACAAGCGCCTGGCCCGCCAGTACCACCCCGACGTGAACAAAAGCCCCGAGGCGGAGGAGAAGTTCAAGGAGATCAACGAGGCCTACGCGGTCCTTTCCGACCCCGAGAAGCGGAAGATCTACGATACCTACGGCACCACCCAGGCCCCACCCCCTCCGCCCCCCGGGGGGTACGACTTCTCGGGCTTTGACGTGGAAGACTTCTCCGACTTCTTCCAGGAGCTCTTCGGGGGCGGGCTTTTTGGCGGCTTTGGCCGTCGGCGGGGTCCTAGGCGGGGCCGGGACCTCCGCGCCGAACTCCCCCTCGCCCTGGAGGAGGCCTTCCGGGGCGGGGAACGGGTTTTGGAGGTGGGGGGGAGGCGGGTTTCCGTCTCCATCCCCCCTGGGGTCCAGGACGGGGCCTTGCTCCGGGTGCCGGGGATGGGGGGGCCCGGGGAGCCCCCAGGGGACCTCCTCCTCACGGTGCGCCTCCTGCCCCACCCCCGCTTCCGCCTCGAGGGCCAAGACCTCTACGCCACCCTGGACGTTCCCGCCCCCATCGCCGTGGTGGGGGGGAAGGTGCGGGCCGAAACCCTGGAGGGGCCGGTGGAGGTGACCATCCCCCCCAGGACCCAGGCCGGGCGGAAGCTCCGGCTGAGGGGGAAGGGCTGGCCGGGGCCTGGGGGCCGGGGGGACCTCTACCTGGAGGTGCGCATCACCATCCCCGAGCGCCTCACCCCCGAGGAGGAGGCCCTTTGGCGAAAGCTTGCGGAGGTGCACCATGCTCGCGCGTAGCGCTTTTCTTTCCCTCGAGGCCCTGGAGGCCTACGGCCTCTCCTTAGGGGCGGTTCGGGCCTACGTGGAGATCGGCTTCGTGGAGCCCGTGGAGGTGGAGGGCCGGTGGTACTTCCGGGAGGCCGACCTCCTCCGCATGGCGAGGGCGGAGCGCATCCGCCGCGACCTCGGGGCCAACCTCATTGGGGCGGCCTTGGTGGTGGAGATCCTGGAGCGTTCCTAGGGACATTTTTCCCGCCTTCTCCCTTTACAATTTCTCTTAGACCTCCCCTTTCCTTCGCGCGTTGCCCTCCCCGGTTGCCCCCGGCTTTTCCCATACGTCCTCCTCATAAAACTTGACAACAAGTTTGTTAAGCGATATGCTAACATTAGTAGGAGGTAAGGGATGAACCTGGAACGCTGGACCCAAGCCGCGCGGGAGGCCCTGGCCCAGGCCCAGGTCCTGGCTCGGGAGATGAAGCACCAGGCCATGGACCGGGCCCATCTCTGGGCCGTGCTTCTGAAAGACCCCACGGGCCTACCCGCACGGCTCCTCGCCAAGGCCGGGGCTGACCCGGCTTCGGTGCGCAAGGAGGCGGAGGCCGCCCTGGCCCGCCTGCCCCAGGTGGAGGGGGCCGAGGGGGGGCAGTACCTGAGCCGCGAGCTCGCCGCCACCCTGGACCGGGTCGAGGCCCTCATGGGGGAACTCGGTGACCGCTTCGTGGCCCTGGACACCCTGGTCTTGGCCTTAGCGGAGGCCACCCCTGGCTTTCCACCCGTGGAGGCCTTTAAAGCTGCGCTTAAGGCACTAAGGGGAGGTAAAACCGTGCAAACGGAACACGCAGAGGGCACCTATAACGCCCTGGAACAGTACGGCATTGACCTGACCAAGATGGCCGCGGAGGGGAAGCTGGACCCGGTGATCGGCCGGGACGAGGAGATCCGCCGGGTGATCCAGATCCTCCTCCGCCGCACCAAGAACAACCCCGTGCTCATCGGCGAGCCCGGGGTGGGGAAGACGGCCATCGTGGAGGGCTTGGCCCAGCGCATCGTCAAGGGGGACGTTCCCGAGGGGCTAAAGGGGAAGCGCATCACCTCCCTGCAGATGGGCTCCCTCCTCGCTGGGGCCAAGTACCGGGGCGAGTTTGAGGAAAGGCTTAAGGCGGTGATCCAGGAGGTGGTGGCCAGCCAAGGGGAGGTCATCCTCTTCATAGACGAGCTCCACACCGTGGTAGGGGCGGGCAAGGCGGAAGGGGCCGTGGACGCGGGCAACATGCTGAAGCCCGCCCTGGCCCGGGGGGAGCTTAGGCTCATCGGGGCCACCACCCTGGACGAGTACCGGGAGATTGAAAAGGACCCTGCCCTGGAAAGGCGCTTCCAGCCCGTCTTCGTGGACGAGCCCAGCGTGGAGGAGACCATCTCCATCCTCCGGGGCCTTAAGGAGAAGTACGAGGTCCACCACGGGGTGCGCATCTCGGATAGCGCCATCATCGCCGCGGCCACCCTTTCCCACCGCTACATCACCGAAAGGCGCCTGCCCGACAAGGCCATTGACCTCGTTGACGAGGCCGCGGCCCGCCTGCGCATGGCCTTGGAGAGCGCCCCCGAGGAGATTGATGCCCTGGAGCGCCGGAAGCTCCAGCTGGAGATTGAGCGGGAGGCCCTGAAAAAGGAGCGGGACCCCGAGGCCCAGGAGCGGCTTAAGGCCATTGAGGAGGAGATCGGGAAGCTTGCCCAGGAGATCGCCGCCCTAAGGGCCGAGTGGGAGAAGGAGCGGGAGGTCCTAAGGCGCCTCCGGGAGGCCCAGCAACGCTTGGACGAGGTGAGGCGGCAGATTGAGCTTGCGGAGAGGCAGTACGACCTGAACCGCGCCGCCGAGCTCCGCTACGGGGAGCTGCCCAAGCTGGAGGCCGAGGTGGAGGCCCTCAGCCAGAAGCTCAAGGGGGCCCGTTTCGTGCGCCTCGAGGTCACGGAGGAGGACATCGCCGAGATCGTCTCCCGCTGGACGGGGATCCCCGTGTCCCGCCTCCTGGAAGGGGAGAGGGAGAAGCTTTTGAGGCTTGAGGAGGAGCTCCACAAGCGGGTGGTGGGCCAGGACGAGGCCATAAAGGCGGTGGCCGACGCCATCCGCCGGGCCCGGGCCGGCCTCAAGGACCCGAACCGCCCCATCGGGAGCTTCCTCTTCCTGGGGCCCACGGGGGTGGGGAAGACGGAGCTCGCCAAGACCCTGGCCGCCACCCTCTTTGACACCGAGGAGGCCATGGTGCGCATTGACATGACGGAGTACATGGAAAAGCACGCGGTCTCCCGGCTCATCGGGGCCCCGCCGGGGTACGTGGGGTACGAAGAGGGCGGCCAGCTCACGGAGGCCGTGCGCCGCAGGCCCTACACCGTCATCCTCTTTGACGAGATTGAGAAGGCCCACCCCGACGTCTTCAACCTCCTCCTCCAGATCCTGGACGATGGCCGCCTCACCGACAGCCACGGGCGCACGGTGGACTTCCGCAACACCGTCATCATCCTCACCTCCAACCTGGGAAGCCCCCTCATCCTGGAGGGCCTGCAGAAAGGTCTTTCCTACGAGGCCATCCGCGAGCGGGTCTTCCAGGAGCTCCAGCGCCACTTCCGCCCCGAGTTCCTAAACCGGCTGGACGAGATCGTCCTCTTCCGGCCCCTCAGCAAGGCGCAGATCCGCCAGATCGTGGAGATCCAGCTTTCCAACCTCCGGGTGCGCCTACAAGAGCGCCGCATCAGCCTCGTGCTCACGGAGGCCGCCAAGGACTTCCTGGCAGAAAGGGGCTACGACCCGGTGTTTGGGGCAAGGCCCCTGAAGCGGGTCGTCCAGCGGGCCCTGGAGACGCCCCTGGCGGAAAAGATCCTCTCCGGCGAGATCAGGGACGGGGACAAGGTGGTGGTGGATGCCGGGCCCGAAGGCCTCCGCTTCCAGGTGGCCGCCCGGGTGGAGGCCTAGGGGGGTGGGTATGCGGCTAGAGGAGTTCCTCGCCAAGGCTTACCAAGACGAGCTCCTAGACGCGCTCCGGGCGGAGCGGGCCGCGGAAGGGGTGCCCTACCCCCACATCCGCGCCCTCCTCCTGGAGGTGGCAAAGAGGGAGCGGGCCCACGCCGAGGCCATCGCCGAGGCCCTAAGGGCCCGTTCCCTCCCCCTTCCCCCAAGCCCTAAGGCGGAGGAGCTCGCCCCGGAGGCCCTCCTCCGCCTCCTCTCGGAGGAAGGCTTTGACCGGGCCCACTATCTGGAGAGCAGCCTTCCCGACCCCGATTTGGAGGCCCTTTTCACCCGGCTGGGCCAGGAGGAGGCCCTAAACCAGGAGGCGGTGCGCAAGGCGGTGGCGCTCATGGGAGGTGGTGCATGATCCGTAAAGAGGAAATCCGGCGTATCAAGGAGACCCTTCTGCCCAAAGAGGCTCCCGTTCTTTCCCTCTACCTGGACGTGAACCCCGCCCGCCCCGACAACGCGGGCCGGGCCTACGCCCTTCGGGGCAAGGACGCCATGAAGGCCCTGGGGGTGCCCGAGGGGATCATGGAAAGGGTCTTGGAGGTTTTGAAGAACCAGGTACTGGAGGCCAAGACCGCGGTGATTTTTGCGGGGGAAGACCTCTTTGAAACCCTTCTCCTCCAGGTGGAACTCCCCCTGGTGAATAGCCTCAAGACCGCCTTCCTGGACGAGAAGGCCGGCCGCTACCTGGTGGACGGGGTCCTGGCCTATTGGGGCGAGCCCTTCGCCCTCCCCCTGGTCTACGCCCTGGACGAGTACGAGCGCTACGGCGTGGTCTACGTGAACGGGGAGAGGTGGCGGGTCTTTGAGGTCTTCCTGGGCGAGATAGAGGAGGTGCAGGATGCCTTCTTGGCCCTGGACACCGAGGCCTGGCGGCGCCTCTCCCTGGACGCTCCTGGGCGGCGCTTCAACCTCGGGGGCATCGCCCGGGGTGGGGCGGGGCAGGACCTTTTCGCTAAGCGCCTCGAGGCCTGGGAGGGCCGTTTCTACAAGGCCCTGGCCCACGAGCTGGAGCGCCTTTTGGAGGAGCGGGGCTTCACCCGACTGGTCCTCATGGGCCCCGTGGAGCACACCGCCCTCTTCAAGGCCCACCTCTCCAAAAGGATCCAGGAGCGGGTGGTGGCGGAGCTCCCCTCCCTGCCCCACCCCGGGGCCACCCCGGGCCAGGTCTTGAAGCGCTTAGAGCCTGAGCTCCTGCGGATTGAGCGGGAGGCGGAGCTTAGGCTCCTTAAGGAGTTGGAGGAGGCTTACCCCAAGGCCATCTTCGGTCCTGAGGTCTTGGAGAGGCTCCAGGAGGGGCGGGTGGAGCTTTGGGTCCTCCCCTTTAGCCTGGAGCAGGAGGTGTACCTTTGCGACGGCCTGGTCTTCGCGGAGGAGGCCAGGGCCTTGGCCTTCTGCGAGGCCCCGGCCAGGCAGCCCCTTGCCCCCTCGGTGCTGGAGCTTTCTGCGGGCTACGGTAGCAAGGTGGAGTTCGTGCGGGGCGAGGCGGAGAAGGAGCTCCTGGAGCGCGGCGGCATGGCCGCCCGCTTGCGGTGGTAAAGGAGGTGAGGGAAGATGGTCCGGTTTGATCCCTTCAAGGAGCTGGAGGAGCTTCAGGAGCGGCTGGCCCGGGCCCTGGGGGTCCAGGGGCAGGGGCCTAGGACCTACGCCCCCCCGGTGGACATCGTGGAGGACGGGGAGGGGCTTCACCTCCTCGTTTACCTCCCGGGGGTGGACCCGGAGAAGGTGGAGGTGGTGGCCGAGGAGGGCGTGCTCTCCGTGAAGGCGGAGCGGCCCTTTGAGAAGCGGGAAGATGCCACCTACCACCGCCTCGAGGGCCCCTACGGCACCTTCGCCCGGGGTTTCAACGTGCCCACCACCTTTGACCTCTCCAAGGTGCAGGCCCGCTTCCGCCACGGGGTGCTCCACCTCTTGATCCCGCGGGCGGAGGCCACCCGGCCCAAGAGGATCCAGGTGCAGGTGGAATGAGGAGGTGAGGTATGCGGCGCACCACGCGGTACATCCTGGCCACTTCCAACCCCATGGGGGACCTGGAGGCCTTGGAGCGGCTGGTCCGCCTGGCCCCGGACACGGGGGCGGACGCCATGGCCCTGGTGGGGAACCTCATGCCCAAGACGGCGAAAAGCCGGGACTACGCGGCCTTCTTCCGCATCCTCTCCGAGGCCCACCTCCCCACCGCCTACATCCCAGGCCCCCTGGATGCCCCCATCTGGGAGTACCTGCGGGAGGCGGCCAACATTGAGCTGGTCCGCCCGGAGATGCGCAACGTCCACGAGACCTTCACCTTCTGGAAAGGCCCCTACCTGGTGGCGGGCTTTGGGGGCGAGATCCTGGACGAGGGGGAGCCCGAGGAGAAGGAGGCCCTCCGCTACCCCGCCTGGGTGGCCGAGTACCACCTGAAGGCCCTCTGGGACCTTAAGGACTACCCCAAGATCTTCCTCTTCCACACCATGCCCCACCACAAGGGCCTCGGGGAGGGGGGAAGCCACGAGGTGGCCCACCTCATCAAAACCCATAACCCCCTCCTGGCCATCGTGGCGGGCCGGGGGCAGAAGCACGAGACCCTGGGCGCCACCTGGGTGGTGGTGCCGGGGGATCTCTCCGAAGGGGAGTATAGCCTCCTGGACCTCCGTTCCAGGAAGCTGGAGACGGGGAACGTGCGCTAAAGGCTGGGGCCCCCGTAGGGGGCCCTTTTTCCCCATGAGCGTGGTGGTCTGTCCCAATTGCGGCGCCAAGAACCGCATCGGCCGGCCCCCGGCGGGCCAGGTGCCCGTCTGCGGGGCCTGCAAGGCCCCCCTCCCCTGGGTGGTGGAGGCGGACGGGAAATCCTTCGCCGAGGAGGTGGGGGTGCGCCCTTGGTGCTGGTGGACTTCTGGGCCCCTTGGTGCGGTCCCTGCCGCGTGGTGGCCCCGGTTTTGGAAGAACTGGCCCGGGAGTACGCGGGCAGGCTCAAGGTGGTGAAGGTGAACACCGACGAGAACCCCGACCTGTCCGCCCGCTACGGGGTGCGGAGCATCCCTACCATGGTTCTTTTCCAAAAGGGGCACCCGGTGGCCACCTGGGTGGGGGCCCAGCCCAAGCGGGCGCTTTTGGAGAGGCTTAGGCCCTATCTCTAGGAGGTGGAGCATGCTGGAGAAGATCTGGCCCTTTGGTCGTTCCCGGTTCCGTAAGGTGGTGGAGGAGGCCTTGGAAAAGGCCTTTAGGGAGGAAGGGGGGGCACTGGAGCCCCTTTCCGAGCTCTCCGAGGCGGAGGACCATTACCTCCTTAGGGTGGAGGTGCCGGGGCTGGGCCCGGAGAACCTCGAGGTCCGCCTGGAGGGGGACCAGCTGGTGATTGAAGGGGAGAAGCGGGAGGAAAAGCGCACCAAACACCTGGCCGAGATCGTCTACGGCCGGATTTACCGGGCCTACCTCCTGCCCAAGGACGCGAGAAAGGAGGGCCTCGAGGCCCGGCTTTCCAAGGGGGTGCTGGAGATCCGGATCCCCCGGGAGAAGCGCCCCGAGGAGCCCCCCGTGAGGATCCCGGTCCAGGAGGGGTAAGTAGAATCAAAAAACTTGACAAAACTGTGCGCAAAAGTAGCCTCCTCCTGGAGGTGGAACCATGTTGATGAAGATTGCCGAGTTTGAGCGCCTTTTTCGGGAGGCCGCGGGGCTGGATGTGGACAAGAACGACCTCAAGGTCCTTTCCGACTCCCTCCGCGACAAGCTCCACGACCTCCTTGTGGTGGCGGAGCGGAACGCCAAGTACAACGCCCGGGACATCATCTTTGAACCCGACCTGCCCGTCACCAAGGGCCTTTCCGAGACCCTAAAGGAGTTTCGCCAGCTTGGGGTGGCCCTGGAGCTCAAGCCCGTCCTGGAGGCCTTGGCGGCCCTGCCCCCTTTGGACCTTGCCGTTTCGGAGGACGTGGAAAAGCTCCTCCCTGAGCTTGCGGGGGCCTTCGTGGTGGCCTACGCCCGGGTGATCCGGGAGCTGGACCCTGGGGTCAAGAACCCCACCTCGGAGCACCACGAGCGGGCCCGCCGGGTCTTTGACCTCCTCTTATGAGCCAGGAAAGGCTGGTGCGCTTCTTCCGCCTGGGGGTCCAGGCGGTTTTTAATCTGGCCATCCTGGCCCTCCTCCTTGGGCTTTTCGTGGGGGTGGCGCGGACCTTTTTGGAGCTCGGCCTCACCCTCTCCGAGCCCACGGTGCGCCTCGGCCTCAAGGAGCTCATCACCAACGTCCTCAGCCTGGTGGTGGTCCTGGAGCTCGTCCGGGCCTTCGTGGAGTACTTTGAGTTTGAGCGGGTGCGCCTCGAGGTCCTCCTGGAGGTGGGGGTGGCCCTGGCCTTGAGGGAGCTCCTCCTCCTCTTCGCCGAGCGGGTTGGAGGCCTGGACGTCTTCCTCTGGTCCTTGGGCATCCTCGCCCTGGTGGTGGGGCGCACCCTTGCGGTGTACTATTCCCCGGAAAGGAGGAAGGCATGAGGGTAGAGGAGGTGGTCCTGCCCGGCGTGGGCCGGAAGTTCACCGTGACCGTGGGGAGCGGGGACCGCATCGTCATCGTGGTCCACAACTCGGGCAAGCGGGAGCTTCAGTACTTTGAGGCGGAAGAGGAGGACGAGCCCACCGCCGCCCTAGACCTCACCGACGAGGAGGCCCGGGAGCTTGGGGCCATCCTGGCGGGGGTGCTCTTCCACCCGGAAGCGGTGGGGGACAGGGAGAGCAAGCTGGGGAGCAAGGTCATTGAGTGGGTGAAGGTCCTGCCCGGCTCCTCCCTGGCGGGGCGGCGCCTGGGGGAGATCGCCCTTCCCCCAGGGACCCACATCCTGGCGGTGGACCGGCCCGGGGCTCCCCTCATCCCCAACCCTGGCCCCGAGGTGGTCTTGGAGCCGGGGGACACCCTGGTGGTGGCCGGGAGCCGGCAGGCGGTGGAGGCCCTAAGGAGGCAGTTCTGATGCACCCTTCCCTCGAGGCCTTCGCCCTGGCCGTGGGGCTTTTGGCCCTGGGGGCGGCTTTGGTCCACCGCTTGGGCTTTCCTCCCCTCCCCGTTTATCTCCTCATCGGCCTTTTGGCGGGGGAAAGGCTTAAGGTGGAGGAGCTCGAGCCCCTACCCTCCTTGGGGCTTTTGCTCCTCCTTTTCAGCGTGGGGCTGGGGTTCGGCCCAGACCGGCTAAGGTCCCTTTCCGGAAAGGCCTTGAGGGCGGGGTTATGGGACGCCTTGGCTCTTCCTTTGGGGTTTTTTCTGGGGCTCCTCTTGGGGCTGGACCTGAGGGGGGCAGCCCTCCTGGCCGGGGTCATCTACGTGAGCTCCAGCGCGGTCATCGTCAAGCTCATTGTGGACCTCCGCCGGGCGGCCAACCCCGAAAGCGAGGTGGTCCTGGGGGTCTTGGTCCTGGAGGACGTGGTGGCCCTTCTCCTGGCCCTTCTGGGCGGGGAGGGGCCTTTGGGGTTTCTCCTAAGCCTCTTCCTGGCCTTGGCCTACCTGGCCTTCGCCCGTTATCTGGGTCCCCTTCTGGTGCGGGTGGTGGAGGCCTTTTCCGATGAGCTTGTCCTCCTCCTCGGGGCAGCTTTCACCACCGGCACCGCCCTCCTCTTCCACGCCGCCGGGGCCTCGGAGGGTGTGGGGGCCTTCCTGGTGGGGGTGGTGGCGGCAAGCCTAGGCCTTAGGGAACGCCTGGAACACCTCTTCGGCCCGGTGCGGGACCTAGGGGTGGCCCTCTTCTTCCTGGTGGTGGGGGCCCAGGCCCTGCGCCTCCTGGAGGGCTTTACCCCGGGGCTCCTTCTTCTCGCTTTCCTGGCCCTCCTCCTGAAGCTCCCCCTAAACCAAAAGGGGGCGGCCCTGGCGGGCCTGGGGCCCCGTCGGAGGCTTTACGCCGCGCTCTACCTGGTCCCCCGGGGGGAGTTCAACCTGGTCCTGGGGGCCTTGGCCCTGGGCCAGGGGTACCCCCTGGTGGCCCAGCTTGCCGTGCTCTTGGTCCTCCTCTCCATCCCCCTGGGGGCCCTTCTAATCCGCTTCGCCCCCGAGATGGGGAAACGCCTTTACCCCGAGAAGGGGCGGAGGGCCAGCGGTTTGCTCTAAACTAAACCCCGAAGGAGGCCCTATGGAGGTGTTTTTCCAGCTTTTCTGGTTCTTTTTCATCCTGTCCGCCCTTTCCCCCTACTTCCAGCAACAGTGGCTCCTGGGGGCCAGGGCGCGGAAGATGGCCGAACTGGAGAGGAAACGCGGTAGCCGGGTGATCACCCTCATCCACCGGCAGGAGGCGGTGAGCTTTCTCGGCATCCCCATCAGCCGCTTCATCAACATAGACGATTCCGAACAGGTCCTTAGGGCCATCCGCCTCACGGACAAGAACGTGCCCATAGACCTCATCCTCCACACCCCCGGGGGGCTGGTCCTGGCAGCGGAGCAGATCGCCGAGGCCCTCCTCCGCCACCCCGCCAAGGTCACGGTCTTCGTGCCCCACTACGCCATGTCCGGGGGAACCCTCATCGCCTTGGCCGCGGACGAGATCGTCATGGACGAGAACGCCGTCTTAGGCCCCGTGGACCCCCAGCTTGGCCAATACCCCGCGGCCAGCATCCTCAAGGTGCTGGAGAAGAAGCCCATTGCCGAGATAGACGACCAGACCCTGATCCTGGCCGACGTGGCGGAGAAGGCCCTCAAGCAGGTGAAGGCCACGGTGAAGAACCTCCTCCTCAAGCACATGCCCGAGGAGAAGGCGGAGGAGGTGGCCCACCTCCTTTCCCAGGGCACCTGGACCCACGACTACCCCATTGACGTGGCCCAGGCCCGGGCCATGGGGCTCAAGGTGTCCACGGAGATGCCCCTGGAGGTTTACGAGCTCATGGAGCTCTACCCCCAGCCCCAGGGGGGCAAGCCCAGCGTCCAGTACGTGCCCGTACCCTACCGGGGAGGGCCTGGCGGGAGGTAGGGGGTGCTGCCCCTATACGATGTCAACCGGGCCCGCCGCCCCGCCTTGGTGGTGAAGGCCCTGGTCTTCCTCAATGCCCTTGCCTTTCTCGTGGAGTACGCCCTAGGCCCCGAGGCGGTGGTCCAGGCCTTTGGCTTCGCCCCGGCCCTCTTCTTCCAGGACCCCCTGGGGCAGGGCTACCGCATCCTCACCAGCATGTTCCTCCACGGGGGGCTCTTCCACATCCTGTCCAACATGTGGTTCCTCTGGATCTTTGGGGACAACGTGGAAGACCGCCTGGGGCACGGGCGCTTCTTCCTCTTCTACCTCCTCGGGGGGGTGACGGCGGCCCTGGCCCAAGGGGCCATGGACCCTGCCTCCACGGTGCCCATGATCGGCGCCAGCGGGGCCGTCTCGGCCGTGCTCGGCGGCTACTACGTCCTCTTCCCCCACGCCTACGTGGTGGCCTTGGTCTGGTTCATCCTGCCCTTCACCCTTGCTCTCCCTGCGGGGTTTTACCTGGGCTACTGGGCCCTCTTGCAGCTTCTCCAGGGCCTTGCGGGGGTTCCGGGCATCGCCTTTTGGGCCCACCTGGGGGGGTTCCTCTTCGGGGCCTTCTCCGTGCGAGCCTTTGCCCCCAGGTGGCGGCGTTGGTAGACTCCTAGCCATGAAGGTCTACGACCTGATGACCCGGGATCCCGTTTGCGTAGGGCCCAAGGAAACTTTGGAAAAAGCGGCGGAGATCCTCTTAGAAAAGCGCTACGGGGGGCTTCCCGTGGTGGACGAAGGGGGGCGGCTTCTCGGCCTTCTCCAGGTGGAGGACCTCCTACCCCGCCCCGAGAACATCCCCTTTTCCGATGTGGAGGCTTGGCAGCTCTTTGGGGAGTGGGTGGACGAGGGGGTGTTGGAGGAGATCTACCGCCGCTACCAGAAGACCCCGGTGGAGGCGGTGATGGAGCGGGAGATCCCCCGCGTCCTTCCGGAGGCCCCCTTGGGGGAGGCCCTTAGGGTGCTGGTGACCACGGGGGTGCGCCACCTGCCGGTGGTGGACCGGGAGGGGAGGGTGGTGGGCCTCATCACCCGGAGCGACTTCCTCAAGTTCTTTCTGCGGAGGGCGTGATGCACGGGGCGGGGCACATCCTCGAGGTCTTCTATCTCCTCTTGGCGGCCCAGGTCATGGCCTACCTTTTCCGTAGGCTGAGCCAGCCGGTGGTCATCGGGGAGGTCTTGGCTGGGATTCTGGTGGGCCCGGCCCTTCTTGGATGGGTGCACGAAGGGGAGATCCTGGAGTTTCTGGCGGAGCTTGGGGCCATCTTCCTCCTCTTCATGGTGGGCCTCGAGACCCGCCTAAGGGACATCCTGGCGGTGGGCAAGGAGGCCTTTTTGGTGGCCGTGTTGGGGGTGGCCTTCCCCCTCGTGGGGGGGTACCTCTTCGGGGTCCAGATCGGGTTTCAAACCCTTCCCGCCCTCTTCCTGGGCACCGCCCTGGTGGCCACCAGCGTGGGCATCACCGCCCGGGTCTTGCAGGAACTGGGGGTGCTTTCCCGCCCCTACGCCCGCATCATCTTGGGGGCGGCGGTGATTGACGATGTCCTGGGCCTCATCGTCCTGGCGGTGGTGAACGGCGTGGCCAAGACTGGGGCGGTGGAGCTTGGGGCCATCCTCCAGCTCGTCCTCCTCTCCCTGGCTTTCGTGGGGGTGGCCGTGGCCCTGGCCCCCCTCTTCACCCGCCTGCCCCTAGACCGCCTTCCCGTGGGGAGCCCCGTGGGGTTTGCCCTGGCCTTTGGGGTGGGGATGGCCGCCCTGGCAGCCACCATTGGCCTGGCCCCCATCGTGGGGGCCTTCCTCGGGGGGATGCTCCTTGCGGAGCTTCGGGAAAAGTACAGGCTGGAAGAGCCCATCTTCGCCATAGAGGGCTTCCTGGCCCCCATCTTCTTCGCCATGGTGGGGGTGAGGTTGGAGCTTTCGGCCCTCATCCACCCTGCCACCTTGGCCGCAGGGGCCATCGTGAGCGTCATCGCCATTCTGGGGAAGGTCTTGGGCGGCTTCCTGGGGGCCCTTACCCAGGGCCCCCGGGCGGCCACGGTGGTGGGGGTGGGCATGGCCCCCCGGGGGGAGGTGGGCCTCATCGTGGCCGCCTTGGGCCTGGCCGCGGGAGCGGTGAACGAGGAGGAGTACGCCATCGTCCTCTTCATGGTGGTGGCCACCACCCTCTTTGCCCCCTTGGCCTTGAAGCCCATCATCGCCTGGGCGGAGCGGGGCAGGGCCTAGGGGAGCTGGCGGTAGGCCGCGTAGGCCTCGAGGACCTGGGCCAGGTACTCCCGGGGTTCGTCCCGCTCCTGGAAGCGGAGGAAGGCCCAAAGGTCCCCCTCCTTCTGGAGGCCCCTTAGGGTGTAGCCGATCCCGCCGTTGTAGGCTGTGACGGCGCAGGCCACCGCCCCCTCCTCGGGCAGGGCGGTGCGGCACCGGTCCACAAGCCAGCGCAGGTAGCGGGCGGTGTAGCGGATGCTGGTCTCGGGGTCAAAGGGGTCCCCCGGGGCTTCCCCCAGCATCCGGGCCACGTCCCGCCAGGTGCTCCCGATGAACTGCCCAAGACCCTTAGCCCCCGTGGGGCTCACCGCCAGGGGATCAAAGCGGCTTTCCACGTGGAGGAGGGCGAAGAGGAGGTCTGGCTCCAGGCCCTCCCGCGCTGCGTACCCCTCCACCCAGGCCCGGTAGGCCCGGGGGTAGGCCAGGGCGCTGGGCCAGCTGGCGCGGATGCCCTCCCGGTAGGCTCCCCCCTGGTAGAGGAGGGGGACCAGGGCGGGCCAGTCCCAGGGCCGGACCCAGAGGGCGTGGCGCACCACCCCCCGGGCCCACTCCCCCCGGCCCGCCTCGAGGAGGGCCTGGAAGAGGGAGGCTTCCGGTGAGGGCGGGGCCTCTGGGGGCGGGGGCGGAGGGGGCTTGGCCTTGCCCACGAGGAGGCCAAGCCCCCCCTTGAGGAGGGCGAGGGCCTGGGCCTTTGCCTCCGCTAGGCCCAGCCTTCCCGCCAGGACATGGGCCCTGAGGGCGGCGTCGTCCTGGTAGGGGCTTTGCCGCTGGGCGAGCTTGAGGTAGAGGGCAAGGGCTTCCTCCACCTTCCCGCCCCGCTCCAAAAGGGCCGTGGCCCGCCAGAGACCCTCCGGGGTGCTCTCCCCGTAGAGGGCCACCGCCTCCTCCGGGCGCCCTTGCCGCTCCCGGATGCGCCCCAGGGCGTAGCGGCTTTCCGGAGTGGGGTAGCGGAGGAAGGCGGCTTCGGCCTCCTCCAGCCGCCCGAGCTGGAAAAGGGCCCACCCTAGGCCCAAAAACCCCCTGGGGTCTTCCGACGCCCAGGCCTGGTAGTGGGGGAGGGCCTCCCGGTAGCGGCCCAGGCGGTAGAGGGCCTGGGCCCTGAGGTCGGGCCTCGCCCCTTGGGGCAGGACCTCCAGGAGGGCCTGATAGGCCCGGCCTCGGAAGAGGGCCTCGTAGAGGCTTTCCCCGCTCCCAAGGCGCAGGAGGGCAGAAACCGCTTCCCCTTCGGGCAGAAGCCGGGTCCAGGCGGAGAAGGCCCGGGGGTCTTGGGCCTCCTCCAGGAGGAGGGCCGCCTTCCGCCAGAAGGGCCTCGCCTCCCAGCCTGGTTCATGGGCCCCTACCTCCTCCAGGAAAAGGGCGTAGCGCCAGGCGTACTCTGCCCGCTCGGGGAGGGGGAGGCCTTCCCTTTCCAAGAGGGCCGCCCCCGCCAGGAGGCTGGGGTACCCTTCCCCCCTTAGGGCCAGGTCCCTTAGGGCCCTGGGGTCCCCTCCTTCCAGGAGGTGGAAGGGCGGGGGGAGCTCCTGGCCCCGGCAGGCAGAAAGGAGAAGGAGGAAGAGGACAAGGCGCCCCATGCCCCAAGCCTAGCCCCCTTTCCTAAGAGGACGGTAAGGGCCCAATCCTTACCACGGGGAAAGGCCCCCTGGCGGAGGGTGGGGGGGGCGGCTTAGCCTGATAGGGCTTATGGAAGGCCGGGTTCCCCCCCATAACCTCGAGGCCGAGCAGAGCGTTCTCGGGGCCATTATGCTGGACCATAGCGTTCTGGACGATATAGAAGGCCTTCTCCCTTCCCCCGAGGCCTTCTACGCCGAGGCCCACCGCAGGATCTATGCCGCCATCCAGGCCCTAAGGGCCCAGGGCCAGCCCGTGGACTTGGTGACCCTGCAGGAGGAGCTTCGCCGGAGGGGGGAGCTGGAGGGGGTGGGGGGGCTTTCCTACCTCCTGGAGCTTTCCGAGGCCACCCCCACCGCAGCCTACGCGGAGCACTACGCCCGCATCGTGGCGGAGAAGTGGGCCTTAAGGCGCCTCATCCACGCGGCGGGGGAGGCCATGCGCCTGGCCTACGAGGAGGCCGGGGGCCTGGACGAGATCCTGGACCAGGCGGGGAAGAAGATCCTGGAGGTGGCCCTGGCCAAGCAGGAGGCGGAAGCCCGCCCCATGCGAGAGCTGGTCCACGACACCTTCGCGCACATAGAAGCCCTCTACCAGAGCAAGGGCCAGGTGGCGGGGGTGCGCACGGGGTTTAAGGAGCTGGACGAGCTCATCGGGGCCCTGGCCCCCGGTTCCCTGAACATCATCGCCGCCCGCCCGGCCATGGGCAAGACGGCCTTCGCCCTTACCATCGCCCAACACGTGGCCCTGAAGGAGGGGGTGGGGGTGGGGATCTACTCCCTGGAGATGCCCGCGGCCCAGCTTGCCTTACGCATGATGTGCTCCGAGGCCCGCATAGACATGAACCGGGTGCGCTTAGGCCAGCTTGCGGATCGGGATTTCTCCCGGCTGGTGGACGTGGCGGGCCGCCTTTCCGAGGCCCCCATCTACATTGACGACACCTCCGACCTCACCCTCATGGAGCTCCGCGCCCGGGCGCGGCGCCTGAAGCACCAGTACGGGGTGGGCCTGATCGTCATAGACTACCTCCAGCTCATGTCCGGCCCCGGAGGGGGTAAGAACGGGGAGAACCGCCAGCAGGAGATCGCCGCCATCTCCCGGGGGCTCAAGGCCTTGGCCCGGGAGCTGAACCTACCCGTTTTGGCCCTAAGCCAGCTTTCCCGGGCGGTGGAGAACCGCCCCAACAAGCGCCCCATGCTCTCCGACCTAAGGGAATCGGGCTCCATTGAGCAGGACGCGGACCTGGTGATGTTCATCTATCGGGACGAGTACTATAACCCCCACTCGGAAAAGGCGGGCACCGCGGAGATCATCGTGGGCAAGCAGAGAAATGGCCCCACGGGCACGGTGGAGCTCCAGTTCCACGCCCAGCACGTGCGCTTCAACGACCTGGCCAAGGAATAAAGCCCCCCGGGGCCTTTAGGCCCCGGGGAAGAAAGGAGGTTTACGGGTGCCCCGCCGCCAGGGCAGGGAGGACGGTCCCCGGGAAGAGCCCGAGGAGGAGGAGAAGAAGCCCCACCAGGAGGGCCACGTTTCGGGCCAAAGGCCTGGGGGCGGCCTCCGCCTCCCCCTTCTGGAAGGGGGCCAGGGCCAGGGCCAGGTAGTAGTAGGCGCTCACCGCGCTGGTGAGGAGGGCGAGGACCAGAAGCCCCCACTGCCCCGCCTTGGCCGCCTCGCTGAAGACCAGGTACTTCCCCCAGAACCCCGCCAAAGGGGGAAGGCCCAGGAGGGAGAGGGCGGCGAGGAAGAGGGCCAGGCCTAGGAAGGGGTCCTTTTGGAAAAGCCCCTTGAGCCCCTCCAAGGGCACCCGGTCCGGGGAGATTTCGGAGAGCACCGCGAAGGCCAGGCCCGTGGCCAGGACGTAGGTGAGGAGGTAGAATCCTAAGGCCTCGGCGCTCCCGGTGTAGAGGGCCAGGGCCATGTAGCCCGCATGGGCGATGGAGCTGTAGGCGAGGAGGCGCTTGGTCTCCTTTTGCGACAATGCGGCTAGGTTCCCTAGGAGGACGGAGAGGGCGATGAGGAGGGTCAGGGCGTCCCCAGGCCCAGGGGCGGCGATCCGGAGAAGGGCGGCGAAGGCCGCGGCCTTGACCCCGGTGGCCATGAAGAGGACCACGGGGGTGGGGCTTCCCTGGTAGACATCTGGGGTCCAGAAGTGGAAGGGGGCCAAGGCCACCTTGAAGCCCAGGCCCACCAGGAGGAGGCCCAGGGCCAGGGTGTAGAGGGGGCCCGCCCCGGGGGCGCCCGCCTCGAGGCTCCCCGTGGCCCCAAAGTGGAGGGCCGATCCGAAGAGGAAGAAGGCCGCGGCCAGGGCCCCCAGGAGGAAGTACTTGAGGGCAGCTTCCAGCCCCTCTCCCCGCCGCCAGGCAGCCAGGGCGTAGAGGGGAAGGGAGAGGGCCTCCAGGGCCACCAGCATGAGGATGAGGTTTTTCGTGGAGGCTAGGAGGTGCATCCCCAGGGCGGCGTAGAGGACCAGGAGGTGGAACTCAAACCGCCTAGAGCGCACCAGCCCCACCGTCCAAAGCGCCCCCAGAAGGGCCAGGAGGGTGAAGGTCCGGCTTACCCCGTCCACCCGGTAGGGCCCCATCTCTAGGGGAGCGTTCCAGGTGAGGAGGACGCTCAGCACCCCCAGGGAAAGCCCCAGGATGACCAGCCGCTTCAGGGCGGCCGCCGACACGAAGAAGCCCAAAAGGGTCAGGGCCACGGCGAAAAGTCCCAGGATGAGAAGGGTCATGCGCCACCTCCTAAGGCGCGGGCCAGGGCCTCGGCCAGGGGCCTAAGCCCCTCCAGGAAGAACCCCGGGAAAAGCCCCAGGGCGAGAAGGGCCAGGGCGGATAGGGTCGCAAAGGTCCACTCCTCCCCCTTTAGGTCCGCTACCCCCTTGCCCTCCTCCTCCCAGAAGGTTTTCTGGAAGGCGGTGAGGGCGTAGGCCGCGGCGGCGATCACCGAGAGGAAGGCCAGGGCGGCAAGCCAGGGGCTCGCCTTGTAGGCCCCGAGGAGGGTGAGGAGCTCCCCCGGGAAGCCCGCAAGCCCGGGAAGACCGATCATGGCAAGGAGGAGGAAGAGGAGGAGGGCGGCAAGCCCAGGAGCGCTCCTCGCGAGGCCGCGGAAGCGGCCGATCTCCAGGGTGCCGGTCCGCTCGTAAAGCCGCCCCACCAGGACGAAAAGGGCCCCGGTGTATACCCCGCTTGCTGCAAGGAGGAAAAGCCCTCCTAAGGCCCCTTCTTCCGTGCCCGAGAAGACTCCGAGGGCGGCCACCCCCATGTGGGACACCCCGGCGTAGGCCAGGAGGGTCTTGAAGTCGGTGGCGCTAAAGGCCACCCAGGCCCCGTAGAGGGCGGAGAGGGCTGCGAGGAAGAGGAGAAGGCCCTGCATCTCCATGAACCCCTCGGGGGCCAAGGGTAGGGCGAAGCGGAAGAAGGCATAGACCCCCACCTTGTAGAGGGTGCCCAAGGCGTCCGCCAGCCCTGAGGGGTGGTTCTCCTGGTGGAAGAGGGGAAGCCAGGCGTGCACGGGGAAGAGGGGGGTCTTGATGGCGAAGGCCAGGGCGAAGCCCAGGAAGACCCAGAAGGCGGCGCCGCCCCTCACGGGGTGGGCCAGGAGGTCTTCCAGGAGGAAGCTCGGGCTTCCCCCGAGGACCCTTACCGCCAAGATGGCGGCCAGCATGGGCAAGGACCCCGCCAGGGTGAAGAGGAGGAAGGTGTAGAGAGCCCGCACCCTTTCCGTCCCGCCGTAGAAGAGGAGCATGAGGAGGGCGGGGATGAGGGCCGCCTCAAAGAAGAGGTAAAAGACCACCAGGTCCCGGGCAGCAAAGAGCCCCAAAAGGAGCCCCTCCATGAGGAGGACAAGCCCCAGGAAGCGCCCTTCCACCCGTGCCAAAAGCGCCCCTAGGAAGACCGTAAGGCCTACGGTGAGGAAGAAGAAGGCGGAAAGCCCGTCCAGCCCGAAGGCCCAGTAGACTCCAAGCCCTGGGAGGAGGGGGGCCTGGACGCCGTAGGCCACCCCACCCGGGTGGGCTAGGAAGAGGTACAGGTTGAGGAGGAAGGCAAGCCCCGCCCCGAAGACCCCAAGACGCTGGGGGAGGCCCAGGAGAAGGAGGGCTCCGAAGAGGAGGGGTAGGAGAATGGCCAAGACTACCACCGCATCACCCCCAGAAGGACCAGCACGCCCAGTACGAAGACAAGAGCGTAGACCCTAAGGTAGCCCGCCTGGAGCCGGGCCAGGCCCTGCCCCAGGTCCCGAACCGCGCCCCCAAGCCCGAAGAAGCCCCGAAGGAGGGCCCCATCTCCCAGGAAGAGGGCTTCCGCCAGGGCCTTTAAGGGGTTCACGATGAGGGCGTTATAGATCCGGTCTGCGTAGAAGGCCTCCCGAGACCAGGCCTCAAAGGCCAGGTACCAGCCGGGGAGGGCCTTCTTTTGAAAGAAGGTGTACCCGGCCCAAAGGCCTAAGAGGGCCACCAGGGCCGAGAGGCCGATGAGGCCCCACTCCGCGCCCAAAGAGAGGTGGTGGGTCTCCACTTCCGCCAGGGCGGGCTTCAGGAAGGGCTCGAGGCCATTGGGCAGGGGATGGGGCAGGGCCAAATACCCCACCAGCACCGAGCCTAAGGCCAAGAGGTGGTTGGGCCAGAGCATCACCGGCGGGGCCTCGTGGGGGTGGTGGTGCCCCCGCTCCTCTCCCAGGAAGACCAGGACGAACCAGCGCATGGCGTACATGGCGGTGAGGACGGCCACCAGGAGGGCCCCCACGTAGAAACCCACGCCCCCGAAGGGATAGGTGAGGGTGGCGGTGAGGATGGCGTCCTTGGACCAGAAGCCAGAAAGCAGGGGAAGCCCCCCTAGGGCCAAGGCCCCGATGAGGGCGTGCCAGCGGGTATTGGGGAGGTGCCTCCAGAGCCCTCCCATCCTCCGCACGTCCTGCTCCCCTCCGAGAGCGTGGATCACGCTCCCGGAGGCCAGGAAGAGGAGAGCCTTAAAGAAGGCATGGGTGAAGACGTGGAAGAGGGCCACCCAGTAGGCCCCTACCCCTGCGGCCAGGAACATGTACCCGAGCTGGCTGATGGTGGAGTAGGCGACGATCCGCTTGATGTCCGTCTGGCCGAAGGCGGAAAGAGCCCCATAAAGCGCGGTGAGGAGGCCCACCACCGCGATGGCGTAGGAGACATCCGGCAGGGCACTATAGAGGAAGGAGCTCCGGGCGATGAGGTAGACCCCCGCGGTCACCATGGTGGCCGCGTGGATGAGGGCGGAAACCGGGGTAGGCCCCGCCATGGCATCCGGGAGCCAGACCATGAGGGGCACCTGGGCGCTCTTCCCCACCGCCCCCAGGAAGAGGAGGAGCCCGGCCAGGGCCAGGAGCTCGGGGTTCTTTAGGGGGCCTTCCAGGGCTTCCTTTAGCTCGCTGATGGAAAGGGTGCCGTAAAGGGCCCAGAGGATGGCCATGCCCAGCATGAAGCCCAGGTCCCCGATGCGGTTCACGATGAAGGCCTTGCGGGCGCTGTCCGCGTACTGGGCGTTTTGGTACCAGAAGCCGATGAGGAGGAAGCTCGCTAGCCCCACCCCTTCCCAGCCGATGAACATCACGGGGTAGCTGTCGGCCAGGACCAGGGTGAGCATCATGGCGATGAAGAAGTTGAAGTAGGCGAAGAAGCGGCTATAACCGGGGTCACCCGCCATGTAACCGATGGCGTACACGTGGATGAGGAAGCCTACCCCGGTGACGATGATGAGCATGAAGCCCGAGAGGTTGTCCAGAAGAAGGCTAAAGGAGATCCCGGGAAGCCATTCCGCGTGGAAACGGGCGCCCCCTCCGAGGAGGAGCCCCACCCCCAGGAGGAAGGAGGCGAGGACCAGGAGGGAGGCCAGCACCCCGGGCAGGGGCTCTTTCATCCTGCGGCCGAAAAGCCCCAGGAGGGCAAAGCCCACAAGGGGCAGGAGGATGGTTCCTAGAAGCGCCATGTTCACCCCCTAAGCTGGGACAGGTCATCCACCGCGGTGCTTTCCCGGTGGCGGAACACGGCCACGATGAGGCCGAGGCCCACCGCCACCTCCGCGGCAGCCACCGCGATGACGAAGAGCGCGGCCACCTGGCCCGCAAGCCCATGGGCCTTGGCCAGGGTGACAAAGGCCAGGTTGGCTGCGTTCAGCATGAGCTCAATGGAGAGGAAGAGGAGGATGGCCGTCCTCCGGGTCAGGACCCCATAGACCCCCAGGGAGAAGAGCAGGGCCGAGGCGAGGAGGTAGCTCACCGCACCACCTCCTTTTCCTTGCGCTCCTCCGCTTTAAGGGCATCCAGGGGTTTGGCAGGCTGGACCAGGACCACGGCCACCACCGTGGCGGCCATGAGGAGGAAGCCCACCGCGAGGAGCACAAGGAGCCAGTCCCCAAAGAGGAGGGGCCCCAGGGCCTGGGGTAGGCCCCCGCTTAGGTCCTTGTCCAGGGTGAGGCCAAGGCCCGTTAAGCCGCTGGAGAGGAGGAGGAAGACCCCAAGGGCGATGAGGGCCGCCAGGGGGCGGCTTCGCACCAAGGGGTCAAAGCCCATCTCCCCTTGGGCGGCGAAGAGGAGCATGATGACGAAGAGGAAGAGGACCACGATGGCCCCCGCGTAGACGATCACCTGGGTGAAGGCCAGGAAGCGGGCGTCCAGGGCCACGTAGACCCCGGCCAGGACCAGGAAGTTCAGGATGAGGGCCAAGGCGGCGTGGATGGCGTTCCTGAGGGTTACCACCAGGACCCCCGTGACGGCCAGGAGGAGGAGGGCCAAGGCTTCCCAGGGGCTCACCGCCCACCTCCTTTTGTGGGGGCTTTGAAGCCCTCCAGCTCCGGGCGCACGTAGGGCACGGTGTAACCCGGCTTCACCGGCTTGCCCGTCATCTTGGCCTCCCGGCGCTGGGGCCTGGTGCCCATCACGTCCACCAGCATGTCCTCCTTGCCGTAGATGAGATCGGAGTACTGGTAGTCCGCCATCTCAAAGTCGTACCCCAAGACGATGGCCCCCGTGGGGCAGGCCTCCTCGCAGAGCCCGCAGAAGATGCACCGGAGCATGTTGATCTCGTAGACCTTGGCGTAGCGCTCCCCGGCGGACACCGGGTTTTCCGGGTCGTTCTCCGCGGGCTCCACGTAGATGGCGTAGGCGGGGCAGGCGGCCGCGCACAAGGAGCAGCCGATGCACTTCTCCAGGCCGTTGGGGTGGCGGGTGAGGACGTGGCGGCCGTGGAAGCGGGGCTTCAGGGGCACGGGGGCGTCGGGGTAGGGGATGGTGACCGGCTTGGAGAAGAAGTACTTCAGGGTAATCCCAAGGCTTTGGGCCAAGGCCTTTAGGGTCATAGGGCACCTCCCTTAGGGGCTTTCCTTGGGGTGTAGAACACGCCGCCGAGAAGGAGCAGGAAGCTTAGGAGGGAGAGGTACTGGAGGTAGACCCGGGGCAGGTCCAGGGCCACCACGAAGGCGGTGGCCAGGAACCAAAGGAGGGCCACCGGGAAGAGGAAGCCCCAGCCGAAGCGGAGGAGCTGGTCGTAGCGCAGGCGGAACCAGGTGGCCCGGATCCAGATGAAGACGAAGAGGAAGAAGACGATCTTGAGGAACATCCAGAGGTAGGGGATGTTCAGGAAGGGCATGGTCCAGCCCCCGAGGAAGAGGGTGGGGATGAGGGCGCTGGCGGTGATGAAGTGGATGTACTCCGTCATCTGGAAGAGGGCCCACTTGATGGAGCTGTACTCCGTGTGGTAGCCGCCCACCAGCTCCTGCTCCGCCTCAGGGAGGTCAAAGGGCGTGCGGGCGGCCTCGGCCAGGGCAGCGATGAGGTAGACCAGGAAGGCGGGGAAGGCGTAGAGGGCCAGCCAGCCGTGCTCCTTCTGCCAGTTCACGATGTCGTTCAGGTTGAGGCTGCCCACCAGGAGCACCGGGGCAAGAAGGGCGATGCCCAGGCCGAGCTCGTAGGAGATGAGGCTTGCGGAGGAGCGCAGGGAGCCTAGGAGGCTGTACTTGCTTCCCGAGGCCCACCCCGAGAGGAAGATGCCGTAGATGGCCAGCTCGCTCACCGCGAAGAGGTAGAGGAGGCCCAGGTCCAGGTTCACCACCCAGGGCTGGAAGCCGAAGAAGCTCCCCAGAGGGCCAAAGGGGATGGCCCCGAAGGCCAAAAGGGCGAAGACCACCCCGATGAGGGGGGCCAGGACGAACAGGACCTTGTCCGCCCGCTCCACCACCAGGTCTTCCTTGAAGATGCTCTTGATGGCGTCGGCGATGGGCTGGAAGAGGCCTGAAGGCCCCACCCGGTTGGGCCCCATGCGCACCTGGAAGCGGGCGAGGAGCCGCCTCTCAATGAGGGTCATGAAGGCGAAGGCGGTGAGGAGTCCCACCACCACCAAAAGGGCCTTCAGGGCTACCATCCAGTAGGGGTCCAGGGGGTAGGGGTTCACGCCTCACCTCCTGTGGGCACCAGGACCTGGGCCGGGCTTAAGCGGCCCGCGTAGGGGCCGAGGGCGCTCAGGTAGAGGAAGCCCTGGGGCAGGGCCTCGTCCAGGGCCACCTGGGCCTCGAGCCGGCCGAAGGGGGTTTCCACCGCCACCTGCATCCCATCCTTTAGCCCCTCCTGGCGGGCGGTTTCGGGGTGGGCCTCCAGCCTAGGCCGGAAGGCCACCCGCCCCGTGAGCTGGTGGGCCTTCCACATGGTGGGCCGGAAGTAGAGCCGGCCCGCCCGCTCCTTGGGCCTTAGGGTGTGGATGCGGTGGGGGAAGACCTGAAGGGGCTCGGGGAACCTCCGCTTGAGGGCCTTTTCCGCCTCTAGCCGGAGCCTGAAGGGAGGCCGCACCCCTAGGGCCTCCGCCAGGAGGGCCAGGACCTGTAGGGCCTCCTCCGCCTCACCGTTCTCTATGGGGGCGGGGCTTAGGAGGAGGAGGCGGCCCTCGAGGTTCAGGAGGTGCCCCCGCTTCTCGTAAGGCGTGGGGGCGGGGAGGACCACGTGGGCGTAGCGCTTCGCCAGGGGGTGGAGGTGGGAGAGGTGGAAGAGGAGGAAGCGCTTGCCCTTAAGGGCCTCCTCGGGGGGCAGGTAGCCGTAGTAGGCCGCAAGAGCCCCGGCCTCGTCCCAGCCCGCACCCCCCTCCTGGGGAAGGACCCCTATGGCCTCGAGGCCCTGGGCGTTGGGAGCGGGGGGCATGGGGAGGACCTTGGCCCCCTTCTGCTCGGCCAGGATCCTGGCCCGCTCCGCAGCCACCGTGTCCTGGAGCACCCCGGCTCCCAGGATGAGGATGGGGCGCGCCGCCTTTTCCCACATGGCCTTAGCCTTCTCCACCGCCTCGCTTCCCCCCTTCTCCCCAAGGAGAGCGAGGAGGATCTCCCGCTCCGCCCCCGGGGCGTGGACCTCCTTCACCTCCGCCCATTTCATGACCTCCACCGGATGGGGGGCGAAGACCGCGAGCTTGTCCTTCCGCCTCGGCATCCTCTCCTTGATGGCGAGGTCGGCGAAGGGGGTGCCGTGGTTGAAGCGGAAGGGGGGCTTGAGGCCTCGGACGAATTCGGAAAGCCTCAGGTGGAGGATGGGGGCCTCCTTCGTGGGGTCTCCGAGGACCAGGGCGAGGTCGGCCTCCAAGAGCTCCTCCAGGGTAGCCGTGGTGAAAAGGCCCAGGGGAGCGGGGGTGCGGCCTTGGAAGTCCAGATGGGGGGTGCCGAGGGCCTTGGCAAGCTCCGCGGCCATGAGGCCCTCCTCCAGCGTGGCGTCCCCCGAGAGGTAGAGCCCCACCTTTTCCTTGGGGATGTCCCTAAGCCCCTCGCGGATGGCCTGGAAGGCCTCCTCCCAGGTGGCCTCCACCAGTTGCCCTCCCCGGCGCACCAGGGGGGTCTTGAGCCGGTTTTGGTCCGCCCACTCGTGGCCGAAGCGGCCCGCGTCGCAGAGCCAGATCTCGTTGACCTCGGGGACCTCCCGGGCCCGGACCCTAAGGAGCTCGCCGCTTCGGGTGTCCGCGGTGATCCCGCACCCCACCGCGCAAAGGGTGCAGTGGGTGGGGGTCTCCTCCATCTCCCAGTTCCTGGCCCGGAAGCGGGCGGTGAGGTCCAAAAGGGCCCCCACAGGGCAGATGTCCGTAATGTTCCCCGAGAAGCCCGAGGGGAGGCCGAAGTCCATGGTGCCGATGAAGGTGTGCACCCCCCGCTCGATGAAGTCCAGGACCTCATCCCCCGGGATCTCCTCAAAGTAGCGCACGCACCGCTTGCAGTGGATGCACCGCTCCCGGTCCAGGACGATGTAGGGGGAGAGGGGGTGGTGCTTGTCCACATGGCGGCGGGTGAACTCAAAGCGGGTGTAGACGGGAAGGGCCAGGGGGTCTCCCTGGTAGTACTTCTCATAGAGCCCGTATTCCACCGTGCGGTCCTGGAGCTCGCAGGCCCCGCCCTTGTCGCAGGTGGGGCAGTCCAGGGGGTGGTTCAGGAGGGTGAACTCCACCATCCCCGCCTGGGCCTGGCGCACCAGGTCGGACTGGGTGTCCACCACCATCCCCTCGGCCACCGCGGTGACGCAGCTTGCGGCCAGCTTCGGTTGCCACTGGATCTCGGGCTCCCCCCTTTCGTTGAGGAGAGGCTTCCCATCCGGCCCCCGCTTGGGGAGGCCAATCCGCACCAGGCACATGCGGCAGGCCCCGATGGGGGAGAGGTGGCGCTCGGAGCAGAAGAGGGGAACGTCGTACCCCGCGTGGAAGACCGCGTCCATGACGCTGGTCCCCGGGGGCACCTCCACGTAGCGGTCGTTGACCTTGACCCTTACCATGCTACCTCCAGAGGCTTACTTTGGGCACGGGGCGCTTTTCCCGCACCAAGGCCAGGTACTGGTCCTTGAAGTGGCGCAAGGACCCCCGAACGGGCCAGACGGCCGCGTCCGCCAGGGGGCAGAAGGAGCGGCCCTCAATGAGGTCCAGGAGGTTCTCCAGGTTGGCCACGTCCTTCTCCTCGCCCTCCCCGGAGCCGATCTTGGCGAAGAGGTTCACCATGAACCCCGCTACCCCTTCCCGGCAGGGGGTGCACTTGCCGCAGGACTCGTGGGCGTAGAAGCGGGTGACGTTCCACATGGCGTCCACCATGCTCACCCGCTCGGGGATGAGGATGACCCCCCCGGTGCCGAGGAGGGAGCCCTTGGCCTGCAGGTGCTCGTAGCTCATGGGGGTGTCCAGGACCTCGTCGGTAAAGGGGAGGGGTGGGGTGGAGGACCCCCCGGGGATGAGGGCCTGGATGGGCTCCAAAGGCCCTCCCGCCCACTCGTAGATGAGCTCGCGGAAGGTGGTCCCCATGGGGAGCTCGTAGACCCCGGGGCGCCGCACGGGCCCCGAGACCTGGTAGAGCTTCATCCCCTTGGAGCCCTCCGTGCCCATGCTGGCGAACCAGTCCGCGCCCCGCTCCAGGATGGGCACCACCGAGGCCAGGGTCTCCACGTTGTTGATGGTGGTGGGCTTGCCCCAAAGCCCGGACTGGGCGGGGAAGGGGGGCTTGAGGCGGGGGTTGGCCCTTAGGCCCTCCAGGGAGTTCATGAGGGCGGTCTCCTCCCCGCAGATATAAGCCCCGGCCCCCCGGTGCACGTAGAGGCGGAAGCTGAAGTCGGTGCCAAAGAGGTTGTCCCCGAGATACCCCCGCGCCAGGGCCTCCCCTATGGCCGCCTCGAGGCGGTCCGCCGCCCTCCTGTACTCCCCCCGCACGTAGATGTAGCCCACGGTGGCCCGGATGGCGTAGCCCGCCAGGATCATCCCCTCAATGAGGAGGTGGGGGACGTCCTCCAGGATGTAGCGGTCCTTGAAGCTCCCCGGCTCGGACTCGTCGGCGTTGCAGATGAGGTAGTGTTGCCGCCCGTCCTTGGGCATGAAGCTCCACTTGACCCCGGTGGGGAAGCCCGCCCCGCCCCGGCCCCTGAGCCCCGCGCGCTTGGCCTCCTCAATCACCTCCTCGGGGGTCTTTTCCTTTAAGACTCTGCGGGCGGTCTCGTACCCCCCGTGGCGGAGGTAGTAGTCCAGGGTCCAGCTCCCCTCCTGGCCCACGTGGGTGTAGAGGGTCCTTTCAAACCGGGGGTCTTTTCCGGAAACGATGGGCCCCGTCATACCTCCACCTCGTGCACGTGGTGGCCGCAGCGGCCGGGAAGCTCAATCTCCTCTAGCCTTTTGCCCGCCCTTAGGCCTTCCAGGAGGGCCTTAAGCCGGGCGCGCGTCACGCACTCCACGTAGGGTTCGTCGTTCACTTGGATTACGGGGGCGGTGTGGCAGCTTCCCAGGCACTCCACCTTCTGCAGGCTGAAAAGCCCATCCGGGGTCACCTCTCCGGGGCCGATGCCGAGCTCCTCCACGAGGTGGTCCCAAAGCTCGTCCGCCCCGGCCAGCTTGCAGCTTAAGGTGGCGCACACCTGGAGGTGGTACTTCCCCGTGGGCACGAACTGGTAGTAGGAGTAAAAGCTCGCCACCCCCATGACCTCCGTGGGGGTGGTGCCCACCAGGCGGGCGATCTCCTCCACCCGCTCGGGGCGGATCCAGCCTTCCTCCTGCTGCACCCGCCTTAGGAGTGGCATGATGGCTGCCCGCCGCCCCTCCTCGGGGTACTTGGCGAAGGTCTCCTTCAGGAAGTCTTCCTTGTCGTCAAAGAAGCCCATCTTTCCTCCTAGCGGTCCACGTCCCCCATCACGGGGTCCAGGCTGGCGATGATGGCCACCATGTCCGGCACCTGTTCCCCCTTAGAGGCGTAGGGGAGGCTTTGCAGGTTGACGAAGCTTGGGGCCCGCACCTTCACGCGGTAGGGCATGCTCCCCCCGTCGGAGACGATGTAGTAGCCGAGCTCCCCCCGGGCGGACTCCGTGGGCACGTAGACCTCGCCCTTTGGAGGGTGGAAGCCCTCGGTGTAGTGCTTGAAGTGGTAGATGACCGCTTCCATGGAGGTCTCCAGAAGGGGCCTCGGGGGCGGGGTGATCTGGGGGTTGGGGTCCCGCACCGGTCCCGGCTCCAGTCTTTCCAGGGCCTGCCGGATGATCTTCACCGACTCCCGCATCTCCCGGATGCGGACGATCATCCGGTCAAAGACGTCCCCGTGCTCCCCCAAGGGCACGTCAAAGGTGTAGGTCTCGTAGCCCGCGTAGGGGTAGGCCTTGCGCACGTCGTAGTTCACCCCGCTGGCCCTAAGGGACCCTCCGGTGAGGCCCAGGTGGATGGCCACCTCGGGGGGGATCACCCCCACGCCCCGGGCCCGCTCGTAGAAAATGGGGCTTTCCGCAAAGAGGGCCTCGTACTCGTCTATGCGGTGGGGAAGGACCTCCAGAAGCTTCTTGAGCTCGGGGACAAACTCCTCGGGGAGGTCCTCCTTGACCCCCCCGATGCGGATGTAGTTGTGGTGGAAGCGCTGGCCCGTGACCCACTCAAAGAGGTCCAGGATGGTTTCCCGTTCCCGGAAGGCGTAGAAGAAGGGGGTGAGGGCCCCGAGGTCCAAAAGCCCCGTCCCCAGGAAGACCAGGTGGCTTGCTAGGCGGGAAAGCTCGTTCAGGATGATGCGGATGGTCTCCGCCCTAGGGGGTACGACCGCCCCCACCAGCTTCTCCACCGCCAGGGCGTAGGCCAGGTCGTGGGCGAAGGAGTGGAGGTAGTCCATCCGGGGCGTATACGTGATGACCTGCGTATACGTCCGGTTTTCCATGTTCTTCTCAAAACCGGTGTGGAGGTAGCCGATGTGGGGGACGAGGTCCAGGACCTCCTCGCCCGATAGGGTCACCACCACCCGCAAGACCCCGTGGGTGGAGGGGTGCTGGGGCCCCACGTTCAGGGTCATGACCTCGGTGCGGAGCTCTTTGGGCTCCTCTAGGGTTTCCACCGGGTCCAGGTAGTCCTTCATTTGGCCTCCTTCGCCTTCACCAGGTCAGCCCAAAGGGCCCGGTACCCCTTGCGGCTCCCGCCCCGGTAGCCGGTAAGGCCCGGGTCCTTGCCCGTGAGGGCCGCCCGGAACTCCGCTGGGATGATGTAGCGCCCCTCCCGGAAGAGGGTGGGGGTTTCCCCCAAGGGGAAGTCCTTGCGCAAGGGGTGGCCCTCGAGGTCCTCCGGGGTGAGGATCTTGCGCAGATCCGGGTGCCCCTCAAAGACGATGCCAAACATATCGTAAACCTCCCGCTCCAGGAAGTTGGCGCTCCCCCAAAGGTCCGTCACCGTGGGCAACCGAGGGTCCTTCTCCGGCACGTAGACCCGCACAAAGAAGCGGCTCCCGTCCCCGTCCTTCCAGCCCGGCAGGGAGACCAGCTCGTAGACCACGGCGAAGCGCTCCGGCCTGGGGTCGGGGTAGGTGAGGTAATCTATCCCCACGATGTCCGCCAGGTAGTTGAAGCCCAGGGCCTGGTAGCGGGCCATGGTCTCCTTGAAGGCTTCCCGGGGCAGGACCACCCAGAGGTTGCCGAGGCCGTTTTCCTCCACGGGGTAGCCCTGGGCTGTCGCCTCTTCCAGAACCTTCCTAAGCCGCACGCCTCACCCCCTCTTCCAGGCGGCCACCGGGGGGAGCTTTTCCCCCCTTTCGTTATAGGCCTGGCCGCGCACCTTCTTTTGGAGCTGCATCACCGCGTAGATGAGGGCCTCGGGGCGCGGTGGGCAGCCGGGCACGTAGACGTCCACCGGCACCACGGAGTCCACGTTCTGCACGATGGCGTAGTTGTTGAACATCCCCCCGGAGCTGGCGCAGGCCCCCATGGAGATGACCCACTTGGGGTCGGGCATCTGCTCCCAAACCCGCCGCATCACCGGGGCCATCTTCTTGGAAAGCCGCCCGGCCACGATCATCACATCCGCTTGCCTGGGGCTTGCCCTAAAGACCTCGCTGCCAAAGCGGGCCAGGTCGTTGCGGGCGTCGGTGGAGGCCATCATCTCAATGGCGCAGCAGGCGAGGCCAAAGGTGGCGGGCCACAGGGAGTTGCTCCGCCCCCAGGCCACCAGCTTCTCCAGGGTGGTGAAGAGGATGCCCTCCCGCTCCAGCTCCTGAACGTCCCGCTCAAAGAGGTCCTTCAGTGCCACCGCATCACCCCCTTCCACCACTCGTAGAGGAAGCCCACCAGGAGGAGGAGGGTGAAGGTTAAAACCCCCAGGAACCCATAAAGCCCAAGCCCCCCCGCGCTCACCGCGTAGGGCCAGAGGAAGGCCACCTCCACGTCAAAGAGGATGAAGAGCATGGCCACCACGTAGAAGTGGACGGGAAAACGCTTTACCTCCCCTGCGGGGTCGTTGCCCGATTCATAGGGCATGAGCTTGGCCCGGCCGGGCTTCTTGGGGCCGAGAAGGGCCCCCACCAAAAGGGCCGCCGCCCCGATGAACAGGGCCACCCCCACGTAGATCAGGACGTTGATGTACTCCGCTATGGGCGCCAAGGTCCCCTCCTTTCGTGCCTACCTTCACGAGCTGGAGCCCCTAAAGCCCCCCGGAGGCCCCGCCCGATTCCCGCCTATCTTATCACCTTCCCTTTTGCGCAAGCCGGGCGGGGTACACCAGGGGGCGGACTATCGGTGTAAGCCTTCTGGTTATCGGTTTCCAACTCCTACACTTTGGTGTAGGGTTTCCCATAGGGCGCGGAAGGTGGAGAGGTCCAGGGCCTCGGCCCGGACCTCCTCGGGGAGGCCCAGGGCCTTTAGGGCCGTAAGGATTGCTTCCCGGGGGTAGCCTGCCTGTTCCAGGGCGTTTTTTAGGGTTTTGCGCCGGTGGGCAAAGGCGGCCTCTATGAGCCGGAAAAGCCCGGGCTCATCCCCCTGGCCCGTGGGGGTGAGGCGCACCAGGCTGCTACGGACCTTGGGGGGTGGGAAGAAGGCCCCGGGGGGGAGGTCAAAGAGCTTCTCCCCCCGGGCATGGTGGGCCACCCGGAGGGAGAGGAGGCCGTAGGCCGGGGTATTGGGCCCCGCCACCATGCGCTCGGCCACCTCCTTCTGCACCAGGAAGACCAGCTTGGCGAAGCGCCCCGTCTTCAAGAGCTCCGTCACCAGGGGGGTGGCGATGTGGTAAGGGAGGTTGGCCACGAGGAGGCTCCCCTCCGGCACCTCCCTCCAGGGGAAGAGGAGGGCATCGGCGAAGACCAGCTCCACCGCGAGGCCCGCAAGGGTCTCCTCTAGGAGGGGCTTAAGGCGCAGGTCCTTCTCTATGGCCGTCACCCGGGCCCCCGCTTGGGCTAGGGCACGGGTCAAGAACCCGAGGCCCGGCCCCACCTCGTAGACGGGCCCGGTAAAGGGCTGGGCCGCCTCCACAATGCGCTTTAGGTACGCCTCCTCCACCAAAAAGTTCTGGCCGAAGCGCTTGTCGGCCTTAAGGCCGCGGCGGTGGAGGAGGACGCGCACTTCCTGGCGTAGGTTCGGCATGCTAGACCTTGCGGACCCGCACCCGCAGGGGGTCTTCGGGCCAGATCTCCAGGTATTCCCCTAGGTCCAGGGCGTCTATGAGGGCAAAGCGCTCCCTAAGGAGGATGCCCTCTCGCATGGGGGTGTGCCCGTAAACCCCATAGCGGAACCCCATTCTCTCCACGTAGTCCGGGGTCATGAACCACCAGGTCTTGGGCTCGCTTTGGGCGTAGAAGAGCTCATCGTAGGTCTGGAGCCAGGGCACGGGGCCTACGTGGGCGAAGTGGATGCCCTCCAGGACCACTTCCCGGGGAAACCCCATCATCCAGGCCCTGAGGGGCTCGGGGAGGGCCTTGCCCCCGCGTTCGGGGTGGAACTCCAGGTGGAGGAGGTGGCGGTTGCCCAGGACGGGCTCCCCCTTTAAGGCGGCCTCGTCGTGGTTGCCGAGGAGGATGGTCACCCCCGCCGGGGCCGCCTCCTGGAGGGCCTTGAGGCGGAAGAGCTCCCGGATCTGGGCGCCCGCGGCCAGGCGCAGGTGCAGGGGGTCTTCGGGGTTGAAGGGGGAAAGCCCCGTGAGGCGCTCGTAGTCCTTGGGGGTTTTGGGGTGGACCAGATCGCCCAGGAGGATGAGGCGGGTCTCCCCGGTCCTTAGGGCCTCCGTGGGCCGGAAGCTGGGGTCCAGGAGCCCCTCGGCCCTAAGGACGCGCCAGAGGGTGGGGAAGTTGGCGTGGAGGTCCCCGACCGCGACGAGCCTCATCCCTTGAGCAGGCTCCTCAGCTCCCCGTAAAGCCTTTTGGTCTCCTCGGGGGTCTTGCCGTAGCCCCCGTACCTTGTGAGGATGCGGGCCGCCTCCTTGCCCAGGCCCTTTTCCTTAAGCCTTTCCAAAAGCTGGTCTATGAGCCGGTGGGCCTCCGGCTTTTCCTCCTCTTCCGGCGCTTCCTGCGTGGGGAGCCTAGGGGGGGTGAAGCGCCCCTTTTCCGCATCGTAGTCCACCCACTGCTTCTCCAGCCGGTAGAGGTAGCGCCCCACGCCGAACTTCACTGCGGCGCGCTTCAGGGCATCGGAGAAGGCGGCCTTCAGGGAGTCCCCTTCCCCCACGTCCTCCTTGGTGACCCCGAGGACGGTGAGGCGGCACTTCACCTCCACAAGCCGTTCCTGCCTTTCCCCGCGCTCGTCCTTTAGGGTCCTTTCCGCATCGGCCAGGACCTGGTACTCGTCGTGCCAGCCCTCAGGGCCCACCACCCGGTCCAGCCGGTCCAAGACGGTGCGGGCGTCCACGTAGGGGACCACCAGGGCCCGTTTTCGGTCTTTGGAGAGGGCCTCAATGCGCCACTGGACCTCCTCAGGAGGGAAGGGCTCGGAAAGCTTCTGCCAGACTTCGTCCATAGGTTAAGTGTACTTCAGCGCTCTCTCACAAAGGGGGTAGGGGGTTTGGGGTAGGGTTTGGGTATGGGTATGGGCAAGACCCTTTTCCTCTTGCCGTTTCTGGCCCTGGCCTTGGCCCTCGAGGTCCAGCTCTCCGCCTCCTTGGGCTTCACCCTCTTCCCCCAGGCGGTGGTGGTGGAGCGCGTCCTCGAGCCCCAAGGGGTGGTGGTGGTTTACCAGGCCCGGGGGGGCGGAGGCGGTCTTCCGCTACCACGACGAGGACCTGAGGCGCCGGGGCTGGGTAAGGGTGAAGTACGAGGTGAAGAAGGGGGAGTGGAAGGCGGAGTACCGCAAGGGGAAGGCCAAGGCCCGGCTTTCCGTCAAGGACAAGAAGGGCCGGGTGGAGGTGCGGCTTAAGGAAGGGGACTGTGCTCGGACAAACACATGTGAGACTGCCCCAACTAAAATGTGGGGACCACTCCAACATGAAGGAGGTCCCCACGAATGCAGCTTACCACCATCGGCCAGGAGATGTGGAAGGGAGCCCGGCTGGC
>NZ_JBBIMD010000002.1:0-64308 GCF_037444525.1 Thermus sp. | reverse complement strand
CGGAGCTACCTCTTGCGGCCCCTAAGTGGGTTGCTACGGGCGGGGTTTACCACCTCGCCCTCCTCCAACTGGCTCAGGCGCGAAAGAAAGAGCGTCTATGCGTCTGGTGTGGTGGGGGCATTTTGGGCCGGGGGGACAAGCGCTACTGCTCCAACGCATGCCGTCAGGCGGCCTATAGGGCCAAGAAAAAGGTGGGGACTATCTGAGCTTGCCTGATGAAGGCGCACCTCGAGGCTCCTCGGCCTCCTCAATGTTTCCTAGAACGACTCTACGGCCAGCCGGTTTATCAGCCGGTCTATCACCCCGGAAATGGCCGGCTATCGGAGTAAATTCCAGGAAGTGCTATTGGAGAAAACCGCGTCTGGAAGGGGAAAAACGGAAGATGACGGGGGTTCTGGGCTTGCCTCACACGCGAGAGGTCGTAGGTTCAAGTCCTACGCCGCCCACCAAAGACCCCGGGCCCTAGGGCCCGGGGGTTTTTCTTAGGCCAAGCCCTCTACCGCACCTGCACCCGGTAGCAGAGGCTTCCGCTTTCCCCGGGGTTCAGGGAGCCCACCTGGAGGTAGACCACCCCCGCGGCCACGTGCCCGGCGTCGCTGTCCTGGGCGGCGGTGAGGTCCTGGACCGTGCTCCCCTGGGTCCAGCGGAGGTCTCTACCCCCGTAGGCCCCAAGGACCAGGTCGGTGAAGAAGGGGATGGGATCGGCCAAGGCCACGTTCGTCACGGGGGCGGTGCCCAGGTTCTGGTAGGCGATGCAGTACTCCAGGACCTCGCCGGGCCTGGCCTGGGCGCTCCTGCCGAAGGGCCCCCCTTGGGTGAGGTTGCGCACCTCCTTGCTGAGGCGCACCTCGCCCCCCGTCACGGTGAGGAGGTCGGTGAGGGTGAGGGGTTCCACCACGCCGCTACCCGCCCAGGCTAGGCTCCCCTGGAGGAGGGCCACATCCGTGCGCCCAGGGGGCTCCCCAGGAGGGACAAGGGCTTGGACCTCGAGGGGGCAGGCCTTGAGGCCGCCGTCCGCTTCCCTGGGCCAGGCGGCGCTCACGCTGAGGGCAATGGGAAAGGCCGAGAACCCCTCCCCGGGGTCGTCAAAATCCCCATCGCAGTTCAGGTCCGCCCGCACCCGGTAGGTGTAGATTCCGCCGGCCAGGCTCAAGGTGAAGCCCCCCAGGGTGCCCGGGCGGAAGGTATGGGCGAGGGTGTAGACTCCGGGGCTGGTGGCCTGGCCGGACTGGGGGGGTCTGAGGAGGCTAGGCCGCACCACCCCGAAGTTCCGCGCCAAGGCGGGGGGAAGGCTTGAGGCCGGCCCCAGGTCCACCACCGCGCCGGGGGAGGTGGGCGCGGTGGCGTCCGCCCAGCTCCCCACCGGCGTGGCCGCGCTCCCATCGTTCCAGCCTGTGGCAGGACGGAGGGGGTGGGAGAGGGTCACCCGGCCCCAGCCGTAGGGGATCCAGAGGAGGTAGCTTCCGTTTCCATCGGTGAGGGCGGTGCGGAACTGGCTTCCATCGGTGGCGGTGACCGCGATCCCAGCTATGCCCCGCTCACCCCCATCCCTAAGGGCGTTGTTCGCTGCGCCCCCACCCTCCCCGTCGTCGTAGAAGACGGTGCCCACCAGGCGGGTGCCGTGGAAGAGGCCGAAGTCCAGGCCCGGCAGGTCGCCGTTTACGGTCACGCTGAGGAGCCCGCCCCCGGGGTTGATGAAGTGCCAGCCGGGAGGGGGGGTGGGGGTGGTGTCGGTGGTGCTTCCGTTGTCGTCCAGGACCAGGGTGTAGTTTCCGGGCGGGACGGGGAAGAAGCTGAACCCTCCACTTCCTGGGCCCACGGCTTGCACCGCCACCGCCGTGCTCCCCTGGACGAGCTTTACATAGACCGTAACCCCATCGGCCCAGTCCTCCCCGTTTTTTGCCCCGTTGGGCTCCCGGTCGTGGTAGACGGAACCGGAAAGGGTGTAGCCCGGGCTTACGCTGGTGGAGGCGCTGGCGGTGTTGTCGCTGGGGTTCAGCTCCGTTACCCCAGCAGGGGTGGAGGCGGTTGCGGTGTTGGTGAGGGTCTGCCCGGCGGCGCTGGGGCTTACGGTGCCCGAGATGCTGAGGGTGGCGGCGCTTCCTGCGGGAAGGTCCAGGGTGAGGCCAATGGCGTTTCCGGTGCCGGAAGGGGTGCTGCAGCTTGCCCCGCTGTTTCCCGTGCAGGTCCAGCTCACGCCGCCGATGCCGCTAGGTACGTTGTCCGTGAACGGGGCGCTCGTCACCGGGGAAGGCCCTAGGTTCTCCACGGTGACCGTGTAGCTTATGGGGCCCCCTGGCAGGGCGGTGGCGGGCCCCACTTTGCTAACCCTTAGGTCGGCCGCGGGCTGGACGGCAACGCTTGCGCTGGAGGAGGCGGTTTGGCTGAAGGCCGTGCCTAAGGTTTGGCTGTTGTAGGTCACCTGGGCGGTGTTGGTGAGGGTTTGCCCGGCAGCGGAAGGGAGGACCCTCACCCGGAACCTCACTGTGGCCCCCTGGGTGGGAAGGATGAGCCCCCCTTGGCTGGCGTTGGCTCCCGTGCCCAGGCGGAAGACCACCCGGTTGTTGGTGCTGTCGTACTCGGCGATATCGTCCCCTGGGGCATCGGTGAAGGCGCCGGTGGGGGCTGAGGGGGCGTTTTGCACCACCTGGAGGCTTCCTGGCTCGTACTGGGTGCTGGGGGGGATGGGGTCCACCACCACCACGTTGGTGGCCCCGTCCCCGCCAGTGTTGGTGAAGCTTATGGTGTACTCCAGGATATCCCCCACCTCCAGGTTCCCCCCGTTTAGGTCCTGCTGGGTTTTGGTGAAGGTGGTGGTGAGGTCGGGGAGGTAGACGTTGATGGCGAAGGTGAGCACCTGGGGGTAATATCCGTCTCCATTGGTGGAGAAGCGCAAATAGGCCTGTTGATCTCCGTTTTGCAAGACGGTGCTGTTTTCCAATACCCCAAGGTCAAAGCCCAAAAGGTTGGTGTAGTTCGGGGTACGTCCTGTGAGAATACTGCCAAGCTGCGTGGCCCGGGAGTTGAAGAAGTTGTTTGCTGGCCGCACGCTTCCGTCCGCGAGATTGTTAAAGAGAAGGCCATCTCGGCTCATGGCTAAGCTGTCCCCTGTGGTGGCTGCATCATCTTCTTCTTCCTGTTCTTCTTCCTGTTCTTCTTCCTGTTCTTCTTCCTGTTCCTGGGCGTCCGCGAGATTGTTAAAGAGAAGGCAATCTCGGCTCATGGCTAAGCTGTCCCCTGTGGTGGCTGCATCACCTTCCTGGGTAACGAAGCCAATGCGAGCGTTGACTGGGCCTGTGCTCGGGGTTAAAAAGCCGGACACGGAGATGGTGGTGGGTGGAGCGTTGCAAGCCTGGTTGAGGTATCCGTCAAAAACGCTTAGGTTGCGAAGCGGCTCACTGGGATTCTGGAAAACCACCACCAGGCTCCATCCGGCGAAGGTGCCGCCGTTAACGGTTCCCCTGGAAGCTTGCACGTTAGCCACCCAGTACGGGCCTGCTCCGTGAGTCTGGACAAAGCTTGTGACATCAGCGAAAGCGCTGTAGGGGTTTTCGGGGTGGGTGATGCCGGTGTCTATTTGGGTTGCAGAAACCGGAACGTAGCTTTCGCTCCCAAAACGGAGCTGTACCTGACCGATCGCACTGGAGTTTGGGGGGGGCACGCTTCCGTCAAGGGAGCCGCCCCAGTAGAGGCCTGCCCAGAGTACGGTGCTCCCAAGGGGAAGGTTGAGGGTGGCGGCGCTGGAGTTGAACGTGCCAGATACCCCATCAAAGTCAACGAAAGCCATTTGGTAGCGATTGTTGTTTTTACTGCCATTGGGGTTGCAGGATGGAGGCTGGCTTGGGGTAATCGTAGTAAACGCGTTGTTGCTACATGCCTCCAGGGTGTTGCCGATGATGAGGATATCCCCCTGGACCGTGTTGGAATAGCGGAGGGCGAAGGGGCGGACTATCTGGCCTTGAGCTGTTAGGAACAGGAGAAGCACAAGGGCCAAGAGGCGCTTCATCGGCTACCTCCGAAGACATCCAGCCTCAGGTAGGGCCCCGGACGGCGGAAGCCGGTCTCGCCGAAGGTGTACCCCAGGCTGAGCCAAAAGCCCTCCAGGGCCCGCCAGGTGCCCTCCACGCTGAAGGCGCCCGCCCCCTCCCCAAGCCGGGGGAGGAGGCCATAGTAGAGGTTGGCCCCCACCCCGAAGGCGCTAAAGAGGTAGGTGCCCCCAAGGCCCACCTCCAGGGCCAAGCCCTCGGGGTCCTGGAAGGGGTAGCGGTAGAGAAGGCTTGGGCGCAGGCTGAACTCCTTGCCGTGGAGGTTGGCCAGGGTCTGGCCTTCCAGGGTGCTCTCCTTGTAGAGGTGGTGGGTGAGGAGGGTGAAGCCTTCGGCCCAGAGGGCGTAGGAGACGCTGAAACCGAGCTTAGGCGTGGGGAGGGCCTCCAGGGTGAGGTCCAGGGCCAAGGCCTGGTCCTCGGCAGGGGCTCCCGCGGCCCCAGCCCGGAAGAGGAGGCGGCCCGTGGCCCACTCCCCGGCCAGGGTGGCCACGAACGCCTCCGTGCGGTAGCGCAGGCCAAGGCCCAGGGCGCTTTGCCCTTCCGCCGTGTCCAGCTTGTAGGCCAGGCCTGCGGTAACGTTCAGGCTCCAGCGCTCATCCAGGGGGAGGGGGGCTTCCAGGCCCAACCGGGCCCGGTTCCCTTCCCCACTCGCCGTGGGGAGCTCGTAGGAAAGGGCCAGGTTGGCGCCCCCCAGGGCGCTTTTGAGCCCCACGCTGCCCCCCACCTCCCCTTCCCGGTAGCGCAGGCCCCCTTCCAGGAAGAGGTTTTGGGCCAGGCCGAAGCGCCCGGAAAGCTCTCCTTCGCCGGGGGTGTAGTAGGAGAGGGCCAGGCGGTTTTCCCCTTCCTGGTAGGCCAGGCGGGCGAGGAGGAAGGTGCTCTTCAGGCCCCAGTCGTACCCCGCACCAGCCCCCACCCGGAAGGGGCCCCCGAGCTTGGCCTCGGCCGCCAGGGCGGTCTTGGGGCCGCTTTGTTCCAGGGCCAGGGCCCAGGGGCCAAGATCGTAGGCCAGGCGCGCCCGGCCCTCGGGCGGGCTGCCATAGGCGTAGCGCAGGTCGCCTTGGGCCTCGAGGGCGCCTTCCCGGTAGGCCAGGGTGAGACCGAAGGTGGGGGGTTTGCCCTCCTCTTGCCGGTAGGTGAGGAGGGCCCGGCTCCCCCCGGCCTCGTACCCCACCTCGCCCCCAAACTGAAAGCCCTCGTAGTAGGCGATCCCCAGGCGTGCCCGGAAGGCCCCTTCCCGGTAGCCCACGGAAAGGCCATAGGCTAGGGCCTCCCTGGGGGCGCTTTCGGGGGTGTAGACCGCGAGGAGCCGCACGGGAGCGAAGTCGGGGGTGAGGGGGAGGAGGGGCCTGGCCAGGTGGATGTACCCTGTGGTGCGGTCCAGGACGTAGTCCCGCCCCTCCTGGAGGAGGGCCTCCCGGCCCCCCTCCCGGAGGTAGAGGGCCAGGCTCCCCGCCTTGGGGATGAAGCGCAGGCGGTAGCTGGAGCCCCCATCGGGGGTGATCTCCTCCTCCACCCGCCCGAGGGGGAGGAGGCCCAAGAAGGCCTCGGCCTCCACCGGCCCCAGGGCCCTAAGCCTCAAGGCGGTGGCCTCGGGGAGGGTGGGCCCTAGGGGGGCCCGTTCGTAGGAGAGGGCCAGGCCCGCTTCCGTGTAGCGGAAGGCCACGGGGTCGTCGGAGGTGAGGGGGCGGGTGGCCTCGGTGCCGCTGCCGGTAAGGGGGAGGAAGCTCCCCTCTGGGGTGCGGGCCAGGTCTCCTGTGGTGTCCAAGGCCCCCTGGAAGGAGCCCCGGAGGAGGGGACCCTCCCCGTAGGCCCGGCCCAGGCCCTGGAGGTAAAGCCCCCCTTGGACCGCGTCGTACCCCAGGGTGAGGCTCGCCTGGGCCAGCCAGAGGGTGCTGGTGGGGCCTTGGGGCTCGGAGCGGAAGGACCCCTCCAGGTTGCCCAAGCGGTAGCGGAGGGTGACCGGCCGGGGCGCGGGGAGGGGCTTGAGGAGGACCTCGGCCACCCCGTCCTTGAGGAGGACCTGGTAGCCGGGCTCCAGGGGGCTTGCGTCCGCGGCGATGGGCTCGGGGTCGGCCTCGAGGGTGAGGAAGCCGAAGCCTGAGGGGAGGCCCAGGGCGTCCACCGCCTTCAGCCGAAGCTCCAGGGGGGTGCGCCCATCCGCCACGAATCGCGTGGGTTCGGCCACCACCCTCACTGGGGCTCCCGGCCGGAAGACCTCCACCTGGTCGTAGGCCGAGGGGGTGATGACCTCCAGGACGTTTTTGCCCTCCGCCAGGGGAAGGCCGTAGTAGGCCAGGCGCTGCACCCCGGCCTTCTCGTCGTACTGGGCTTCACCAAGGAGCTCCTTGGGCACGGGTTTGCCGTTTAGGAGGACCTCCAGGGGGCCCATGGGGGCTTGGACGGAAAGCCTCGCCCGCTCCCCCAGGATGGCCCCATCCTTGGGCTCGCGGATGAGGCCCGGGCGCTCCCCTTCCAGGGGCTTGCCCCGCTCGTAGTCCTTAAGGGTGACCTGCCCTTTGAGGGGGATCTCCCGGTCCAGGGCCACCAGGGTGAGGTGGGGCTCGGAAAGGGGGGAGAGGGCGGTCTGGTGGCGCACCTGGTAGGTCACCTCCCCCTCGGCCTTGCCCCCAGGGAAGGGGAGGCGCCAGGCCAGGCGGCCATCGGGGAGGAGGTGGGGGTCTTCCAGGGGGAGGCCCTGGAGCCGGGCGGAGCCCGGAACGTAGGCGCTCCCCTCAGGGGGCTTGTGGGCCAGGAGGAGGCTTCCTGCGGGGCCTTCCACCCCGTAGCGGAGGCTTAGGGTGGAGATGCGCTCTGGGACTAAGAGGGGAAGGCTTTCCACCAGGGCTTCCTGGGGGAAGGCGGCCATGGCTTCCCCCACCTGGGCCTGGAGGGTGTTGCGGTAGCGGCCGGGCGCCGGAGCGCGGAAGGGGACTTCTCCCGTCCACACTTCTCCAGGGCCTAGCCTTAGGATCCTCTCCTCCAGGAGGAGGCCCAGGGCGGGGTCGGGCACCTCCCGGAGCTTCACCTCCACCTGGTGGTCCGTGGGGTTTTCCACCCGGAGGAGAAAGCGCCCCTCGCCCCCTTCCAGGATTCGGGCGGGCTCGGCCACCTTGCTGAGCCTGAGGAGCTTGCGGGCGATGGGGGTTTCCGCTTGGCGCCTGCCGGCGTTCCCGGCAAGCTCCGCCTGGCAGACCCCTTCCGTCTCGGGGCCGAACTCCACCTTAAGGCGGTAGGTGTGGACCCGCTCTTCCCCGGGGGCCAGCACCCCTTCAAAGCGGGGCTCCGAAAGGGGGGTGAAGCCGTCTGGGCATCTGTCGGAAAGCTGGTAGCGCAAGGGGGCTTCCCCGGGGTTTCTCACCCGGAGGCGCACCTCCGCCACCTCCCCCGGCAGGTAGGCCCGGTGGGGGGTTTCCCGGGCGAGGAGGGCCTCCGGCCGGAGAACCCGCACGCTGGCCTCGGCCCTGAGCTCCCCCAGCTCCGCCCGGTTCACCAGGACCCCTTGGGCCCCTTCGGGCACGGGGAACTCCAGGGTGTGGCTCCGACCCTCCCTGGGCCCCAGGGCCACCTCTATCCGCTCCTCCCGGTCCAGGAAGCGGTCCAGGAGGGTGGCCCGGGCGGGCTCGTCCCCCTGGTTGACCACGGTGACCTGGAAGCGGGCCACGCCCCCGGCGGGCACCTCGGGGGTGAGGGCCTCTTTTTTGAGGGTGAGGGTGGCGGGGAGGAAGACCCGGACCTCTCCGGTGCGGTCCAGGCCGTACGGGGCCAGGGTGCCCCGGACCTGGAAGCTCCCTCCAGCCTCGGTTCGGAAGGGGACCTCTAGGGCCAAGGCCCGCCCGCCTCCCAGGGGGCCGGAGACGCGGGTGGGGCCCAGGGGAGTGAGCCCGGGGGGAAGCTCCAGGGCCAGCTCGGCTGGGAGGAGGCCGGGGTAAAGGGTGGTGGCCTGGAGGGCCACCTTGCCCTCCTCTCCACGCCGCACGGTTTGGCTCGGGGGGGTGAGGGTGAGGTCCACCTGGGGGCGGAAGCGGAGCTGGAGGCGGCGGACCTCCCCCGGCCCGAGTTCCGCCGTTTGGGGCAGGGGGTCTAAGGGGAGGAGCCCTGGGGCCTCCCAGGAGAGGGGGTGGCGGCCGGGGGGAAGGTCCAGGCGGAGGCTGCCCTCCAGGGGCTGGCCGTTTAGCCGCAGGCGGGCGGGAAGGGTGCGCTCTGGGAGGAGGAGGAGGGCCTCCACCTCCAGGGTGGCCGTGGGGGGCTCCACCACGAAGCGCACCCGGCCCCCGGGGCAGCCCACCTCCGCGCTCCGCCCCTCTGGGCTGATCCGCACCGCTCCTTCCCCCTCCGCCCGGAGGAGGCGGTAGCCTGGGGGGAGGTCGGGGACGAACCGACGCCCTTCCCGGCGGATAGGGAGGGAAAGGGGGGTGCCCGCGGGGTCTACCGCTAGGGCTTCCGCCTCTTCGGGGGGGATGGCCCTTAGGCGGTCCGGGAGGACCTCGAGGCAGGCTTCTGCCCGGAAGGCGATGGTGTTGGAGTACTGTTCGGCCGTGGCCGGCTGGCGGAAGAGGAAGCGCACCAGCCCAGCCTGGCGCAAGGCGTAGGGGGCCCAGGCCAGGTCGCCGGAGACGGGGCGGGTTTCCTCAAAACCAGGGTAGACCACCCTGGACTCCAGCTCCTCGGGGCCGTCCTCGTCGTAGAAGTGGACGGTGAAGGGGTTTGGAGCCTCCAGGCGCAGGAGCTCCACCCACGGCCCTTCCCCTTGCGAAGGCTGGCGGAGGGTGGGCCCGCCGGTGCGCACGTCCAGGAGTTGGGGGATCTCGTCCAGGACCAGCCTGGCCCCCGAGATGCGGTAAACGAAGGCGTTTTTCCCCAGGCCCCGGATGCGGGCTAGGAGGAGATGGGGCTCCTGGGGAAGGGGCCCTTCCCAGAGGGTCACCCAGCGGTGGGGCTCCACCCCAAAGCGGGCCTCCCTCAGGACCTCCCCCCGCCTTTCCAGGTGGAAGGTGGCCTCCACCTCGCCTTGCCCTCCATCGTAGCGCTCGTCCCCCAGCTCCTCCTGCCCCCTTAGGGCGCTCCGGTAATCCGTGGGGTCAAAGCCGGGGGAGTAGACCTCCACCTTCACGCTTTTCCCCTGGGGCAGGAGCCAGACCTCGAGGCTCCTCACGGACCAGCCCAGCTCGGGGCCCGGAACCGTGGCCTTGATGAGGGTCTGGCCCAGGGCCAGGGTGACCAAGGCCAGTAAGGCCAAGGCCCGCCTCATGGGTACCTCCAGCGCACCTCGGGGTCGGTGAACGTGCCCCGGTAGGGAAGGGTGAGCTCCCGTTCGCCTTCCAAAACCTCCACGCTAAAGACCTCCTCGCCGTCCCTGAGGGAAAACTCGGGCAGGGGGGCTTGGGCTCGCAAGAGGAGGTGGACCCAGGTTTCCCCTCCTGCCCGCACCAGGCGCTTCTTTAGGTAAAGGGGCCCAAAGCGGAGCTCGGTGCTCCGTTCCACGGTGACCGTGCCCTTGGGGGCCTTGAGGGGAAAGTCCACCTGGGTGAGGCCAAAGACCTGGACCCCCCGGCGGTACCCCTCCCCTAGGGCTTCGGGATGGGGAAGGGGCGGGAAGGGGGCGGAGAGGGGGTCCAGCATCACCTGGTAGGGGCCGGGCCGGAGGTCCCGGAAGGCGTAGCGCCCGCCCCCGTCCGTGAGGACCTGCCAGCCCTTGGCCAGGAGGAGGCGGGCCCCTTTCAGGGGGAGGTCCTGCCCGGGGGTGTAGCGCCCGTCCTCGTCCAGGTCCAGGTAGACCCGGCCCACCAGGAGGGCCTTTTCCTCCGGGGGGTTTGAGGTGCGGGCCAGGGCCTGTACCTGAGCGCTGGCCACCGCGGCCCCCTGGGCGGAGAGGCCAAAGGCCTGGGCCACGTTCCGAAGGGTTTCGCCCCCGGGTTGCACCAGGCGCATCCGGTAGACCAGGCAGAGGCGGCCCTTCCCGGGCAGGCTAAGCCCCTCAAACACCAGGGCGCCCCCTTCCACCCTGGGCTCCTGGGCCACCCCTTCCCCCTGGCAGTCCGGTTTCACGCGGGCGGAGCCCGGGAGGTAGCGGAGGGCGGGGTCGGGAGTGTCCAGCAGGCGCACGGTGAGGGGAGCCGAGGAGGGATTGGTCACCTCGAGGCGGTACTCCAGCACCTCCCCCAGGCGGACCACCTCCGGGGCCACGCTCTTCTTCAGGAGGAGGTGGGTGGCAAAGACCGGGTGCTCCACGGGGTTGGAGGGGATGGGGTTCGGGGTGGGCCCGCTCCTTAAGGTGAAGCGGTTTTGCAGGAGGGTGTCGTCGGGGACCTCCTTCACCCGTACCCGCACCGTGAGGGCGGTTTCCCCCAAGGGGAGTGGGTCCAGGAGGAAGCGGACGGTGCGGGTGTTGGGGTCATAGGTGCCGCCTGGGGCCTCCAGGAACTCCACCCCGGCCGGCAAGGGGTCTTCTATGGTGGCTTGGGGGAGGGGAGCGTAGGCGTTTTGGATGCGGAGGGTGTAGGTGATCACGTTCCCTGGCCGTACCGTGGACCCCGAGGGGGGGTCGGCCTCCTTGACCAGGGCCAGGGCCCCCTGGGGCACCACCTCCAGGAGGTCCCGGGTGCGGTTTAGGGTGCCGCTTTCCAGGCTCAGGGCCCTTAGCTCCAGGCTGAAGGTCCCCGCCTCCTGGGGGAGGAGGCAGGCCTCAAAGCCCAGGCTTTCCCCTGGCCCCAAGGGGATGGGCTCCTGCAGGGGGAGGCCGTTTTGCCTCAGGGTGAGGCCCACCCCTGGGGGCAGGCCCGTGGCCTCCATGCGGTAGCGGTCCTCCGCCGTGCCTTCGTTGAGGAGGGTGTGGGGGAAGCAGTAGGGTTGCCCCTGGAGGGTGCGTGCCCTTTGCTCGTCGTCTGCGCTTCCTTCCCCACCCGGCAAGGCCTTGGGGTTCCCCCCGGGGCCCAGGTGATGGCGGTAGAGGGGAAGGATCTCCAGGGTAGCCTGCCCCTCCGCCCGGGCCCCCCCGCCCGTGGCCACAGCCCGGTTGGTGCGCACCCCAGGAGGGGCGCCCTCCAGGGCCCGGACCCGGAAGGCCAGCCTGGCGCTGCCGCCAGGGGGGAGGTCCAACCTTAGGGCTAACCCTAAGACGGTGGGGGGCTCTGTGAGGCGCCAGGTGGCTCCATCGTAGTATTCCAGGGTGCCCTGGGTGGACGAGGCGGAGCCGGGGATGTAGGCCAGGCCCGGGAGGTCCAGGAGGTCCTCCACCCTCACCGGGACCGCCGCGGGGCTTAGGTTCCTGACTTCCAGGGTAAAGGTGGCCTCCTCGCCGGGGAGGACCCGGCCCGGGGCCACGGTTTTGAGGAGGGAGAGGGCGGCTTGGGCCACCTCCACCGCCGCCCAGTTCTCCCCGTCCTCACCCCCCCCGGGGCAGGTGGCCACGGGGGAGACGAGGGTCGTCCCCGAGGCCCCAGGGGGTGCCTGGACCTCGAGGACCAGGTCCACCCCTTCCCCGGGGGCGAGGGTTAGGGAGGCCGCTTCGCCTTCCCCGGGGTCGGGGAGACCGTTGCCGTTCCTATCCAGTAGGAGCCGCATGGCTGGGGTGAAATCCCCCGACAGGGCCACGCTCAGGGTGAAGGTAAAGGGGGCGTTTCCGGCGTTTTGCAAGCGGTAGGGCAGGTAGGCGAAGCCCCCCGGGAGGACCGTGGCCCGCTGGCCGGGTGTGGCTTGGGTGCCGTCTGGGGAGAGGAGGGGCATGCACAGGGCCTGGACCACGGTCTCCACGGGGTTGGAAAGGTAGACCCCGCCCCCCACCCACCCCTGGGCCTGGTTGCGGATGACCGTTCCCGCAGGGGTCATGGCCAGCACCAGGCCTAGGAGGGGGAGGAGGGCAAAGGCGCGCATGGCTTACTGCACCTGCACCTTAAGGGTGACGGTGATCTTGGCCGCAGGCGGCATCACGTCGTTGTTGTCGATGGTGCTGTCCCCGTTGGTGTCCACGCCCACGTACACGGACTGGCCGGCGCCCACGCTGGAAGGCGCCGTGGTGCTCCAGGTGGTGCCGTCCGTGGAGTAGAGGACGGTGAAGGTGCCGCTAAAGCCCGTGGCCGTGGCGGAGACGTCGAGGAAGGTGGTGTAGGCGGGGACGGGGTCGGAGACCTTGACATTGGTCAGGTTCCCGGTGCCGATGTTCTCGGCCACGATGGAGTACTGTATGACGTCCCCGGGGTAGGCCCGGCTGCCGTCCGTGGAGCGCACGGTGGAGGAGGTGCCCACGTAGCTCACCGCGCTCTTGGTGAGCCTGAGCTCCCCGCCCACGATGGTGGTGGTCTCCGTGGCGGTGTCCGTGGCCTCGTAGGTGTTGTCGGGTGTGCCGGTGGTGACGTCGCACTGGGCCGTGAGGGTGTTCACGTCCACCGTGCCGATGGCCTGGCCCGCCGGCACCAGGACCCGCACGTAGATGGTCTGGGTGCCGCCGTTGGGGGCGGCGTAGACGTCCGCCAGGGCCCCGTACCAGGTGCTGCCGTCCGTGGAGAGCTGGTAGGTCCAGCCGTGGCTTCCGCCGCTGGCCGAGATGTCGCAGTGGGCGGGGGCGTTGGAGTTGTTGTGGAGGGTGTGGGTGTACTGGATGGTCCCGGGGCTGGTCACGGTGCCGTTGCGGTCGGGGTCCAGGAGCACCTGGGCCAGGGTGTTCACGTTCACCTGGGTGGTGACGGTGTCGGAAACCGTGCCCAGGGTGGCGCTGGTGGCGGTGAAGCTCACGGGGTTGCTCCCAGGCGCAGCCCCCGCGGGCACGCTCACCGCGGCGATGTAGCACTTGGTGGCCCCGGGGTTGATGGGCCCGGTGTTGCTCAAGGGCGCGGGGGTGGGGGCGTCCATGGCCCCGTCGCAGTCCGCGTCGGGGTAGAAGAGGACGCTCCAGCCGCTGGGGAGGCTTGCGGTGAGGTTGTAGCTATCCGTGTTGGCCCCGGCGTTGTAGATGTCCAAGGGGAAGTAGACCGTCTGGCCAGGGTTGGCGCTTTGGGCCGCGGGGTTGTCGTTGGCGGCGTTGCCATCCCCCGCGTAGCCGTGGGCCGCCAGGTCCACCGCGTAGCCCAGGGCCACGCTCTGCACGGTGTCCGTGGTGGTGTCGCTCTTAGCGGTGTCCCCCACGCTGGTGGCGGTCACCGTGAGATTCACGGGGCCCCCGGTGTCGCTTGCGGGGATCTGGCACTTGAGGGCGAAGTCGTAGCTAGCCCCCGCCGCCACCGGGCCCACGGGGCCAGAGATGGGCGTGGTGAGGTCGTCGGCCACAAGCTGGCAAGCCCAGCCCGAGGGGGCGCCGCTATAGGCCAGGGTGAAGCTGTCTGGGGCGTTCCCGGTGTTCTTCAGGGTGTGGCGGAAGATGACCGCGGTGCCGCTATTGGCGCTGGCGATGGTCTGGCTATCCCCGGAGCGGGTCACGGTGTAGCCGCCCACGGAGTAGGTGCCCGTGGCACCCCCCTCGGGGTAACCGTAGGGCCCCACGGCCACGTTGTAGCTGGTGGCTACGGTATTGGTGGTGGTGTTGGAGGAGACCGTCTCCCCGGGGTCGTCGCTATATCCGTCCCCGTTGGCGTCAAAGCGCACCGTGGCGGTGTTGGCATAGGTGGTGCTGGCTGGGGCGCTGGTGGGCACCGCGGCCTGGAAGCTGAAGGTGTACCCCGCCCCTTGGGGGAAGAAGGCCCCGCTTCCCTCAATGAACATCCCTATGGCCACGGTGCCGTTCCCCGTGAGGGGGAGGTTGGACGGGGAGAGGGTCTGCCAGGTGGTGCCGTTCGGGGTGTAGACAAAGCTCACCGTCCCTGCCCCCGCGGTGCCCGTGGGCATGGCGCTCACGGTAAGCCCGGTGGGGATGGTGTCGGAGATGAGGATGCCCGTGCCCAGACTAGAGATGCTCACCCCGTAGGCTGCGCTTCCACCCACGTTGGCCCCCGAGATGGTAAAGGTGATGGTGCCACCCGGGGCCACGCTGGTGGGGGTGGCGGACTTGGTGGCGGTGAGGGCGGCCGCCGTGGTGGTCACCGCGCGGGCCCAGTTATCCGTGTCGGTGACGCTGGGGTTTCCCTGGCTGGTGCCTGTAAGGTTCAGGTTGCCGTACTGGCCACCGGTGGCCGTGGTGGGGAGGGTGGCCACCACCACCACGCAGGCCTGCTGGCCCATGCCCAGGGTGACAGAGGCCACCTGGGGCTCCCCCGCGTCCACGGTGCCGTTGCAGTTGCTGTCCCGATAGATGAGGACGTTTAGCAGGTCAAAGTCGTCCGAGGTGCCCTGGGCCGTGGCCAGGTTGATGGTGTCCGTGCCGTTACCGGTGTTCTCCACCCGGTAGTTGAAGAGCACCTGGCCCCCGGGCAGGGCGGACTTGGTTTGGCCGGGGCTTGCTTCGCTGCCGTTTGGGGTGATGGTGAAGCTGAAGACCTGCTGGACCACCGTGACCACCTGGTTGGAGGTGGTGGTCCGGGGCTGGCCAGCGGAGTCAATGTAGCTGGCCGAAGCTTGGTTGGTGATGCTGGTGCCTGCGGGGGTCATGGCCAGGGCCACCCCCAGCAGGAGGGCCATAAGGCCCAGACCTAAAAACGTTAGTCTTTTCATCCGTACCTCCTTCTGCTAGCGGACCTTGGTCCTGACCAGGACCTCCACCTGTTCGCCGGGCTTGAGCTCGGGTATCAGGTAGCGTACATGGGTGTACTCTTCGGGCCTAACTTCTACCTCCTTTTCCACCTCCTTTCCCCCTTCCACCACCCGGACCCGCTTTTTCAGGGGGGGGAAGCCGAAGGTCTTGCCCCCGTCAAAGCTGAACTCCGGGCGGATTTGGACTCCCTTGAAAAGGAGAACCGGCGCCTCGAGGAACACCGTTTCCTTCGGGATGGGGATGACCAGGGCCACCTGGCGCAGGGGGTCTTTCCCCTTGTTCTCCGCCAGGAGGCGCCAGGCCACCACATCCCCAGGGGCTACCTCCAGGGCCTCCACCAAGACCTCCTTGCCCTCCTTCACCTGGACCTTAAACCCTTTGAGGTCCAGCCCCAGCTGGGCCAAGGCCGTGGTAAAGAGGAAGGCGAGGAGGACCCAAAGCCGGCCTAGGTTTCTCATTCGACCACCCCCTAGAATGGAGTATAGCGGAGAGGGTGTTAAAACTTTGTGAAAGCAGGGGGTCATCCCCCTAGGGCGCCGGCCTTCCCTAAGGGCTGTGATATCCTTCGGACGATTGGGGCTTATGCTGAGGCTGGAAGGCATCACCAAGCGCTTTGGGCCGGTCCTGGCCTGCCAGGGGGTGGACCTCGAGGTGGGGCGGGGCGAGGTCCTGGCTCTCCTTGGGGAAAACGGGGCGGGGAAGACCACCCTGGTGAGCCTCCTCTACGGTCTCTACGCCCCGGATTCGGGGCGGATCCTCTTGGAAGGCCGGGAGGTTCGGATCCCCTCCCCCCAGGCGGCCCAGCGCCTGGGGATCGCCCTGGTGCCCCAGCACCCCGAGCTCATTGAGGCCCACACCGTGGCGGAGAACTTAGCCCTGGGCCTTTCCCTCCCCCCCTTTTTCACCCAAGAAGCCCTCCTCCACCGCCTCCAGGGCCACCTGGAACGGAGCGCCTTGGGTCTGGACCCTGGTTTCCTCCGCCTCCCCGTGGCCGCCCTTTCCGCGGGGGAGAAACAGCGCCTGGAGATCCTAAGGGCCCTCCTTTCCCACCCCAAGGTCCTCATCCTGGACGAGCCCACCAGCGTCCTCACCCCTAAGGAGGCGGAGAGCCTTTTCGGGGAGATCCGGCGGCTTAAGGGGGAGGGCCTAGCGGTCATCTTCATCAGCCACAAGCTGGACGAGGTGCTGGAGGTAGCGGACCGCATCGCCGTGCTCCGGGCCGGGCGCAAGGTGGGGGAGCTTTCCCGGCAGGAGGCCACCAAGGAGGAGCTGGTCCGCCTCATGGTGGGGCGGCGCCTTTCGCCCCTGCCCCGGGCCCTTCCCCCCGGAGAGGAGGTGGTCTTGGAGGTGGAGGGCCTCCACGTGCCCAGGCGGGGCTTCCCCTTGCAAGGGGTTTCCTTCGCCTTGTGGGCGGGGGAGATCCTGGGGGTGGCGGGGGTGGCGGGAAGCGGCCAGAGCGAGCTGGTGGAGGCCCTGGCGGGGCTTAGGCCCTACGGGGGAGAGGTGCGCCTTTTGGGTAAGCCCCTACCCAAAGACCCCGCCCGGGCCTTTGCCCTGGGGGTGGCCCACATCCCCGAGGAGCGGGCCATGGGTCTGGCCCCAGCCCTGCCCGTGGCGGAGAACCTGGCCCTGCGCACCCAAAGGCGCCTTGCCCGAAGGGGGGTTTTGCCCCGGAAGGTGCTGGAGGAGCGGGCGAGGGGCCTCATGGCCCGCTTCCGCATCCAGGCTCCCTCCCCTTGGGCCCCCGTGCGCTTCCTCTCGGGGGGAAACGCCCAGAAGGTCATCCTAGCCCGGGAGCTTTCCGAAGGCCCTAGGCTCCTCCTCGCCATGCACCCCACCTACGGGGTGGACGTGGGGGCCCAGGAGGAAGTCCACCGCCTCCTCCTGGACCTTGCGGCCGCGGGCACGGCCATCCTTTTGGTGAGCGAAGACCTGGACGAGATCCTGGCCCTGAGCCACCGGGTGGCCGCCCTCCATCGGGGGCGGCTTGTGGGGCCCATCCCCCGGGAGGAGGCCACCCTCGAGCGCCTGGGCCGGATGATGGCGGAGGGACAATGAGGCTGGAGCTGGACCCAAGCCCCACCCCGGCCAAGATGGCCTTGAGCTATGGGGCGTTTCTCCTCCTGACCTTTCTCCTTTTGGCCCTTCTCTTTGCCCTCTATGGAGTTTCCCCCCTTAGGGCCTACGGCCTCGTCTTTTCCGTGGTCCTGGACCCCTTGGGCCTTTTTGAGGTCCTAAGGCGCGCCGTTCCCCTCCTCCTCATCGGGGCGGGGCTTTCCTTGGCCTTCCGGGTGGGGTTTTTCAACATCGGGGCCGAGGGGCAGCTCCTCTTAGGGGCGGTGGGGGCGGCCTACGCCGCGCTCTTCCTCCCCACGGGCCCCTGGACCCTCCCCCTCATGTTCCTCCTGGGCGGGGGGTTTGCGGCCCTTTGGGCCCTCCCTGCTGCCTGGCTTCGCGTGCGCTTTGGCGCCAGCGAGATCCTTACCACCCTCATGCAGAACTACCTGGCCTACTACCTGGTGGTCTACCTGGTGGCGGGGCCCTGGAAGGGGGAGCGGGTCTTTGGCTTCCTCTACACCGACACCTTCCCAGAGGCCGCCTGGCTTCCCCGCCTGGGGGAAAGCCTCGTTCCCTGGCCCACCCTACTCCTTGGGGTGCTGGCTGCCCTTTTCCTCCACTTTCTCCTCTTCCGCACCCCCCTGGGCCTGGAGTGGCGGGTCCTGGGGGATAACCCCAAGGCCGCCCGGTACCTGGGCTTAAGGGAGGGGGGGCTTCTCCTCCGGGTGGCCCTCCTCTCCGGTCTCCTTGCGGGGGTGGCCGGGGTGGGGGAGGTGGCGGGGATCCACCACAAGCTTCTGGAGCCTGCCCAGATCTCCTTAGGCTACGGCTTCACCGCCATCCTGGTGGCCTGGCTGGCCCGGGGGGGGCCTCTTTTCACCCTCCTCACCGCGCCCCTTATGGGGGTGGTGTTGGCGGGGGGGGATCTCCTTAAGCTAGAGCTTTCCATGCCCTTTAGGGGGGTGGACGTCTTCGCCGGCCTCATGCTCCTCGCCCTCATCGGGGCCGAGGCCTTGGCCCGCCACCGCGTGGTCTGGAGGCGCTGATGGAAGAGGCCCTTTTGCGCGCGGTCCTCTTCGGCACCCCCATCCTCCTTGCCACCCTGGGGGCTTTGCTTTCGGAGCGGAGCGGGGTGGTGCAGCTTGGGGTGGAGGGGATGATGGCCCTTTCCGCCCTGGCGGCCTTTGCCGTGGCCCTGGCCCTGGGGCCCGTCCCTGGGGTTTTCCTAGGGGTTTTGGTGGGGGCTTCCCTGGGCCTTTTCCACGGGATCTTTACCGTGACCCTAAGGGCCAACCAGTTTGTGGCGGGGCTTGCCCTTTCTGCCCTGGGCCTTGGGGCCTCGGGGCTTTTGGGGAAGCGCTACGAGGGGCTTCCCCTCCCTGTCCCCTTGCCCGAGGGGGGGTTTGCCCTTTTGGGCTTTCTCTTCGCCCTTCTCCTGCACGCCTTTCTCTTCTATACCCGCATGGGGCTTTACCTGAGGAGCGTGGGGGAGAACCCCAAGGCGGCGGATCTCTTCGGGGTGAGCGTGGACGGGGTGCGCTACCTGGCCTTGGGGGTAGGGGGCGGGCTTATCGGCCTTGGGGGGGCCTACCTCTCCCTGGCCTACCGCCCCGCCTGGACCGACGGCATGACCGGGGGGCTGGGTTGGGTGGCGGTGGCCCTGGTCATCCTGGCCGCCTGGCGGCCCTTAAGGGCCCTTTTCGGGGCCTACTTCTTCGGCCTCCTCTTCTTTCTCCAGTTCCGGCTCCAAGGCAGTGTACCTATACCGAGCGAGGCCTTTGCCGCCATGCCCTACCTTCTGGTTATCCTGGTCCTGGCCCTTTCGGGCCGTGCCCGGGCTCCGAGGGCCCTGGGCATGCCCTTTGAACGGGGGAGGTGAGGGATGAGACGGTGGATCTTCCTTCTGGTTCTGGCCCTGGGGCTTGCCCTGGGGCAGGAGGCGAAGCTCAAGGCCTGCTTCATCTACGTGGGGCCCATCGGGGATGCGGGCTGGACCTACGCCCACGACATCGGGCGCAAGAAGGCCGAGGCCGCACTGCCTTGGCTTGAGACCAAGTACGTGGAGGGCGTTCCCGAGGCCCAGGTGGTGCCGGTGATTGACCGGCTGGTGCGGGAGGGGTGCCGGGTGGTCTTCGCCACCAGCTTCGGGTACATGGACGGGGTTCTGGAAGCGGCCAGGAAGTACCCCGAGGTCATCTTCGCCCACGCCACCGGCATCAAGCGGGCCCCCAACGTGGCCACCTACATGGCGGACTTCTACCAGGTCTACTACTTGAATGGCCTTGCCGCCGGGGCCCTCACCAAGACGGGCAAGGTGGGGTACGTGGCCGCCTTCCCCATCCCCGAGGTGAAGCGGCACATCAACGCCTTCGCCCTGGGGGTGCGGGCGGTGAACCCGAAGGCCCAAGTCCTGGTGCGCTGGATCAACGCCTGGTACGACCCCGCCAAGGCCCGGGAGGCCACGGAGGCCCTCCTCTCCCAGGGGGCGGATGTCTTCGCCTTCACCGAGGACACCCCCACGGTGATCCAGACCGCAGCCCGCAAGGGGGCCTACAGCTTCGGCCACTACACCCCCATGCTGAAGTTCGCTCCCGACCACGTGGTTTCGGGCCAGATCGTCCACTGGGATGCGATTTACATAGATTTCCTCAAGAAGGTACGGGAAGGGGTCTACACCCCTAAGAACCTGGAAAAGGTGGACTACTTCTGGCTTCTTCAGCACAAGGCGGTGGAGATGGGGGCGAACTACGGCGTGCCCATCAACCCCAAGCACGTGCCCCTCTTGAAGGCGGCCTCCATGACCGTGGGGGGGAAGAAGGTGGCGGTTTACGACCGCATCCTGGGCCTCCTCAAGGACATGTCTTCTCCTAAGCCCACCTTTGACCCCTTCACCGGGCCCATCCGGGATCGCAAGGGGGTGGTGCGCATCCCCGCGGGGCGGAAGGCCACCTTGGAGGAGCTCCTCACCCTGGAGTGGGCGGCCCCCGGGGTGGTGGGGGACTGGCCGGGGGAGCCCAAGTAGGCAAAATCGGCGCGTTTTGGGGCCCCGCCGTGGTGGACGCCGCGGTGGGGTTTATAATGCCCCCATGGAAGTCGGCGACCTCGCGCCCGAGTTCGCCCTCCCCGACCAGGAGGGCAAGGTGCACCGCCTTTCGGACTACCGGGGGCGGTGGGTGGTCCTCTACTTCTACCCCAAGGACGACACCCCAGGCTGCACCAAGGAGGCCTGCGGCTTCCGGGACGAGAAGGGGCGTCTCGAGGAGCTCGGGGCGGTGGTGCTTGGGGTGTCCGCGGACGATACAGAAAGCCACAGGCGCTTCGCGGAGAAGTACCGCCTGAACTTCCCCCTCCTTTCCGACCCCAACCGGGAGGCCATTTTGGCCTATGGGGCCTGGGGGAAGAAGAACATGTACGGGAAGGAGTACGAGGGGGTGCTTCGGCAGACCTTCCTCATAGACCCCGAGGGGCGCATCGCCAGGGTCTGGCGGAAGGTCTCCCCCGAGGGGCATGCGGAGGAGGTGGCGGAGGCCCTTCTCGCCTTAAAGGGGGCGTGATGGAGAAGCCCATGGAGGCCTACAAAAAGGAGGCGGCCCACGCCGCGGTGGCCTTCGTGCAGGACGGGATGGTGGTGGGCCTGGGGACGGGCTCCACCGCCCGCTACGCCGTCCTCGAGCTCGCCCGCAGGCTGAGGGAAGGGGAGCTTAGGGACGTGAAGGGGGTCCCCACCTCCGAGGCCACCCGGGACCTGGCCCTTAGGGAGGGGATCCCCCTCGTGGACCTCCCCCCGGAAGGGGTGGACCTGGCCATCGACGGGGCAGACGAGATCGCCCCCGGCCTCCTCCTCATCAAGGGGCTAGGGGGAGCCCTTCTGCGCGAGAAGATCGTGGAGGCCACCGCCCGGGAGTTCATCGTCATCGCCGACCACACCAAGAAGGTGTCCGTGCTGGGGCGGGGGCCGGTGCCGGTGGAGATCATCCCCTTTGGCCACCGGGCCACGCTCAAGGCCATCGCGGCCCTAGGCGGGGAGCCGGAGCTCCGCATGGAGGGGGACGAGTTCTACTTCACCGATGGCGGCCACCTCATCGCCGACTGCCGCTTCGGCCCCATCGGAGACCCCTTTGGCCTCCACAAGGCCCTCTTGGAGATCCCCGGGGTGGTGGAGACGGGGCTTTTCCTGGGCCTCGCCACCCGGGCCCTGGTGGCGGGGCCCTGGGGGGTGGAGGAGCTCCTCCCCTAAGGGTGTAGAATGTCCCCCATGAAGGGCATGCCCCGGCTTTAGGGCGGGGAGGCTTCCCCGCCCGGGGCGCATGCCCCGGTTTTTTTCCGGAGGAGGGATGGAAAAGGTTTTTTACGTCACCACGCCCATCTACTACGTGAACGCCGAGCCCCACCTGGGCCACGCCTACACCACGGTGGTGGCGGACTTCCTGGCCCGCTGGCACCGGCTGGACGGTTACCGGACCTACTTCCTCACCGGCACGGACGAGCACGGGGAGACCGTGTACCGGGCCGCCTTGGCCGCGGGGCAGGACCCCAAGGCCTTCGTGGACCGGGTGTCCGAGCGCTTTCGGCGGGCCTGGGAGCTCTTAGGCATTGCCTACGACGATTTCATCCGCACCACGGAGGGGAGGCACAAAAGGGTGGTCCAGGCCGTCCTGGAAAAGGTCTACCAGGCGGGGGACATCTACTACGGGGAGTACGAGGGGCTTTACTGCGTCTCCTGCGAGCGCTTCTACACGGAAAAGGAGCTTTCCGAGGGGCTTTGCCCCATCCACGGCCGCCCGGTGGAGCGCCGCAAGGAGGGGAACTACTTCTTCCGCATGGAGAAGTACCGCCCCTGGCTCCTCCAGTACCTGAAGGACCACCCGGACCTCATCCGCCCCGAGGGCTACCGCAACGAGGTCCTGGCCATGCTCTCCGAGCCCATCGGGGACCTCTCCATCTCCCGTCCAAAGGCGCGGGTCCCCTGGGGCATCCCCCTGCCCTGGGACGAGGGGCACGTGACCTACGTCTGGTTTGACGCCCTCCTCAACTACGTTTCCGCCCTGGACTACCCCGAGGGGGAGAGGTTCCAGACCCTCTGGCCCCACGCCTGGCACCTCATCGGCAAGGACATCCTGAAGCCCCACGCGGTCTTCTGGCCCACCATGCTGAAGGCCGCGGGGATTCCCGTCTACCGCCACCTGAACGTGGGGGGGTACCTCCTGGGCCCCGACGGGCGCAAGATGTCCAAGACCCTGGGGAACGTGGTGGACCCCTTCCTCTTGGCGGAGCGCTACGGGCGGGACGCGGTGCGCTACTACCTCCTCCGGGAGATCCCCTACGGGCAGGACGCGGCCGTGGGGGAGGAGGCCTTGAGGGTGCGCTACGAGGCCGATCTGGCGGACAACCTGGGGAACCTGGTGCAGCGCCTTAGGGCCATGCTCTTCCGCTTTGCGGGGGGGAGGGTCCCTGAGCCCGTGGCCGGGGAGGAGCTGGAGGCCGGCACCGCCCTCCTACCGCGCCTCCGCCCCCTGGTGCGGGAGCTCCGCTTCCACATGGCCCTCGAGGCGGTGATGGACTACGTCAAGGCACTAAACCGTTACCTCAACGAGAAGCGCCCCTGGGAGCTAAAGAAGGAGGACCCCGAAGGGGCCCGGGCGGTGCTCTACCGGGTGGTGGAGGGCCTGAGGATCGCTTCGGTCCTCCTCACCCCCGCCATGCCCGACAAGATGGCCGAGCTCAGGCGGGCCCTTGGCCTCCCCGAGCCGGGGGGCCTCGAGGAGGCCGGCCGCTGGGGCCTCGCTGCCCCCCTCCCCCTGCCCGAGGAGGCCCCCATCCTCTTCCCCAAGGAGGAGAAACCCCTAAAGGCTAGCCCCAAGGAGGAAAAGGCTTTGGAGCAAATCTCCCTAGAGGACTTCGCCAAGGTGGAGCTCCGGGTGGCGGAGGTGGTGGCCGCGGAGCGCCACCCCAACGCGGACCGCCTCCTGGTTCTCCGGCTCTCCTTAGGAGGGGAGGAAAGGACTGTGGTCTCGGGCATCGCCCAGTGGTACCGCCCCGAGGACCTGGTGGGGAAGCGGGTGGTCCTGGTGGCCAACCTCAGGCCCACAAGGCTTAGGGGGGTGGAAAGCCAAGGGATGATCCTGGCGGCCCAGGAGGGGGAGAAGCTGGTCCTGGTCACGGTGGACGGGGATATCCCACCTGGGGCGGTGGTGCGGTAAGGACCCCCCGCCCTAGCTAGGGCGGGGGCGCAAGGAGGGAGGGGTAGGGCCCCTCCCTCCTACCTTCCCTGCAGCTCCTCCAGGGCCCGCTTCAGGATGGCGTCCCCCTCGAGGTCCAAGACCGCCTGCCCCCGGTCCTCGGGGAGGGGGCGCTGGCGCTGGGGCTCGGCGTAGGTGAACTTGCCCTCGGCATCGGCCTTCACCTTCAGCGTCTTGCCGTTTAGGGTCAAGCTGATCTCGGCCCCAGGGGGTGCCCCCGCGCCTTGGAGGGAGAAGGGGGTGGGGAAGCGGGTGTCCTTCACCTCGATGTCCGGCTTCAGGCCCTCCTTGTTGATGGCCCGGCGCTTGGGGGTGAGCCACTCAAAGGTCACCAGGGTGAGCTCCCCGCCGTTGGCCAGGGTGAAGGGGGTCTGGCCCACGCCCTTGCCGAAGGTCTTCTCCCCGATGAGCTTGGCCCGACCGTAGTCCTGGAGAGCCCCGGCCACGATCTCGCTGGCGGAGGCGGAGTTCCCGTTCACCAGCACCACCATGGGCCCGTCCCAAAGGGGCCGCCCCGAGGCCTCGCACCAGACCCGGGTGAGGTTCTTGGTGCGGGTGTAGACGATGGGGCCCTCCTTCAGGAAGGCGCTCGCCACCGCGCAGCCCTGGTCCAGGAGGCCGCCCCCATTGTCCCTCAGGTCAAAGATGAGCTTCTTCACCCCTTGGGCCTTGAGCTCGTCCAAGGCCTTCTTAAGCTGGTCCTCCACCTTGAAGTTGGCAAAGGTCTCCAAGGCCACGTAGCCCACATCCCCGATCCGCCCGGTGGACACGGCGATGATCTCCACCCGCTCCCGGATGAGCTCAAAGACCAAGGGGGCGGGCACCCCTTCCCGCCTTATCTTCAGGATGACCTTGGTCCCCTCCCGGCCGCGGATTTTGGCCACCACCTCCTGCAGGGGGAGCTTGGTCACGTCCTGGCCGTCCACCTCCAGGATGACGTCCCCGGCCCGAATCCCAGCCCTTTGGGCGGGGAGGCCCTTCATGACCCCCTCCACCTTGGCCCCGGTGCCGTCGGGGTTGGCGGGGGAGAGGGTGGCCCCGATGCCGAAGAACTCGCCCCTAAGGTCCTCCTGGCGGAGGCTTGCCCGCTCAGGCGGGGAGTAGCTGGTGAAGGGGTCTTCCAAAGCCTGGATCATGCCCCCGATGGCCCCTTCCAGGACCTTGTTGAGCTTTTCCTTGGGCAGGGGTTCTAGGTAGTCCTGCTGGATGCGCTGGTAGACCTCCAGAAGGGCCTGGCCGTTGGGGTTTTGCAAGAGGGTTTCCGCCTGGGGTCTCGGAAGCTGGGCGTAGACCAAGGCCAGGAGGACCCCCAGGCCGACGAGAAACCACGCGCGTCTTTTCATCTTCGCACTCACCTAGGTCCCACTATAGCGTGCCCGGGTGAGAAGGAAAGTAGGATGGGGGCATGATCGCCTTCCACCGGGTTACCCTGGAATACCCCAGGACCGGGACCAAGGCCCTTTACAACGTGAGCCTCGAGGTCAAGAAGGGCGAGTTCGTCTACATCGTGGGGCATTCCGGGGCGGGAAAGTCCACCCTCCTAAGCCTCATCCTGCGCCGCCTCCTTCCCACCCAGGGCGCGGTCTACTTCGCCGGGCAGAACCTTAAAGCCCTTAAAGGGGACGGGGTGTCCCTCCACCGCCGCCGCATCGGCATGGTCTTCCAGGACCACCGCCTCCTCAAGGACATGACCGTGGAGGAGAACCTGGCCTTCGTCCTCCAGGTCCAGGGGGTGCCCCGGCGGGAGTGGGAGGGGCGGATCTACACCGCGCTTCGCCGGGTGGGCCTTGCCCACAAGAAGCGGGCCTTCCCCGAGGAGCTTTCCGTAGGGGAGGCCCAGCGGGTGGCCATTGCCCGGGCCCTGCTCCTGGACCCCCCCGTCATCCTGGCGGACGAGCCCACGGGCAACCTGGACTCGGAAAACGCCCTTTCCGTCTTGGAGATCCTCAAGGCGGCCCACGCCCGGGGGGCCACGGTCCTCCTCGCCACCCACAGCCGGGAGCTCTTGGAAGCCTACCCCGCGCGGGTGGTGGTGCTGAAGGCCGGGCAGGTGGTCCGGGACGAGCGTCCCGGGGAGGGTGATAGGATAAGGGTAAGGGAAAGCCCTCTTGGGGGCGGAAAGGAGGAGGGATGAACGTCTACAAACTCATCGGCCGCAACCTGGAGATCACCGACGCCATCCGGGACTACGTGGAGAAGAAGCTTGCCCGCCTGGACCGCTACCAAAACGGCGAGCTCATGGCCAAGGTGGTGCTTTCCCTGGCCTCTAGCCCCCACGTGGAGCGGAAGGCCAAGGCCGAGGTCCAGGTGGACCTCCCTGGGGGGCTTGTGCGGGTGGAGGAGGAGGACCAGGACCTCTATGCGGCCATAGACCGCATGGTGGACCGTCTGGAAACCCAGCTCAAGCGCTTCAAGGAGCGCCGCTATATGGGCAAGCGCCACTCTTACCAGGGCCCTCCCCCCGAGGAGGTGCGGGCCCTCGAGGCCCTGCGCAAGCCCGAGGAGGAGGAAGGCCCTAGGATCGTCCGGGTCAAGCGCTTTGAGATGAAGCCCATGGACCCCGAGGAGGCGGCCTTCCAAATGGAAGCCCTGGGGCACGACTTCTTCGTCTTCCGCAACCGGGACACGGAGGAGATCAACGTCATCTACCGGCGCAAGGACGGGAACTACGGGCTCATTGAGCCCGCGTGAGAACCCCTTTGGGGCCCCCGCCGAAGCGAAGGCTTCGGCGGGGTACTTAAAAGTAGGCCGCCGGGTCCACGAAGCGGGTCTCCTCCCCTATCCGCACCGCCACCCGGAACTCCAGCTCCTCCGGGCGGATGAGAAGCCCTCCCCCCGTGTAGCCCAGAAGCTGCCCCCGCCCCACCCGCTCCCCCTCCCTCACCAGGGGTTCTTGCAGGTTGGTGTAGACGCTGGAGAGGGTTTCCGTGTGCACCAGCATTACGGTGTAGCCCAGGTTGGGGAGGTAGAGCACCCCACCCACGTACCCTTCCGCGGCGGCCTGCACGGGGCTTCCCGGGGCTGGGCCCTGGATGACGATGAAGGAGCCTTCCGCCCCATAGGGCACCGCGATCCGCCCTCCCGGCACCGGAAAGGCCAGGCGGCCCACGGTGCTGGGCAGGGGCGGAGGAGGGACCACCACCCGGGCGGGCTGGGCCGCGGCCCGCCTCTTGGCCTCCTCCTGGCGCCGCCTTTCCTCTTCCTGTCTCCTTAGCTCCTCCTGGCGCCGCCTTTCCGCTAGAATTTGGGCCTGGAGCTGGGCCAGTTCGGCCTGCAGGCGCTGGCGCTCCCTTAGGGTTTCCCGGAGGAGGGCCCGTTTCCCTTGAGCCTCCTTGTTCAGGTTGGATAAGGTGGCCTCCAGGGCCTTCTTTTCCTCTTCCAGGGCCCTTTGGGTTTCCCCCAGGCGCGCCTCCTTGGCCGAAAGGTCCTTCAGGAGGAGTTCCAGCCGGACCTTTTCCTCCTGCAGGGCCTTCAGCACCCCTTGGATCTGGCGCACGAGGGCGGTGTCCCGTTCCGAGATGTAACCCACCAGGCGGGCCCGCACCATGAGGTCGGTGAAGCTTTCCGCCCGGAGGAGGGGAAGGTAGCGGGCCGCCTTCTCCTTGTAAAGGCTAAGCATCAGGGCTTTAAGCCGTCCTTTGAGGGCTTCCAGCTCCTTTTCCCCTTTGGCGATGCGGGCTTCGGTTTGGCGCACCTCTTCCTTAAGGCGGGCGATTTCCCCTTTTAAGGCTGCCCTTTGGGCCTCTAGGCGGGCGATCTCCTCCTCCAGGCGCCCCTTTTCCCGAAGGAGCGCCTCCGCCCTTTGGGAGAGGTTTTGGAGCTCGCGGTTTAGGAGGGCAATGCGCTGGGCGATTCGCCCTTCCAGGGCCCGGGCCTTCTCGGCTTCCGCCTCGAGGGTCTTCAGGTCCTGGGCCCAGACCAGCCCCAAGAGGAGAAGGAGGAGGAAGCGCACCTAAACCTCCCTAAGGTGGGCACGGCTCGCCAGGTACGCCCCCCCTAGGCCCAGAAAGAAGGCCAGGAGGAGGACGGCCAGGCCGGTGCGGAAGAGGTCCTCCAGGCTGAGCACCGGGATGAAGGGGAGGAGCCCCTGCAGGGCCTCGGAAAGGCGCCGGTAAAGGAGGCCCCCGAAGAGGACCGCAAGGATCCCGGCCCCCAGGGTGAGGAAGGCCCCTTCCGCCAGAAAAGGCCCCTGGATGAACCGGCGGGTGGCCCCCACCAGGAGCATGATGCCCAGGGCCTCCTTGCGGTTTTCCACCGAGAGGCGGATGGCGCCCATCACGCTGAAGAAGGTGTTGAGGAGAAGGAGGGCCACCAAAAGCCCCATGGCCACCCGGCTTCCCGACAGCACCCCCACGAGCCTTTCCGTGAGCTCCCCCCCATACTCCACCCCTTCCACCCCGGGGAGGGCCCGGAGGCGCCCCGCCACCTGGCGCACGGCCTCGGGGTCCTTGAGCCGCAGGCGCAGGGTGTCGGGCAAGGGGTTTTCCACCAGGTCCTTGGCCTCGGCCAGGTAGGGGTAGTCCAGGACCAGCTGGGCCAGGGCCTCCTCCTTGGGCTGGAGGCGGACCTCCCGCACCTCGGGCCAGGCCTGGATTTCCGTAAGGAGGGCTTCCACGTTGGCCTCGGGCTTCAGAAAGGCCGCCACCTCCAGCTCCCTTTCCAAGCCCTGCACCACCCGCTCCAGGTTCCAAAGGAGAAGCCCCAGGAAGTAAAGCAGGGTGAAGGAGACCAAGGCGGTGAAGAAGGTGGCCAGACTGGCGGTGGGGTGGCGGAGGATCTGGCGGAACCCTTCGCGGACGGCGTACACGCCTTCCATCTTAGCCCCTTTTTTCCAAGGGGCCCTTGACGCTATAACGTCAAAGCGTGAAGCTGGCCTTCGTGGCCCGAATCACGGTGTACGTGGGCGAGGAGACCCACCGCCGCCAGCCTCCGGGGCAAGACCCTCTCCGGCTTCCTCTTAGAGGGGGCTTTGCGCCTTCTGGAGGAGGGGGACTGGGGGCCCGTGGCCTTGAGGATGGAGGGGCTCAGGCGGCGCATCCGGGGACGGTTTAGGGCGGGGGAGATCCGGGCCTTGAAGCGGGAGGGCCTCGAGGAGGCCTCCCCATGAAGGCGGTGGTGGACGCCTCCTTAGCCCTAAGCCGGGTCCTTCCCGGGGAGGACGCGGGGCTGGACTTAGGCGGCGCGCGGTGGAGGAGGGGGTGAACCTCCTGGTACCCTCCCTTTTCCCCTACGAGGTGGCCAACGCCCTTTGGGCGGCGGTGCGTTGGGGCCGCCTGGAGGAGGGGCTGGCCCACGAGGCCTTGAGGGTCTTGGGCTGGGAGGTTTGGGAGGTGGAGCCGGCCGCCGTCCTGGAGCTTGCCCTTTCCGTCGGCCTTCCGGTCTACGAAAGCGCCTTCTCGCCTTGGCGCTCCACCTTAAGCTACCCCTTTGGACCCTGGATGCCCCCTTGGCCCAGGCAGCCCGGCGCCTTGGGGTGCCCGTGGCCCCCTAGAGGTTCTGGACCACGATGAAGACCCCCATGACCACCAGGAAGAGGGCGAAGCCCCGCTTTAAGGCCTCTTGGGGCAGGCGCACCGCAATCCGCCCCCCGAGGAAGCTCCCCACCGCTCCCAGGGCGACGAAGAGGGGGGCCAGGCCCCAGTCCACCGAGAGGCCGTATTCGGGCAGGAGGTGGAGGTACTTGTAAAACCCAGCGAAGGATTTCAAGGCGATGATGAAAAGGCTCGTGCCCACCGCCAGGTGCATGGGAAGCCCCCCGAGGAGGACCAGGGCGGGGACGATGAGGAACCCACCCCCTACCCCCACAAACCCCGTGAGTACGCCCACGGAAAGCCCTTCCAGGACCACCTTCCAGGCCTTCCGCGCCCCCCTAGGCCGCAAGGGAAGGGGCCGGGCCATGAAGTAGGCCGCAAGGAGCATCACCAGGGCGAAGGTGAGGAGCTGCACCTCCCCCGAGGTGAAGCGGGAAAGCCAGGCCCCTAGGTAGGTGCCCGCCATGCCGGGCAAGCCGAAGAGGAGGAGGCTCCGGTGGTCCACCAGGCTGCGCAAGGCGTAGGGGAGACCCCCCAGGAGGGCGATCCCCCCCACGATGAGGAGGCTTTCCGCGATGGCCTGCTTGGGGGGCTCCCCCACCAGGTAGACCAGGACGGGCACGGTGAGGATGGACCCCCCAGAGCCCATAAGCCCTAAGGAGAGGCCGATGAGGAGGGCGCCGAGAAGGGCGAGGCTCATCGCTCTATGGGGAGGCCGTGGCCCATCCAGGCGTAGGTGCCGCCCTCGAGGTTATAGACCCTCTCCCCGGGAAAGCCCTGCTGCACCAGGAAGTCCGCGGCCACCCCCGAGCGGTTCCCGGAGTTGCACACCAGGAGGATGGGCCGGTCCTTGGGGAGCTCGGAAAGCCTTGCGGGCAGGGTGGAAAGGGGGATGTTCACCGCCTTCGGCAGGTGCCCTTCCTGGTACTCCCAGGGCTCGCGCACGTCCACCACGAAGGCCTCCTCCAGGAGGGCCTTGGCCTCCTCCGGCCCCACCTCCTGGAAGGGCACCCCTTGGTAGCCCACCTCCACCGGGGTGGTGTCCACGGGAAGGCCCATGCGGTACCAGCGCACGATGCCGCCCTCGAGGTTAAAGAGGTTCTTCCAGCCCTGGGCGGAAAGCCAGGCCACCGCCTGCCAGGAGCGGTTCCCTGTGCGGCAGTAGAGGACCACGGGGCCTTCCTTGGGCACCTCGGCGAAGCGGGCCATGAACTCGGAAAGGGGGAGGAGCCTGGCCCCGGGGATGCGGGCCTGGGCGAACTCCTCCACCTCGCGCACGTCCAGAAAGAGGGCCCCCTCCTCGTAAAGGGCCTTGGCCTCCTCGGGGGTGAGGTTCTTCACTTCGGTTTCGTACATGGATTCCTCCCAATCTTCTTGGAAAGGGCCGGGTTAGGCGCTCACCAGAGCCTCGCCCTTTTCCATGGGAAGGCCCGCAGCCTGCCAAACCCGGATGCCCCCCGTGAGGTTCAGGGCGTTCCTAAAGCCATGGGCCAGAAGGGCGCTGATGGCCGTGCTGGAGCGGTCCCCCCCTAGGCAGTGGACAATGAGGGGCCGGTCCTTGGGAAGGCGGTCCAGGTGGGCCAAAACCCGCCCCGCGTGGAGGTTCAAGGCCCCGGGGATGTGGCCCGCCAGATACTCGTCCCGGCCGCGCACGTCCAGGACCAGGGCCTCCCTCCTCTCCCAAAGGGCCTTGGCCTCCTCCACGGTGATCTGGGGCACGGTCTCCAGCTCCCCTTCCGCGTAGCCCTCGAGGTCCGGGATGTACCCCACCACGTTGTCCAGCCCGATGCGGATGAGGGCCCGCACCAGCCCCTCCACCTCCTCGGGCCGGGCCAGGAGGACGAGGGGCCGGTCGTAGGGGAGGAGCCAGCCCGCAAAGGTGGTGAAGCTCTTGCCCGCGGGGATGTTGATGGCCCCCTCCAGGTGCCCCCCGGCGAAGGCGAACTTGTCCCGGGTGTCCACCAGGATGGCCCCCTCGGCCAGGGCCTTCCCGAACTGGCTCTTGGTGAGCCGGGCAGGGTGGGGGATACCCCCCAGGATGGGCATCCCGTCCCGGTTCAGCCGCTTCATCTCCTTGAAGTAGGTGGGGGCCTCGGGCTGGCCTTGGAGGAGGGCCTTCACGAAGCCTTCCTCATCGTCCCGTTCCAGGTACTCCGCCCACCAGGCGTGCCGCCTCTCGTAGCCCACGGTGGTGGCGGGAAGGGCCCCCAGGGCCTTGCCGCAAGCCGAGCCCGCCCCGTGGCCGGGCCAGACCTGCACGTGGTCGGGGAGGGTCAGGAACCTCTCCTTGAGGCTCCTAAACATCCGCCTGGCCCCGGGCTCCGCGGTGCCCTTAAACCCCGCGGCCTCCTCCAGGAGGTCCGGGCGCCCGATGTCCCCCACGAAGACGAAGTCCCCGGTGAGGAGGAGAAGAGGTTCGTCGGAAACCGCCCCATCCGCCACCAGGAAGGCGATGTGCTCGGGGGTGTGGCCAGGGGTGTGGAGGACCTTCACCCGGATGTTCCCCACCTTGAACTCGTCCCCATCCCTCACCAGGACATGGGGGAGGCCCTCCAGGCCCCGGTACTTCCAGTTCTCGTCCCCCTCGTCGGAGAGGTAGAGGGTGGCCCCAGTGGCCTTGGCAAGCTCCCGGGCCCCCGAGAGGTAGTCCGCGTGGATGTGGGTTTCCGCCACGGCGGTGATGGTAAGGCCGAGGCTCCCTGCCAGGTCCAGGTAGGTGTCTATGTCCCGCTTGGGGTCCACCACCAGGGCCTCCCCGGTGGCGGGGCAGCCCAGGAAGTAGCTCATCTGGGCAAGGCCTTCCTCGTAGATTTGCCGAAAGACCATGGCTTCACCTCCAGAATGGGACCTTTGTCCCGGGCCCTAACATACCCTACCGGGGTAATGGGTGTCAAGCCTAGGTAGAAAAGTTCATGCCCTCCCATTCTCAACCTTAAGGCTCTGTGCTATGCTCTTTAAAGGATGAGCCCCTACGGGGGTATCCGGGAGGAAAAGATGCCGCTTCTAGGACCTAAGGAACAGGAGATCGTAAGGGAAAGGCTTTCCACCCTGAACCGGGACGTGGAGATGGTCCTCTTCACCGACACCTCCACCCTCATCGCCCCGGGGAAGGAGCCCTGCATGTACTGCCGGGAGACGGAGCAGCTTCTGAAAGAGCTCAAGGAGCTTTCCGATAAGCTCCACCTGGTGGTCTACGACCTCGCCACCCCTGAAGGCAAGGAGAAGGCCCAGGCCTTCCAGGTGGAGGCGGCCCCCACCCTTATCCTTCGGGAGAAAGGTTCGGAGGCCACCAACCTCCGCTACCGGGGTATCCCCGCGGGCTACGAGTTTGCAAGCCTTCTGGAGGACCTGGAGATGCTGGGCCGGGACGGGCACGGCCTGCCTGAGCAGGTGGTGGAGGAGCTCAGTAACCTCCCCGAGGAGGTCGTCCTTCAGGTCTTCGTCACCCCCACCTGCCCCTACTGCCCGCAGGCGGTGCGCACCGCCCACCGCCTGGCCTACGCTTCCCCCAAGGTCTTCGGGGAGATGATTGAGGCCAACGAGTTCCCCGAGCTCTCTAGCCGCTACGGCATCCACGGGGTGCCGGACACCATCGTCAACCACGGCAAGGCGCGGGTGCTCGGGGCCCAGCCCCTTTCCCAGTTCCTCCAGGCCATCCGGCAGGCCGTGGGGGTCAAGGCCTAGGCCTCTTGCCTCTGGGGTACACCGTGCCATTTAAGGGCGCTCTTTTTCGGGATCCCCGCCGCGGTGGGGTCTTGAGCCGCCGCGCCCTCCTGGGCCTTCTGGCCCTCTCCCTCCTAGCCGCCTGTGGCCCCAAGGGGAGCTACCAAAACGTGGGCCCCGAGGCCTTCTACCAGGCGGCGGCCCAGGGGGCTTTAATCGTGGACGTGCGCACGCCCATGGAGTTCGCCCAGGGTCATGTGCCGGGGGCGGTCAACCTCCCTGTGGAGGAGGTGAGCCGTTGGGCCAAGGACCTCCCCAAGGACCGGCCCGTCTACCTCTACTGCCGTAGCGGCAACCGTAGCCGCCAGGCGGCGGAGCACCTGGCCCGGCAGGGGTACCGGAACCTCTACAACCTCGAGGGGGGTATCCTGGCCATAGAGCGGGCGGGCTACCCCTTGGTCCGCTGATGGACGCCCTCACCCTCGGCCCCTTGGCCCTACCCTGGACCCGGGTCCAGGTGGCCCTGGGGCTCCTTGCCTTCCTGCTGGCCGCGGGGGTCCTGGCCCGGCGGGTGGACCCCAGGCTGAACGCCTGGGCCTCGGGCGCGGTCTTTTGGGGCCTGGTGGGGGCCCGGCTGGGCTTCGTGCTGGCGAACGCTTCGGTCTATGCCAAAGACCCCCTCTCCGTCCTTTACGTCTGGCAGGGGGGGTTTGACCCCTGGTGGGGTATTTTGGTGGGAGGAGGGTACACGCTCATGACCCTACCCAAAGGCCTCTTGCGCCCCGCCCTCTTCGCGGCGTTGGCGGGCGGGGTGGTCTTCCTTTTGGTTTTCGCCCTAAGCCCGGGAAGGCGCGCCTCTTCCGAGACCCTTCCCCCCCTCACCCTCACCTCCTTAGGGGGGACCCCGGTGAACCTCCAGGACTTCCGGGGCAGGCCCCTGGTCCTGAACGCCTGGGCCAGCTGGTGCCCTCCCTGCCGCCGGGAGCTCCCCATGATGCTCGAGGTGGCGGAGGAGACCCCGGGGGTGCGCTTCGCCTTCGTGAGCCAGGGGGAGGGCCCTGCGGTGGTGCGGGCCTTTTTGGAAAGGGAGAAGCTTGCGGGGGACTGGTTCCTCCTGGACCCCGAGACCCGGCTTTCCGAGGCCCTGAAGATCCAAGGCCTCCCCACCACCTTCTTCTTTGACCGGGAGGGCCGGCTCGTGGCCCGGCACATGGGGGAGCTCTCCGAGGCCCTCCTCAGGGGGTACCTCAGGGCCATCAGCCCGCCTTAAGCCAGGCCTCCTTCCCGCCCACCACCGTCTTCAGGCGCACGGGCCGGCCCCAGAGGCGGTGCAGGTTCTCCAGCACCGCCTGGGCCTTTTTCAGGTCTAGCTCCACCCCCTCGTAGAGGTGTTCCAAGAGGAGTTCCCCCCGGTTGCCGTGGTTGGCATCCAGAAGCTGGACCACCGGGTAGCCCAGGTTGGTGAGGCGGAAGAGGAGGGCCCGCTTGGCCTCCTCAAAACGGGGGAGATCCTCCGGGGAGAGGAGGCGGTGCCTTAAGGCGAACTCCGGGGTGAGGAACTCTTCTAGGAAGGGGAGGTCGGTGTAGACCGTGCGCACCTGGAAAAGCTTCTTGCGCCCCTCCCCCACCGGCCTCTCGTAGCGGAGCCTCTCCCCTAGGGGCAGGGCCTCGTACTCCGGGCCGAAGCGGCCCTTGTCCCAGCGCTCCTCCACCTCCTTGAGGAGGAGGTAGCCCAGGCGGTAGGGGTTGAACCCCCGGGCCGCAAGAAGCCCCGCTTGGAGCTCGGCGAACTCCACCGCCTCCTCGGGGGTGAGGAGGGGGAGGAGGAGCCGGGTGTGCCAGTAGGTGGCCCAGCCCTCGTTCAGGATCTTGGTGGCCCCTTGGGGGGCGAAGTAGAGGCTTTCCTCGCGGATGATCTCCAGGATTCCCTTCTGCCAAGGGGCCAGGGGGGCGTGCTGGGCCAAAAAGCCCAGGAGGTCCCGGGTGGGCCTGGGGGGAAGGGGTTTGGGGCTGGCCCCCTCCTCCGCCTCCTTGGGGGGGGTTGGGGGCGGGTTCACGTAGGGCTCCAGGTAGGGGCGCACCCGCAGGCGGGCCGGCTCCGGCGCCTCCTCGGGCTCTTCGGGCCTTCGGATGTAGGGGGCGTGGGGGTCTATGAGGTTCTCCAGGGAGAGGGCCATGTCCAAGAACTCCTCCACGCTCCGCGCCCCGTGCCGCTCCATGGTCCGTTCCACGTAGGCCGCGTGGTGGGCCATCTCGTCCAGCATGTCCTTGGGGGTGGGGCGGAAGGCCAGGTTGTTCTGGAAGAAGTCGGCGTGGGCGTAGACGTGGGCCATCACCAGCTTCTGGGCCAGGGGGGTGTTCCCCTTGAGGAGGTAAGCCTGGACGGGGACGGTGTTCACCACGAGCTCGTAGATGCGGCCAAGCCCATAGCGGTAGACCTCCCGCTGCCTTAAGTACTCGCTCCCAAAGCGCCAGTGGGGGTAGCGGCGGGGGAAGCCCCCATAGGCGGCCAGCATGGCCATCTCTTCCGGCTCCACCTCCTGGAAGAGCACCGGGGGGAAGGAGAGCCCCTCGGCCTCCGCCCGTGCCCTCAGCGCTTCCGCCCACACCCTAAGCTCGGCCCTCACCCTTGCCTCCCAAAAGAAGCCGAAGGGCCCGGGGCAGGTCCTCCCGGCCCCGCACCTCCGCCAAGGCCACCTCCTCCCGGTCCCCCAGGCTGTCGCGGACCTCCTCCAGGAAGTGGCCCTGCCCGTAGGGGCCCTCCACCTGGGCAAAGCCGTAAAGGGCCAGGGAGGGAAGGAGGCCCCTTAGGACCTCCAGGGCCTTGGGGGTGTCCCCGTGCCAGTTCTCCCCGTCGGAGAAGTGGTAGAGGTAGCGGTTGTAAAAGGCCTCGGGGTAGGCCTCGAGGATCTCCTCCGCCAGGAGGAGGGCGCTGGAAAGCCTCGTCCCCCCGCCCTCCCGGGCGCGGAAGAACTCCTCCTCCGAGACCTCCCAGGCCTCCGCGTCGTGGAGGAGGTAGCGCCTTTCCAGCCTGGGGAAGTGGCGGCGGATCCAGAGGGTGATCCAGAAGGAGAGGGTCTTGACGAGCCTAAGCTCCTCCTCCCGCATGCTCCCCGAGACGTCCAGGGCGAAGAGGACCACCGCCTGGGCGTGGGGTCTGGGCCGGTTTTTGGGGGCCCGGTAGCGGAAGTCCTCGGGCTCGAGGCTGAGCCCGGGGTTTTCCGGGGCGTAGCTTCCGCTCATGAGGGTGCGCTTCAGGGCCTCCTTGAGGGTGCGGCGCACGTGGCGAAGCCCCCTAGGCCCTTTTCGGGCGAGGGTGGTGTAGCGGAAGGCCTCCTCCGTCACCTCCCCCTCCCCCTTGGGCTTGAGCCTGGGGAGCCTTAGGGCCTCCCCCATGAGGTCCAAGAACTCCTCGAGCTCCAGCTCGGCCACGGGGATGTGTCCCCCGGGGCCCAGGGCCTCCTCCCCCGGGCCACCCCCCAAGAGGCCTTCCCCCAAGGGGTCCCGGTAGACGATCTTGGGGAGCTCCAGTTGGGGAAGGGGGATGGAGACGATCCGCCCCTCCACCTCGCCGAAAAGCTCCTCCCGGGTGAGGAACTCCCGCGCCCGCTTCTTCACCTCCCCGCGGACGATCTCCTTGAAGCGCTCCAGGTCGCGCTCAATGGGCCTCATCGCTCGTTTCTCGCGAAGAGGGAGGCGGCGAACTCCAAGACCCCGGCGGCGCAGTGCTCGCAGTAGCCGTGGTCCCGGATGAGCCTGGCCTTCACCACGTCAATCTTGGCCTGGGTCTCCGGGTCCACCACCCCCGAGACCAGGGCGGAAAGCCGGATGGTGTCCTTCTGGTCCTCAAAGAGCTTGAGCTCCAGGGCCCGGCGCAGGCGGTCGTTGTCCTTGTAGGTGAACTGCCGCCCCTCCAGGGCCAAGGCCCCGATGTAGTTCATGATCTCCCGGCGGAAGTCGTCCTTGCGGGACTCGGGGATGTCTATGCGCTCCTCTATGGAGCGCATGAGCCGCTCGTTGGGGGGCTCGGGGCTTCCCGTGTAGGGGTTTTTCACCTTCTCCCCCAGGACGTAGGCCTTTACGTGGTCAATGTAGTTGTGGAAGAGGCGGTTTAGGGCCTCCTCGTCTGCGGCGATGGCCCGCTGCACCTCGTTCTTCACGATTTCCGCGTACTCCGCCTTGACCTCTTGGAGGAGGGCCCGGTAGCGCTCCCGGGTTTTCTCGTCGGAGATGAGGGAGTGGTGCTTGAGGCCCTCTTCCAGCTCGTTCAGCACCATGAAGGGGTTGATGCAGGGCTCCTCGGAGGTGACCAGGACGTTGGAAATCTTGTCCTGGATGTACCGGGGGCTGATGCCCTCCAGGCCCTCCCGCTTGGCCTCCGCAAAGAGCTCCCGCACCGCCTCTTCCGTCCAGCCGGGGAGGAGGCGGCCATCGTAGAGCTTGAGCTTCTGCATAAGGGTAAGCCCCGCCCGCCTAGGGGGCTCGAGGCGGGTGAGGACGGCCCAGGTGGCGGCCATCTCCAGGGTGTGGGGGGCGATGTGCTTGCCCCGGGTTTTGGCGAAGTCCCGCCGGTAGATCCGCACCTCGTCCGAGACCCGGAGGATGTAGGGGACGTCAATCTTGATGGTCCGGTCCCGCAGGGCCTCCATGTACTCGTTGGCCTGAAGTTTACGGTACTCGGGCTCGTTGGTGTTGTGGCAGACCACCTGCCCCACCCCGCAGACGAAGTTGTGCAGCCCCTCGCAGGCGATGTCGTACACCCATTCTCCTTCGACCTTGCGCCGGAAGAGGCGGTGCGTGTAGCGCTTGTGGCGCCCACCCTGCTTGCCCTCCCCGGAAACGTAGCGGATCCGGTAGGCGGGGGGCCTGCCGGGGCGTTCGTAGCGGTAGGCGCTGTAATCCATGCCCAGGAGGCTGAGGAGGACCCCCACCTGGGCGGCCAGCATGGGGGAGATGGTCTTGTATTCCCCGTAGCACGCCTGGTAGGTCGGGGACCCCTTTCTTTGCTCCCGGCTCAGGGCTTTGGAGCCGTCCGTCTTCAAGAGCTCGTCCCCGGCGTGTTCCAGGTAAGGCCTGGGGAGGGCAAAGAGAAAGTCGGGGAGGCGTTTGTTGAGGGCACCTTTCCCGCAATGGGCCTCCGCCAGGAGGCGGATGGCCTCCGAGCCCAGGTAGAGCCTCCAGGCGGAATCCCTCTTGGAGCCTGAGTGGATGTACCCCTTGGCGGTGCTGATCCGCTCGTAGGCCGCTTGGACCCGTTGGAGTTCGCCTAGGTCGGCGGAGCTTATGACGATGCCCCCGTTGCGTTCATTGCTGTGGCCCTCGGTGGCGTACCAGATGAGGACCGTGAGCAGGGCCTTGAGGTCTTCCTCGTCCTTCTCCACGTCGTAGACCGCCTTGAGGGCCGTGGCGTGCCGGGGGAGGCCCAGGCGGGCGTAGCCGGGTGGTGCGGGCCGGGTCAGGGTGCGGCCTGCAGCCGGGGCTAGGGTTTCCTCCTCCACCAGGAAGCCCACCACCCCTTCCACCACGTTGATCCTTTTGGGGGTGGGCGCGAGCTCCGGAAGGCGCCGCAGGGCCATCATCTCCCTTCCCTCCTCGGGGTAAAAGGGCTCGCCTTTCCGGTCGTAGAGGGAGTGGTTGGGGGTGGTCTCCACCACGCCCCATTTCTGGGCGCTGGTGAGGAGGGCTCCGCTAAAGGGGTGGCGGTAAAGGCCCCGCACGCGGGTCCAGCGCGCCTCCCCTTGGGCGAAGTCGTAGGCCAGGACCTCGAGCCCCTCGGGGTTTTTGGCGAAGCGCTCGTAGAGCTCCGCCAAGGTGGTCCAGCCCACCTGGCCCCGGTGGCGGTAGAGGATGGGGGTCCACCCCGCCACGCTGTGGCCCAGGATGATCTCGTCGATGTCCGTCTGGGCGAACTTCTTGGACTTGATCTTGTGCTCTTGGCTTGCGGTGAGGAGGTCGTAGAGGAAGGCCACGTCCAGCTTGAGGATCTCTATGAACTCCACCAGCCCCCGGTTGGCGATGTTCAGCTCCCCGTCAAAGTTGAAGGCCCGGGGGTCGGAGTCCGAGCCGTAGATGGCCACTTTGCGGTAGTTGATGTCCCCGGTGAGCTCGGTGGAGTCCTGGTTCTTCTCGTCCTTGGGCTGGAAGGTGCCAATCCCCACCCGGTCCTTCTCCGAAAGGACCAGGCGCTTCACCACGATCTCCTTCTCCAAGGCCGCCGCCAGGTCCCCCCCATGCCGGGCCAAGGCCTCCCGCATCTGGAAGCGGCAGGCGGGGCAGAGGTCCCCCTCCACCTCGAGGGGGTAGGGGTAGTCGGGGTGGCGCCGCCTCAGCTCCTCCAGGAAGGCCTCCCGGATCTCGGGGGGGAGGAGGTGGAGGGGCTCCTCGTGCATGGGGCAGGGGAAGGGGCCCTCCTCCATCTTCCAGTAGAAGGTGTAAAGCCGGCCCTCCTCCGTGCGGCTGTAGGCCTCGAGGCCCTTCTTTAGGAGGCGGGCGATGGTGCTCTTGGCCGAGCCCACGGGCCCGTGGAGGAGAAGGATGCGCCGCTCGGGCCCCAGGCGGTGGGCCGCGGCCTTGAGGGTGGCCACCAGGCGCATGAGGGGCTTGTCCAGCCCGAAGACCGCATCCTTGCCCCCCTCAAAGGGATCGTCAAAAAAGCGGTAGTGGAAGAGCTTCTCCTTGAAGAGGGCGTGCTCCTCCACCCCGTGGGAGAGGATCATGTCGTAGACCCGCTGGAAGCTCGTCCTCAGGGGCCTCGGGTCCTCCTTGAGGAGGCGGAGGTAATCGGCGAAACTCCCCTCCCAGCTGAGGGCCCGGTAGGCCTCGAGGTCCTGGCGCTGGCGGATGAAGTCCAGCTCCGTCATGGATAGCCCTCCTCCATAGGCCTTTGGGGATAGCCTCGCTCCCTATTGTAGCAGGAAGGGCTTGGGGGAATGTGCCCTGGGGCGCTACGGGGCGCGCGCCATCTCGTAGAAGCCGCGGGCGTTATGGAGAAAGTGGGCCAGGACCCCGGGAAGGAGGCTTCCCGAAAGGGCGTAGGCCAGGCCGAAGAGGAGGCCGGCTACCCCTGTGTAAAGGGGGTAGGCCCAGGCCGCCCGGGGGGCGGGGTGGAAGAGGGCAAAGAGAAGGGCCTGCAGGAGAACCCCCCACCCCCCCACCCACCCCGCGAGGAGGCTTTGCAGGAAGCCCCGGAAGAAGACCTCCTCCCCTAAGGCGGAAAGGAGGGCCAGGAAGAGGAGGGCCGTAGGTCCCAGCCCCCCCCGCCTTAGGGCGCGCCCCAGTTCCCGGTGGAGGGCCTCCGCCTCCTTGAAGGAAGCGGGGAAGAGGCGGCTAAATAGGGCCTCCAGGCCGAAGAGGAGGAGGAAAAGCCCGCCCGCAACCCCCAGATCCAGCCAAGGGCCCTTGGGCCCTAAGGGAAAGCCCAAAAGGAGCATCCCACCTCCCCCTAGGAGGAGGAGCCCCACCTGGAGGAGGAGGAGGAAGGCCAGGGGGTCCTTCAACCTTCCCCCAAGGCGAAGCCCTGGTCCAGAAGCCTACTGGGGTAGGCCCGGAAGCCCAGGAGGGTTTCCGTGCGCTCCACCCCGTCCAGGGCTAGGATGCCTTGGGTTACCACCTGGTCCAGCTCCTCGAGGTCCTTAAGCCTTAGAAGGGCGATGAGGTCGTAGGGCCCGGTGACGGAGTAGACCTCGGCCACCTGGGGGATCTCCGCGATGGCCTCCCCCAGGGCCCCGATCCTTTGGCCCTTAGCCCGGATGAGCACGAAGGCCGTGACCACGCCTCTATTATGCGTCTTCCAGGATAAGCTTGGGTTGGAAGCCCAAGGCGTCCGCGGCCACCAGGTGGAGGGGGATGCCCCGGTAGGCCTGGGGAAGCCTCTCGGGGTCCACCCCGTGGAGGTGGCCGTAGACGATGGCTTGGGGGCTGGCCTCTTCCGCGAGCCCCAAAAGGGGCGAGGCCTCTCCCCGGGGTCCAAAGGGGGGGAAGTGGAAGGCCACCACCAGCTTCCCGTAGTTCTGCCCCTTAAGGGCCTTCAGGGAGAGCTTAAGCCTTTCCACCTCCCGGGCGAGGATGCGGGCGTCCTCCTCCGTCTCCGGGGGGTACTGCCAACCCCGGGTGCCCGCCACCGCCACCCCTTCCAGCACCAGGGCGTCGTTCTGGAGGGCGTACATCCCCGGGGGGAGGACGGCCCTGAGGCGGCTGATGGAGGGCCACCAGTAGTCGTGGTTGCCCTTGAGGAGCACCTTTTTCCCGGGGAGGGCCGCGAGGTCCAAGAGGTCGGGCAGGGCCTCCCCAAGGCGCATGGCCCAGGAGATATCCCCCGGCACCAGGACCAGGTCTTCTGGGCCCACCACCCGCCGCCAGCCCCGGAAGAAGGCCTCGGGGTGCCCCGCCCAGGCCGGCCCAAAGATGGTCATGGGCTTGGGGTGAACCCGGGAGAGGTGGGGGTCGGCGATGGCGAAGACCCGCATGGGCCTTAGGTTACCCTAAGGGGGATGGGGGCCTACGAGGAGGCCATGGCCTACGCCCTAAGGCTCCTTGGGGCCCGTGCCCAAAGCGAAAGGCGCCTTAGGGAGAAGCTCGCCGCCCGCTTTCCCGAGGAGGCGGTGGAGAGGGTTTTGGAACGGCTTAAGGCCATGGGCTACCTGGATGACCAGGCCTTCGCCCGCTCGTTTGTGGAAACCCACCGCAAGTACGGGCCCCTCAAGCTCAAAGCCCTCCTCCGGGCCCGGGGCGTCCCCGAGGAGGTGGCCGAGGAAGCGGTGGGGGAGGCCTCGGTGGAGGATGCCCTAAGGGTCCTCCGCCGCTACCCTCACCGGCGAGATAAGGCCAAGGCGGTGCGCTTCCTCCAGGGGCGGGGCTTCCCCTTGGGGGTGGCCCTCGAGGCCTACCGGCTTGCCCTGGAGGAGGAAAAGGGGTAAAAAGAGCCCATGCCCGAGGTGCGCGCCGAACGCTTCATCCCCGCTCCTCCGGAAAAGGTCTACGCCCTGGCCAAGGACCTGGAGGGGCTGAAGCCCTACCTCAAGGAGGTGGAAACCCTGAAGGTCCTGGCCCAGGAGGGCCACCGCACCAAAAGCGAGTGGGTGGCGGTGGCTATGGGCAAGAAGGTGCGCTGGTTGGAGGAGGAGGAGTGGGACGACGCGGGGCTAAAGAACCGTTTTTGGTCGCCCGAGGGGGACTTTGACCGTTACGAGGGCACCTGGGCCTTCTTCCCGGAAGGGGAGGGGACGCGGGTGGTCCTCACCCTCACCTACGAGCTCACCATCCCCATCTTTGGGGGCCTCCTGCAGAAGCTGGTGCAGAAGCTTATGCAGGAGAACGTGGAAAGCCTCCTAAAGGGCCTAGAGGAGCGGGTCCTTTCCACCTAGGCCCTTGAGTGGGGGGTGCCCCGCCTGGGGTCCTCACCCCTTGAGGAGGACCCCTGCCTGCAAGGGACCAAGGGCCTCCTCGGTGTGGGCCTTGAGGGCCAGGAAGAGCCGGTCCAGGGGGGCCTCCTCCAGGTGGCCCAGGGCCTCCCCCCCCGGCAGGTGGAGGATGGCCCACAGGGCCTCCACCCCTTTGGGGCCCAGATAGACCCCTTCCTTTCCCAAGCGCCCTTCCTTCAGGCGCTCCCCTTCGCCCCGGAGGTCGGGGGCGAGCCCCCCCGCCTTCACCACCCGCCAGCCCGCCCAGACCAGGGGGAGGAGGGGGTCTTCGTGCTTGGCGATGCCCCTAAGCCCCGAGACGAAGACCGGCCACACCCGCCCCGCCGCCTCGGGGGAGGCCAGGCGGTAGGCGAGCTCGGAGAGGAAGCCCGCAAGGAGGAAGCGCCGGGGTTCTTCCAGGCCGTAGAGCTTGCCCAAAAGCTCCACTTGGGTGAGGAGGGGTAGGGCCTCCCCTTTGGCGTAGAGCTGGAAGCGCACGTGGTGGAAGAGGGAAAGCCGTCCCGAGCGCCCGGTGGGGCGGCTCCCTTTGCGGGCCAGGGCCTCGAGGCTCCCCCCCGGTGTCACAAACCTGAGGAGAAGGTCGCCCTGGGGGAGGGCCTTCCGCCCCACCACGATGCCCTCCTCCGTCCGGTAAGGTTGCCGCCGGTCCACCGGTTTTAGTGTATCCTTTCCTCATGGAACGCACCTTGCGCGACATCCTGGAGTGGGTGGTCCTCGGCCTTTTGGTGGTGGTAGGGGTCCTCCTTTTCCTCTGGGTGGGGGGCTGGGTCTTCACCTTCTTGGGGAAGCTCCTTCTAGCCCTTTCCGGCTTCATCTGGACCCTCCTGACCTACGTGGTGCCCATCCTCATCATCGCCGCCATTGGCTACGGGGTGGTCTACTTCCTCCAGCGGCGCTCCTCCTCGGCCCAGTAGGCTTCAAGGGGTTTGGGGCAGGCTTCGGCCTGCCCCTTGCGCTTTGGGCCTCCCTTGGTATACCCTTAGCACCCGAGGGGAAAAATGAAGGAGATCAGCCGCAGGTGGCTTCTTCGTGTTTCGGCGCTTTTGGGGGCTTCTTCGTTGCTGAGGGCCCAGGCCAACGAGCGGGTGGAGTACGCCCAGTTCAAGAAGGAAACCCCGGTGGCCGTGGTCTACCACGCGGACTTTGGGGACCCTGCCCGCTTTGGCCAGATGCTCACCAACATCGCCAACCACCTTTCCGTTTATGACAACGATCCCTTCAAGATCCACATCGTGGTGGTGGCCCATGGGGCCGGGGTACACCCCTTTTTGAAGGATTTGGAGGGCACCCCTTGGGCCAGCATCCAGTACGACCGGGAAGCCCTTTTCAGCCGTATCCGCCAGCTGGCCCAGCTGGGGGTGGGGTTCTACATCTGCGAGATTACCTTTGCCCGGAACAACATCCCCAAGGATAAGCTCCGCCCCGACGACTTCATCAAGTGGGTGCCCTCGGGGGTGGGGGCCTTGGGGGAGCTTCAGAGTAAGGGGTACGCCTACATCAAGGTGGGTTAACCGGCCAGCGCCCGCATGGGGTGCGTATAATGCCCCCATGCGCGTTCTCTTCATCGGCGACGTGATGGCCGAGCCCGGCCTCAGGGCCGTGGCCCTCCACCTGCCGGACATCCGGGCCCATTACGACCTGGTCATCGCCAACGGGGAGAACGCGGCCCGGGGAAAGGGCCTGGACAAGCGGGCTTACCGCCTTTTGAGGGAGGCGGGGGTGGACCTCATCTCCTTGGGCAACCACGCCTGGGACCACAAGGAGGTCTACGAGCTTCTGGAAAAGGAGCCCGTGGTGCGGGCCCTAAACTACCCCCCGGGCACCCCGGGGCGGGGGTGGTGGCGCCTCGAGGCGGGGGGCGAGACCCTCCTCTTCGTCCAGGTCATGGGCCGGGTCTTCATGGACCCCCTGGATGACCCCTTTCGCGCCCTGGACCGCCTCCTATCCGAGGAGAAGGCGGACTACGTCCTGGTGGAGGTCCACGCGGAGGCCACCAGCGAGAAGATGGCCCTGGCCCACTACCTGGACGGCCGGGTCTCCGCGGTCCTCGGCACCCACACCCACATCCCCACCCTGGACGCGGGGGTCCTCCCCAAGGGCACGCTTTACCAGACGGACGTGGGCATGACCGGCACCTACGCCTCCATCATCGGGGGGGAGGTGGGGACCTTCCTCGCCCGCTTCCTCACCGGCCGCCCCCAGCCCTTCCGCCCCGCGGAGGGCAAGGCCCGCTTCCACGCCACCGAGCTGGAGTTTGCGGGGGGGCGGCCCCTTGCCATCAGCCCCTATGTCTGGGAGGAGCCGTGAGGGAAGACCCCTTCCTTCGCCTCAAGGAGGAGGTGGACCTCTTGGGCCGCCTCCTTGGGGAGGCCATCCGGGCGGTTTCAGGGGAGCGGTTTTTTGCCCTGGTGGAGGAGGTGCGCCTCCTCTCCAAGGCCCGCCGCCAGGGGGACGTGGGGGCGGGGGAGGCCCTTTTGGCCAAGGCGGAGGCCCTCCCCGTGGCCGAGGCCGAGGCCTTGGTGCGGGCCTTCACCCACTACTTCCACCTGGTGAACCTGGCGGAGGAGCGCCACCGGGTGCGGGTGAACCGCCTTAGGGCGGAGGCCGAGACCCTCGAGGCTCCAAGGCCCGAGGGGCCCTTGGCCCTGGCCTTGGCCCTAAAGGCCCGGGGGCTTTCCCGGGCGGAGGCGGAGGCCCACCTGAACCGCCTGGAGCTCCTCCTCACCTTCACCGCCCACCCCACGGAGACCCGCCGCCGCACCCTAAGGCACCACCTGGAGAGGATCCAGGAGGCGCTGGAGCGGGGGGACCCTCGGGCGCTCAAGGCCCGGGTGGCCCTCCTCTACGCCACGGAGGAGGTGCGCAAGGCCCGGCCCTCGGTGGAGGACGAGATCAAGGGGGGGCTTTACTACCTGCCCACCGTCCTCTGGCAGGCGGTGCCCCTTCTCCTGGAGCGCCTCGAGGATGCCCTGGAGCGGGTTTATGGGGAAAGGCACCGCCTGAAAAGCCCCGTGCGTTTCCGGAGCTGGATCGGGGGGGACCGGGACGGGAACCCCTTCGTGACCCCCGAGGTCACCGCCTTCGCCGCGGACTACGCCCGGCGGGTGGCCAAGGAGCGCTACCTGGCCGAGCTCGAGGCCCTGGTGCGCGACCTTTCCCTCTCCGAGGGCCGCCTTCCCGTGCCCCGGGCGGTGCGGGAAGGGGGGGAAGAGGTGGAGCGGTTTCCCGGGGAGCCCTACCGGCGCTACTTCGCCCAGCTCTACCGGAAACTGGAAAGGGAAGGGCTTTCCGAGGAGGCCTTCGCCCGGGCCCTCTTCCAGGCGGAAAGGGGCTTGGAGGAGGCGGGTCTGGGGGAGGTGGCCCAGGTTTTCCTTAAGCCCCTTTCCCACCGCCTTTCCGCCTTCGGCCTGGCCCTTGCCCCCCTGGACCTTCGGGAGGAGTCGGGGAAGCTCTTGGAGGCCGCGGCCGAGCTCCTCCGGCTTGGGGGGGTGCACCCCGATTTCCTAAGCCTTTCCGAGGAGGCCCAGGAGGCTCTCCTCACGGAGGAGCTCAAGACCCCGCGCCCCCTCCTCCCCGTGGGCCAGGCCCCGGAGGGGGAGGCCCTTAGGGTGGCCCTGGGGGCCCTGAGGGCCTGGCAGGACCGGGGGGCCCACCTGGTCTCCATGACCCACCACCCCAGGGACCTCCTCGTGGTCTTCCTCTTGGCCCGGGAGGTGGGGGACTACCGCCCGGGGAAGCCCCTCCCCTACGATGTGGTGCCCCTTTTTGAGACCCTGGAGGACCTAAGGCGCGCCCCCCTGGTCCTCCGCCGCCTACTCCAAAACCCCGTCTTCCTGGCCCACGCCCGGGGGCGGGGCGGGGTGGAGGTGATGATCGGCTACTCGGACTCCAACAAGGACGCGGGCTTCCTGGCGGCCAACCTGGCCCTCTACCAGGCCCAGGAGGCCCTGGCGGCGGTGGGGCGGGAGGCGGGCCTCGAGGTCCACTTCTTCCACGGCCGGGGCACCTCCACCGCGAGGGGCGGGGGTCCCGCGGGCCGGGCCATCGCCTCCTTGCCCCCAAGGAGTGTGGGCCGCCGCCTCCGCCTCACGGAACAAGGGGAGGCCCTGGCGGACCGCTACAGCCACGTGGAGCTTGCGGTGCGCCACCTGGAGCAGCTTTTCTACCACTTCGCCCTGGCGGCCTTAGGGGACGGGGAGGACCCCAAGCCCCTTTGGCGCCAGGCCCTGGAGGAGGCCGCCTCCTTAAGCGTGGAGCGCTACCGGAGCCTCCTCCAGGCTGAGGGCTTTTTTCCCTTTTTTGAGCACCTCACCCCCATCCGGGAGATCGGGGAGCTCCCCATCGCGAGCCGCCCCGTCTACCGCCACGGCCGGGTGCGGGAGATCCGGGACCTCAGGGCCATCCCCTGGGTCATGGCCTGGACGCAGGTGCGGCTACTCCTGCCCGGCTGGTACGGGCTTTCCGCCCTGGAGCGCCTGCCCCTTGCCCTCCTTCAGGAGATGTACCGGGACTGGCCCTTTTTCGCCTCCACCCTGGAGAGCGCGGCCATGGCCCTGGCCAAGGCGGACCTGGGGGTGGCCCGGCTTTACCTCAAGCTGGTCCCCGAGGCCCTTTGGCCCCTTTTTGACCGGATCGCCGAGGAGTACGGGAAGACCGTGGCCCTCCTCGAGGCCATCTTCCAGGCCCCCCTCCTCCACAACCAGAAGACCCTGGAGCGCCAGATCGGCCTCCGGAACCCCTACGTGGACCCCATCAACATCGTCCAGGTGGAGCTCCTCCGCCGCTACCGCGCTCCCGGGGGAGGGGAGGACGAGGCCCTGAAAAGGGCCCTTCTCCTCTCCCTCCTGGGCGTGGCGGCGGGCCTAAGGAACGCGGGATAAGATGGGGGCATGCTCCGCCTGGCGGTCTTGGGCCATCCCATTGCCCACTCCCTCTCCCCGGCCATGCACGCCTGGGCCCTTTCCGCCTTGAGCCTAGAAGGCGCCTACCAGGCCCTGGACACCCCCCCAGAGGACCTTCCCGCAAGGCTCGAGGAGGTCCGCCAGGGGTACCGGGGGGTGAACCTCACCGTGCCCCTTAAGGAAAGGGCCCTTCCCCTTCTGGACTGGGCTTCTCCCGAGGCCCGGGCCATCGGGGCGGTGAACACGGTCCTGGTGGTGGAGGGGCACCTCCTCGGCTTCAACACGGACGCGCCTGGCTTCCTGGAGGCCTTGAAAGCTGGGGGCTTCCCCCTAAGGGGCCCCGCCCTGGTCCTGGGGGCCGGGGGGGCGGGGCGGGCCGTGGCCTACGCCCTGAAGGGGGCGGGCCTCGAGGTCTGGGTCTGGAACCGCACCCCGGAAAGGGCCCAGGCCCTGGCGGAGGAGATGGGCCTGGAGGCGGTGCCCTTGGAGGCGGCGCGGGCGGCCTACCTCCTGGTGAACGCCACCTCGGTGGGCCTAAACGATCCCGGGGCCACCCCCCTGCCCCCAGAGCTCTTTCCCGAAGAGGGGGTGGCCGTGGACCTGGTCTACCGCCCCCTTTGGACCCGCTTCCTAAAGGAGGCCCAAGCCCGGGGTCTAGGCGTGCAGACCGGCCTTCCCATGCTGGCCTGGCAGGGGGCCTTGGCCTTCCGGATCTGGACGGGGTTCCTGCCCGATCCTTTGGGCATGGAGCGGGTGGCCCTAAGGGCTTTGGAGGAGGGGTAGAATGCTCTTATGGGGTACCGTCGGATTCGGGTTTCTCTGGAAGAGGACCAGTGGATCCGGCTTAAGGGTCTAGCCCAGGAGCTGAGCCGGGAGCGAGGCCGCCGGGTAAGCCCCAGCGAAGTGCTCCGGGAGCTTGTGGACAAAGGCCTTCGGGAGGTTTCCAGGGCTGAAGCTTTAAGGCGGCTTTCTTACCTTAGGGAGCGGGTTTCCTTAGGGGGCCTGAGTTTGGAGAGTCTTTTAGAAGAGGTGAGGGAAGGGCGTGTCCAAGGTTTGCTGGGTGGTTGACGCTTCCCTTGCCCTGCCGCATCTGGCGCAGAAGGAGGCGGAGGCCTTTTGGCGGGAGGAGGCTCCAAAAGGAGAAGTGTGGGTGCCTCGGCTTTTTGTCGCGGAAGTGGCCTCGGTTCTCCGTACCCTCGTGTTTGTTCGCAGGATGGTGCAGAGGGAGGCGGAAGAGATCTTGGAGGCTCTTCTTGGGCTTCCCGACCACTTCGCCGAGGATGAAGCTCTAGCCTTTCGCGCTTTGCGCTGGGCGGAGGTCTTGGGTCAAAAACGGGCCTACGAAGCTTTTTATGTGGCCTTAGCGGAAGATAAAGGAGCTCAGCTTCTACCGGCGGACTTGGAACTGGTCCATGCCCTGCGCGCCCAGGGGGTGCCTTGGATTCAGCCTTTGGGAGAGGTGCCTTGACCTTAGCGAAACCCTTAGCGTACGAGGAGATCATCGGAAAAAGCCGCTTCATCGCCAAGGTGGCCCCCGTGGCCTCGGAGGAGGAGGCCTTGGCCTTTCTGAAGGCGGCCCGGGAGGAGGAGGCCACCCACAACCCCTACGCCTACAAGATCGGTCCCCTCTACCGCTTCTCCGACGATGGGGAGCCGGGCGGCACCGCGGGCCGCCCCATCCTCCACGCCATAGAGGCCCAGGGCCTGGACCGGGTGGCGGTGGTGGTGGTGCGCTACTTCGGGGGGGTGAAGCTCGGGGCGGGGGGGCTGGTGCGGGCCTATGGGGGGGTGGCCGCGGAGGCCCTGAGGCGGGCGGAGAAGGCCCCCATCGTGGACTGGGCCGAGGCGGCCTTCCTGGTCCCCTTCTCCGAGCTTGGGGCGGCCTACCGGGCCCTTAGGGGCCTATCCGCGGTGGAGGAGTACCGGGAGGACGGGGTTCTCCTCCGCCTGAGGCTCCCAAGGGACCGCCTCGAGGCGGTGGCCCAGGCCCTCAAGGAAGCCACCCGGGGCCGGGTCCTTAGAATGTGAGGGATGCGGCCCCTCTTTGAACCCAAAGGCCGGGTCCTCCTGGTGGACGGCCACCACCTGGCCTACCGCACCTTTTTCGCCCTAAAAGGCCTCACCACCAGCCGGGGCGAACCTGTGCAGGCGGTCTATGGCTTCGCCAAAAGCCTCCTTAAGGCCCTTAAGGAGGACGGGGAGGTGGCCATCGTGGTCTTTGATGCCAAGGCCCCCTCCTTCCGCCACGAGGCTTACGAGGCCTACAAGGCGGGCCGGGCCCCCACCCCGGAGGACTTTCCCCGTCAGCTTGCCCTCATCAAGGAGCTGGTGGACCTTTTGGGCCTCGTGCGCCTCGAGGTCCCGGGCTTTGAGGCGGACGACGTCTTGGCCACTTTGGCCAAGAAGGCGGAGAGGGAGGGGTACGAGGTGCGCATCCTGAGCGCGGACCGCGACCTCTACCAGCTCCTTTCCCCCCAGGTCCACCTCCTCCACCCCGAGGGGGAGGTCCTGACCCCAAAGTGGCTTTACGAGCGCTACGGCCTCACCCCCGAGCAGTGGGTGGACTTTCGGGCCCTTACCGGAGACCCCTCGGACAACCTCCCCGGGGTGCCGGGCATCGGGGAGAAGACCGCCCTCAAACTGCTGAAGGAGTGGGGGAGCCTGGAGGAGATACTAAAGAACCTGGACCGAGTGAAGCCGGAAAGGGTGCGGGAGGCCATCCAGAACAACCTGGATAAACTCCAGATGTCCCTGGAGCTTTCCCGCCTGCGCACGGACCTCCCCCTGGAGGTGGACTTTGCGAGGAGGCGGGCCCCCGACCGGGAAGGGCTTAAGGCCTTCCTGGAGCGGCTTGAGTTCGGAAGCCTCCTCCACGAGTTCGGCCTCCTAGAGGCCCCCAAGGAGGTGGAGGAGGCCCCCTGGCCCCCCCCGGAAGGGGCTTTCCTAGGCTTCCTCCTCTCCCGGCCCGAGCCCATGTGGGCGGAGCTTCTGGCCCTCTCCGGGGCCCTCGGGGGGCGGGTCCACCGGGCGGAAGCCCCTGTGGTCGCGCTAGGGGACCTGAAGGAGATCCGGGGCCTTTTGGCCAAGGACCTGGCGGTGCTGGCCTTGCGGGAAGGCTTGGAGATCCCCCTGGGGGACGACCCCATGCTCCTCGCCTACCTCCTGGACCCGGGAAACACCAACCCCGAAGGGGTGGCCCGGCGCTACGGGGGGGAGTGGCAGGAGGACGCCGCCCTCCGGGCCCTCCTTTCGGAAAGGCTCTGGCAGACCCTCCACCCCCGGGTGGCGGAGGAGGAACGGCTCCTTTGGCTATACCGGGAGGTGGAGCGGCCCCTCGCCCAGGTCCTCGCCCACATGGAGGCCACGGGGGTGCGGCTGGACGTGGCCTACCTCGAGGCCCTTTCCCAGGAGCTTTCCTTTGAGCTTGAGCGCCTCGAGGCCGAGATCCACCGCTTAGCGGGCCACCCCTTCAATCTGAACTCCCGGGACCAATTGGAGCGGGTCCTCTTTGATGAGCTCAGGCTTCCCCCCATCGGCAAAACGGAAAAAACCGGCAAGCGCTCCACAAGCGCCGCCGTCTTGGAGCTCTTAAGGGAGGCCCACCCCATTGTGGGGCGGATCCTGGAGTACCGCGAGCTCATGAAGCTGAAGAGCACCTACGTGGACCCCTTGCCCAGGCTGGTCCACCCCAAGACGGGCCGGCTCCACACCCGCTTCAACCAGACGGCCACCGCCACGGGCCGCCTTTCCAGCTCCGACCCCAACCTGCAGAACATTCCCGTGCGCACCCCCCTAGGCCAGCGCATCCGCAAGGCCTTCATCGCTGAGGAGGGCCATCTTCTGGTGGTCCTGGACTATAGCCAAATAGAGCTCCGGGTCCTCGCCCACCTCTCGGGGGACGAGAACCTCATCCGGGTCTTCCAGGAGGGGAAGGACATCCACACGGAGACCGCGGCCTGGATGTTCGGCGTGCCCCCTGAGGGGGTGGACGCCGCCATGCGCCGGGCGGCCAAGACGGTGAACTTCGGGGTGCTCTACGGCATGTCCGCCCATCGGCTTTCCCAGGAGCTTTCCATCCCTTACGAGGAGGCGGCGGCCTTCATTGAGCGCTACTTCCAGAGCTTCCCCAAGGTGCGGGCTTGGATCGCCGAGACCCTGGAGGAGGGGCGAAAGAAGGGGTACGTGGAGACCCTCTTCGGCCGCCGCCGCTACGTGCCTGACTTGAGCGCCCGGGTGAAAAGCGTGCGGGAGGCGGCGGAGCGCATGGCCTTCAACATGCCCGTACAGGGCACCGCCGCGGACCTCATGAAGCTGGCCATGGTGAAGCTCTTTCCCAAGCTTAGGCCCCAGGGGGCCAGGATCCTCCTCCAGGTGCACGACGAGCTGGTCCTGGAGGCCCCGCGGGAGCGGGCGGAGGAGATCGTCCGCCTGGCCAAGGAGACCATGGAAGGGGTCTACCCCCTCTCCGTCCCCCTGGAGGTGGAGGTGGGGATGGGGGAGGACTGGCTTTCCGCCAAGGCCTAGCGCCTTTGGTATAGTGCCCTCCATGCGGCGCTATTTCGGTACGGACGGCGTGCGGGGAGAGGTGGGCAAGCCTCCCCTGACGCCGGAATTCGTCCTAAAGCTCGGCCAGGCGGCGGGGGCCTACTTCCGAGAGCGGGAGGGGCGGCCTGTGGTGCTTCTTGGGAAGGACACCCGGGAGTCTTCCGACCTCCTCGAGGCCGCCCTGGCCGCGGGGCTTTTGAGCCAGGGGGTAAGGGTGGAGCACCTCGGGGTCCTCCCCACCCCCGGGGTGGCCCACCTCACCCGGACCCTTTCTGCCACCGCGGGGGCGGTGATCTCCGCCAGCCACAACCCTTACACGGATAACGGCATCAAGTTCTTCGGTCCCGACGGGGAAAAGCTCTCGGACGAGGCGGAGGAGGCCATCGAGGCCTTCTTGGACGAGGCCCATCCCTTACGGGGCGTGGGCACGGTGGGGGATTTCCGGGAAGCGGAGCGGCTTTACCTGGAGTTCCTCCTCGCCCACGCCCCGGACCTCTCGGGCCTCAAGGTGGGCTTGGACCTGGCCCACGGGGCCACTTACCGCCTAGGCCCCAAGCTCTTCCAAAAGGCGGGGGCGGAGGTCCTCGCCCTCTTCAACACCCCAGACGGGCGGAACATCAACCGGGCCTGCGGCTCCACCCACCCCGAGGCCCTGGCCCGCTTCGTGACCGAGCTCGGCCTGGACCTGGGGGTGGCCTTTGACGGGGATGGGGACCGGGCCCTCTTCGTGGACCGAAGGGGGCGGCTTTTCCACGGGGACCACGTCCTCTACCTCCTGGCCAAGGCCCTAGGGGAGAAGGGGGTGGTGGGCACGGTGATGAGCAATATGGCCCTGGAGGTGCGCCTAAGGGAAGAGGGCATCGCCTTCCACCGGGCGGCGGTGGGGGACCGGTACGTGCTGGAGATGCTCAAGGAGAAGGGCCTCCACCTTGGGGGGGAGCCTTCGGGGCACGTGATCCTAAGGCGCCACCACACCACAGGGGATGGCCTCTTCACCGCCCTTTTCGTCCTGAAGGCCCTTAAGGAGATGGGCGGGGACCTTTCCGACTGGTACGAGGCCCTCCCCCTCTACCCCCAGGTGCTGAGCAACGTCCGGGTGGTGGACAAGGCCCAGGTCATGGCCCACCCCGCCCTGAGGGAGGCCCTGGAGGAGGCGGAAAGGGCCCTTCAGGGCCGTGGGCGGGTGAATGTCCGCCCCTCGGGCACCGAGCCCCTGGTGCGGGTCATGGTGGAGGGGCCAGAGGGGCTCGTGGAGGAGGTGGCGGAAAGGCTCGCGGAAAGGGTGGCGGAACTGGCTAAGATGGTGGCCGATGGAGCTTGAACCCTTGGGGCACCACAAGGAGCAGCGGGTGGGGGTCTTCGTGGACACCCAGAACCTCTACCACTCCGCCCGGGACTACTACGAGCGCAACGTGAACTTTGAGAGCCTCCTCCGCTTTGCGGTGGGGGGGAGGCGGCTCGTCAGGGCCACGGCCTACGTGGTGGAGAAGGAAGGGGACACCTCCGCTTGGCCTTTCATCTACAAGCTCTCCACCATCGGCTACAAGGTGCGGCGCATGTACCTGACCCTGAAGGAAATGGGGGAGGGCGGGCGGCCCATCTACGAGGGCAACTGGGACATGGGCATCGCTGCGGACATGGTGCGCCTCATGCCCTACCTGGACGTGGTGGTCCTGGGGAGCGGGGACGGGGACTTCGTGGAGATCCTGGAGGTCCTCATGGAGCGGGGCATCCGGGTGGAGGTCGTCGCCTTCCGGGAGACCACCGCCCAGAAGCTCATCGACGCGGTGGACCGCTTCACCCACCTCCCCGACATCCCCGACGCCTTCATGGCCCCTAAGGGATGAGCCTCGAGGCCTACGACTACCTTCTTCCCCAGGAGCTCATCGCCCAGGAGGGCGCGGAGCCCCGGGATAGGGCCCGGCTGATGGTGGTCTTCCGGGAGGGCCCCTTCCGGGCCGAGCACCGCCGGGTGCGGGACCTGCCCCTTTACCTCCGCCCGGGGGACGTGCTGGTTTTCAACGAGAGCAAGGTGATCCCGGCCCGCCTCCTGGCAAGGAAGCCCACCGGGGGGCGGGTGGAGGTCCTCTTGGTGCGGGAAAGGGCCCCGGGGCTTTGGGAGGCCCTTTTGGGCCCCGCCCGGAAGGCTCCCCCGGGAACGCGGCTGGCCTTCCTCTCCCCCAGGGACCTAAGACCCGTGGAGGGCCTCTTGGCCGAGGTGGTGGGGGTGGAGGAGAGCGGGGTCCGCCTCCTCCGCGTCCACGGGGACCTCCTGGCCCACCTGGAGGAGGTGGGGGAGGTGCCCCTGCCCCCCTACATCAAGGCCAAGATCCCCCTGGAGCGCTACCAGACGGTCTACGCCCGGCGGCCGGGCTCCGTGGCCGCCCCCACCGCGGGCCTCCACTTCACCCCCGGGCTTTTGGAGCGGCTTAAGGGGATGGGGGTGGAAGTGTGCTTCCTCACCCTGCACGTGGGCCCTGGCACCTTCCGTCCCGTGAAGGGGGACCCCGAGCGGCACGAGATGCACGCCGAGCCCTACGAGATCCCCGAGGCCACCGCGGAGGCGGTGAACCGGGCCAGGCGGGAGGGGCGGCGGGTGGTGGCCGTGGGCACCACCGTGGTGCGGGCCCTGGAGAGCGCCTGGCGGGAGGGGGAGGGGGTGGTGCCGGGGATGGGGGAGACCCGGCTTTTCATCCGCCCCCCCTACGCTTTCAAGGCCATAGATGCCCTCTTCACCAACTTCCACCTGCCCCGCTCCACCCTCCTCATGCTGGTGGCGGCCTTTTTGGGCCACGAGAAGACCATGGCCGCCTACCGCTTGGCCGTGGCCGAGCGCTACCGCTTCTACTCCCTAGGAGACGCCATGCTCATCCTGTAGAGGGCAAAGGCCAGCTCCTCTATCCGTTCCCTCAGATAGAGGGGCTCAAGCCACCTTTCGGGGATGGCCCCCCGGCCGTAGTAGGCCCCGGCCAGCTGGCCGTAGACCGCCCCCACGGTGTCCGCGTCCCCCCCTAGGTTCACCGCAAGGCGCATCCCCTCCTCAAAGCTTTCCGTGTGGACGAAGGCGTGGAGGGCGGCCTCGAGGGTCCTGGGGGCGTACCCCTCCCCCTGGGCCCGCCTCCAGAAGCTTCCCTCCACCACCTCGGCCACGTCCGGGTGGAGGGGCCTGCCCCGGAAGGGCTTTAGGGCCAGGAGCTCTGCCTTGGGCCTCCCCCGAAGGGCCCCCTCTAGAAGCCAGGCCAGGACCTCCGTGCTCTCCAAGGCGGCCCGGGCCCCGTGGGTGGTGCGGGCGGAAAGCCGGGCGTACTCCAGAAGCCTTGGGCTTCCGGCGTAAGCCAGGGCCACGGGGGCCAGGCGCATGAGGCTCCCGTTCCCTGCGGCGCTCTCTTCTTCGGGCCCCGAGAAGGGGTCCCCGGTCCTCAGGAAACCTTCCAGGGCCCGGCGGGTGGTGGTCCCGATGTCAAAGCAGTACCCCTTGGGGCTGTTGTACCCCTCCCGGTACCAAAGGAGGTAGCAGCGCATCTGGTCCAAAGGGTCAAACCCCTTTTCCAGAAGGCTTTCCGCCAGGCAGAGGGCCATGGCGGTGTCGTCCGTCCACTCCCCGGGGCCTAAGCGGTGGGGCCCACCCCCTTTCATCTCCGCCACGGGGGGAAAGCTCCCTTGGAGCATGAACTCCACCTGGGCCCCCAGGGCATCCCCTACCGCCAAGCCCAAAAGGGCCCCCAGGTACCGGTCCCGCTCCCGCCTCCTCTCCTCCAGAAAGGCCAGGGCGGCCTCCCTGGGCAAAAGCCTCGGGGCCCTTTCCGGGGTGAACCAGGCGAGGAGGGGCCCAAGGTCCTCCCCCTCGTACCCTTCCGGCGCCAGGACCACCTTGTGGTCCCCGTCTTCCAGGTGGAGGAGGCCCCAAACCTCTCCCTCCGCCTCCCCCAGGGGGTGGGGCGGGCCCAGGAGGACCGCGTCCACCTCCTCCCCGTCCGCGGGGTTTAGGAGCCCCGGCAGGAGCCCATAGTTCACCGGGGCTGGCCGGTCCTCCCCTAAAGGGACCAGCCTCCCCTCCTTCCAGGCGTGGCGCAAGGGGCTGCCCTTGGTCCATTCCACAATCATGCGCATGGCTTTCCCCACTATAGGCCAAGGAGGGTCCGGGCCACCATCAGGTAGATGAGGAGGCCCATCACGTCCGAGAGGGTGGCGATGAGGGGGTTGGAAACCAGGGCGGGGTCCACCCCAAGCCGCCTTAGGGCCATGGGGAGCATGGACCCCACCAGGTTGGCGAAGAGGACCAGGAGGAAGAGGGCCACCCCCACCACGGGGAGGAGGGCGGGGTGGCCGTCCCAGGCCACCTTGAGGAGGAGAAGGAGGGCCAGGGTGAGGCCCAGGAGGCTGCCCACCACCGCTTCCTTCATGAGCACCCGCCGCCAGTCCTTCAGGTCCAGGTCCCGGGTGGCCAGGGCGCGGACGATGAGGGTGGCCGACTGGTTGCCCGTGTTCCCCCCGGTGCCCAGGAGGACGGGCACGTAGAAGGCCAGGGCGGTGACCGCCTCCAGGACGCTTTCAAACCCTTGGAGGATGGAGCTGGTGAGCATGCCCGTGAGGATGAGGATCACCAGCCAGCGCACCCGGGCGAGCCACAGCTGGACCGGGGAGGCCTGGCTATAGACCAGATCCGGAACGTCCACCGCGGCCAGCTTGTGGATGTCCTCCGTGGCCTCCTCCTCCAGCACGTCCACCACGTCGTCAATGGTGACGATGCCCACCAGCTTCCCCTCCTCGTCCACCACGGGCAAGACGGTGAAGTCGTAGTCCGCCATGAGGCGGGCCACCTCCTCCTGGTCGGTGTCCGTGCGGACGAAGACCACCTCCGGGTTCATGATCTCCTTCACCCGGGTCCTGGGGTCGGCCACGATGAGGTCCCTCAAGGAGAGGACCCCGATGAGGCGCCCTTCCTCGTCCACCACGTAGAGGTAGTAGATGGTCTCCGCGTCGGGGGCGGCCCTTCTCAGGAAGCGCAGGACCTCCTCCACGGTCATGGAGGACTTGAGGGCGATGTACTCCGGGGTCATGAGGCCGCCCGCCTCATCCTCCTCGTACTGGGCAAGCTCCTCCACTTCGGCCCGCGTCTTGGGGTCTAGGCTGGCCTTGAGGCGGCGGGCCAGGTCGGGGTCCTCCGCCTCCACCGCCTGCAGGGCATCCGCCAGGTCGTCCAGGGAGAGCTCCCCCAGGACCTCCTGCACCCGCCAGGGGGGGAGGGTTTTCAGGTACTCCGCCTGGGCCTCCGGGGGCAGGTGGGAGAAGACCTCCGCCGCCTTTTCCTTGGAGAGGAGGGTGAGGAGGACGTAGCGGTGTTCGCCCTTAAGCTCGTCCCAGACCTCCAGGAGGGCCTGGGGGTGGGTGTGTTCCAGGATGCTTTTCAGCTTTAGGGTGTCGCCCTCTTCTAGGGCCTGGACTATGGGGTTCAGGACGCTCTCCAAAGGCGGCCTCCTTTCTGCCCGAAGGCCGCCCTTGGGCGGCCCTCAGGGCCTGGGACTCGAGGGCAGTCGCTCGCCCATAACCTTTTCCAGCCTAGGGAGCCCCCGGGCCCCTGTCAACCGTGCCCGCTAGAAATATCAGAAAAATTGAGGTTGACACGCTAAGGGAGAGTGGCCTATCCTGGAGCGCGGCCCTGGGATGGGGGCCGAGGAGTGGTGCATGTTTGAGCGGCTTACGGCCAAACTCCAGGAGGCCATAGACCGGCTGAGGGGCCGGGGCCGGATCACCGAGGAGGACCTGAAGGAAACCCTGCGGGAGATCCGCCGGGCCCTCATTGACGCGGACGTGAACCTGGAGGTGGCCCGCACCTTCATAGAGGAGGTGCGGCAAAGAGCCCTGGGGCAAAAGGTCCTGGAAAGCCTCACCCCCGCGGAGATCGTCCTCGCCACGGTGTACGAGGCCCTGAAGGAGGCCCTAGGGGGCGAGGTCCGCCAGCCCACCCTAAAGGACAAGAACCTCTGGTTCCTGGTGGGTCTCCAGGGTTCGGGCAAGACCACCACCGCGGCCAAGCTGGCCCATTACTACCGCTCCAAGGGTCGCCGCCCCCTCTTGGTGGCCGCGGACACCCAGCGCCCCGCGGCCCGGGCCCAGCTCCGGATCCTGGGGGAGAGGATTGGGGTGCCCGTCCTGGAGGTGATGGACGGGGAGAGCCCGGAGTCCATCCGCCGCCGGGTGGAGGAGGCCGCGCGCCGGGAGGTGCGGGACCTCATCCTGGTGGACACCGCGGGCCGCCTGCAGATTGACGAGCCCCTCATGGAGGAGCTTTTCCGGCTCAAGGAGGTCATGAAGCCCGACGAGGTCCTCCTGGTCCTGGATGCCATGACCGGCCAGGAGGCCCTGGGGGTGGCCCGGGCCTTTGACGAGAGGGTTGGGGTCACGGGCCTCATCCTCACCAAGCTGGACGGGGATGCCCGAGGCGGGGCCGCCCTTTCCGCCCGCCACGTCACGGGTAAGCCCATCTACTTCGCCGGGGTTTCGGAGAAGCCGGAAGGCTTAGAGCCCTTCTACCCCGACCGCCTGGCGAGCCGCATCCTGGGCATGGGGGACGTGGCCACCCTGGCGGAGAAGGTACGGGCCGTGGGGCTAGAGGCCGAGGCCCCCAAGGCGGCCAAGGAGATCACCCTGGAGGACTTCCTCAAGCAGATGCAGGGCCTAAAGCGGCTGGGCTCCTTTTCCGAGATCCTCTCCATGCTGCCCGGGGCGAACCGCCTCACCGCGGGGGTTCAGGTGGACGATGGGGCCCTGAAGCGCCTCGAGGCCATCGTCCTCTCCATGACCCCTGAGGAGCGTAAGGACCCCAGGATCCTCAACGCCTCCCGCCGTCGCCGCATCGCCAAGGGAAGCGGCACCACCGTGCAGGAGATCAACCGGCTCATCAAGGCCTTTGAGGAGACCAAGGCCCTAATGAAATCCCTGGAGAAGCGCAAAGGCCGGGGATTCATGGGAATGTGGAGGTAACGCATGGTCAAGATCCGCCTTTCTCGGTTCGGCTCTAAGCACAACCCCCACTATCGCATCGTGGTGACCGATGCCCGCAGGAAGCGGGATGGGGCGTACCTGGAGAAGATCGGCTACTACGACCCCCGCAAGACCACCCCAGAGTGGCTCAAGGTGGACGTGGAGCGGGCCCGCTACTGGCTCTCCGTGGGGGCCCAGCCCACGGACACCGCCCGCCGCCTGTTGCGCCTGGCGGGGGTTTTCCGCAAGGAAGCCTAAGGCCCAAAGGTGGAGGAGGGGGCCCAGCGGCCCCTTCCTTTTTTGTAGGATGGGAGGGATGAGGGATTTGGTGGAGTACCTGGCGCGGAGCGTGGTGGACCACCCCGAGCGGGTGCGGGTGGCGGAGCGGCGCACCCGGGAGGGGCCGGTCTACATCGTGGAGGTGGACCCCGAGGACAAGGGCCGCCTCATCGGCAAACAGGGCCGGGTGATCGAGTCCATCCGCACCCTGGTGCGGGCCTATGCCAAGCGCAAGGTGGGCGTGGAGGTGCGCTAGGGAGGGGGGTATGCGCCTTGTGGAGATCGGCCGCTTTGGGGCCCCCTACGCCCTTCAGGGCGGGCTTCGCTTCCGGGGGGAGCCCGTGGTGTTCCACCTGGAGCGGGTTTACGTGGAGGGGCACGGGTTCCGGGCGGTGGAAGACCTGTACTGGGTGGGGGAGGACCTCATCCTCCACCTGGCGGGGGTTTCCACCCGGGACCTGGCCGAGGCTCTGGTGGGCCTTCGGGTCTACGCGGAGGTGGAGGACCTTCCCCCCTTGGAGGAGGGCCAGTACTACTACTTTGCCCTGCTGGGCCTCCCGGTCTACGTGGGGGAGGAGCAGGTGGGGGAGGTGGCGGACATCCTGGACGCGGGGGCGCAGGACGTACTGGTCATCCGGGGGGTGGGGGGGAGGCTTCGGGACCAGCGGGAGCGCCTCGTACCCCTCCAGGCCCCTTACGTGCGGGTGGAGGAGGGCCGGATCCTGGTGGAGCCCATCCCCGGCCTATTTGACTAAGTGCCCGGGCATTGAAAAATCCTCATGAGGCTCGGAGGAAGGGCATGCTGAACCCTCTTTCTGGGGTCCCCACCGAAGCGAAAGCTTCAGTGGGGCACTTAGCGGTGCGCTACTCCATCCTTACCCTCTTCCCGGGGCTCATCCGGCCCTGGTTGGAGGAGTCCCTCATCCAGAAGGCCATGGCCAAGGGCCTCCTCCAGGTGGAGGTGGTGGACCTTAGGGCCTTCGGCCTGGGCCCCCACCGCACGGTGGACGACACCCCCTATGGAGGGGGGCCGGGGATGGTCATCCGCCCGGACGTGGCCGTGGCCGCCCTGGAGTCCGTCCTCCCCGCGGACGAGGTGATCCTCCTCTCCCCGGCCGGGGTCCCCTTCACGCAGGAGGTGGCGGAGGAGCTGGCTGGGAAGGGGCACCTCGTCCTCCTTGCGGGCCGCTACGAGGGGTTTGACGCCCGCCTCGAGGCCTTTGCCACCCGCATCCTCTCCGTGGGGGATTACGTCCTCATGGGGGGGGAGGTGGCGGCCCTCGCGGTCTTGGAGGCCACCGCCCGTCTCGTCCCCGGGGTCATCGGCGACCCCTTAAGCCACCGGGAGGACTCCTTCGTCCGGGGGCTTCTGGACTACCCCCACTACACCCGCCCCCCCCTCTTCCGGGGGCTTGGGGTGCCGGAGGTCCTCCTTTCGGGCCACCATGGGGAGGTGCTTCGCTGGCGCAGAAAGGAAGCCCTGAAGCGCACCCTCCTCTTCCGCCCTGAGCTCCTTGCCCGGGCCCGGCTTGGCCGGGAGGAGGTGGCCTGGCTTGCGGAACTGGGCCGGGAAGACTAAACTAAGGGCTGTTTGCCCACGAACCCTTAAGGGTTCCTCTGGGATCAGGAGGCAGCATGAACCGTGGAGCGCTTTTGAAGGTGGTGGAGTCTCGCTACGAACGCACCGACCTGCCCGAGTTCCGCCCCGGGGACACCGTGCGGGTGGCCTACCGGGTCAAGGAGGGCAACCGCACCCGCATCCAAAACTTTGAGGGCATCGTCATCAAGATCAAGCGCAACGGCTACAACTCCAGCTTCACCGTGCGCAAGGTGAGCTATGGGGTGGGGGTGGAGCGCATCTTCCCCATGAACTCCCCCCTCATTGACAAGGTGGAGATCGTCCAGCGGGGGCGGGCCCGCCGGGCCAAGCTCTACTTCATCCGCTCCCTTTCCGAGCGGGAGATCCGCCGCAAGCTCAAGGTGGACCGTCGCCGCACCGCCCAGGACCAGAAAGCCGCCCGCGAGGCCAAGGAGGCCGCCCAGGAGGCCAAGGCTCAAGGGGGCGGGGAGGCCTAAAGGCCATGGGTGTTGGGGCCCCCGGAATCCCCGGGGCCTTTGGCCTTTAGGGCAAAAACCCCAGGACCCTGGCCCGTTCCAAAGCCTCCACCCGGTTCCTGGCGGAGAGCTTGGCGTAGAGGTTTTCCAGGTGGTCCTTCACCGTGTCGGGGGAGACCCCCAGGGCCCGGGCGATGGCCTTGGCGGGAAGCCCCTGGGCGAGGAGCCTGAGGACCTCCTCCTCCCGGGGGGTGAGGGTGGGAAGCTCCGGGGGCCTAAGCCCTTCCTCCCCCCGGGCCACCCGGAGGAGGCGCTCTTTGAGCTCCGCCGCGGAGAGCTCCTTGGAAAAGAAGGCGTCCGCTCCCGCCCTTTGGGCTCTTAAGAGCAGGGCAGGCTCCTGGTGGGTGGTGAGGAGGGCGATGAGGCCGGAAAATCCCCGGGCCCTTAGGGCCTCGGTGCAGGCAATCCCGTCCAGGCTTGGCATTTTCAGGTCCAAAAGGACCGCGTCGGGCTGCAGGACCAGGGCCTTTTCCAGGGCCTCGAGGCCGTCTTTGGCCTCCCCCACCACCTGGAGGCCCTCCTCCTCCAGGGCCACCCTAAGCCCCAGGCGGAAAAGGGGGTGGTCGTCCGCGATGAGGAGGCGCACCTTCCCTATACTAAAGCCATGCCGCTTACCTTGAACGAGCTCGCCCGCCTCGAGGGCCGGGCTTCTGAACACGTGCTTCAGGAGGACTTGGAAGAGACCGGCCTAAGTCGGGAAGAGATCCTGGGCGAGATGGCCGAGCGCCTTCAGGTGATGCGGGATGCCATCCGCCGGGGCCTGGCTTCCGACGCCCCGAGCGTGGCGGGGCTGGTGGGGAAGAACGCCAAAACCCTCTGGGAGGCCCCGGACTCCCTGAAAGATCCCCTTCTCAAGCGGGTCCAGGCCTACGCCATGGCGGTGAACGAGGAGAACGCCCGCATGGGCCGCATCGTGGCCGCTCCCACCGCAGGGAGCGCGGGCACCCTTCCTGGGGCCCTCCTCGGCGTGGCCGACCACCTGGGCCTACCCGACCAGGACCTTCTCATGCCCATGGTCCTGGCCGCAGGGGTGGCCAAGATCATAAGCCGCCAGATCTATATCGCCGGGGCCACCGGGGGGTGCCAGGCGGAGATCGGGTCCAGCGCCGCCATGGCCGCGGCCGCGGTGACCGAGCTCTTAGGGGGAAGTCCAGAGGCCTGCGCCCATGCCGCCGCCCTGGCCCTCCAGAACACCCTGGGCCTGGTCTGCGACCCCGTGGGGGGGTTTGTGGAGGTGCCCTGCGTGATGCGCAATGGCTTCTACGCCGTCCACGCGGTGAGCGCCGCCTCCATGGCCCTGGCGGGGGTCCGGAGCGTCATCCCCCCGGACGAGGTTATCCTGGCCATGGCGGGCATCGGCCGCCTCCTCCCCCTGGAGCTCAAGGAGACGGGTCTTGGGGGCCTAGCGGACACCCCCACGGGCCGCCGCCTGGCGGAGGAGGCCCTGAAGAAGGCCCCTACCCCCGGAAAGGGGTAGGGGCCTTGGGCCTAAGGGCTACTCCTCCCCCTTGGCGATGGGCACCCCCACCAGGTTGCCCCACTCCGTCCAGGAACCATCGTAGTTCTTCACCCGGGGGTAGCCCAGGAGGTACTTGAGGACGAACCAGGAGTGGCTGGAGCGCTCGGCGATGCGGCAGTAGACCACGATGTCCTTGTCCCTGCTGACCCCGAGGGGTTCGTAAAGGGCCCTAAGCTCCTCGGGGGTTTTGAAGGTGCCGTCCGGGTTCACCGCCTTGGCCCAGGGGATGTTCTTGGCCCCCGGGATGTGCCCCGCCCGCAGGGCCCCTTCCTGGGGGTAGTTGGGCATGTGCGTGAGCTCGCCCCGGTACTCCTCGGGGCTCCGCACGTCCACCAGGGCCCCCTTGCCCTCCCGCACCTTGATGATGTGCTCCAGGACGTCGTCCCGGTAGGCGCGGATGGACTCGTCCCGGTAGGGGACCTCGTAGCGGCCCGGGGGGTAGGAGGGGACCTCGGTGGTGAGGGGCCGGCCCTCCTCCACCCACTTCTGCCGCCCCCCGTTCATGAGGCGCACGTCCTGGTGGCCGTTGTACTTGAAGAACCAGAAGGCGTAGGCCGCCCACCAGTTGTTCTTGTCCCCGTAGAGGACCACGGTGGTGTCGTTGGAGATGCCGAGCCTTTCCATGAGCTTGGCGAAGGCCTCCTCGTCTATGAAGTCCCGCACCACCGGGTCCCAGAAGTCCCGCTGCCAGTCAACCTTCTGGGCTCCAGGGATGTGTCCGGTCTCGTAGAGGAGCACGTCCTCGTCCACCTCCAGGATCCGCACCTGGGGGTTCTCCAGGTTCTGGGCCACCCACTCCGTGCTGACCAGGACCTCAGGATGCGCGTACCCCATCCCTCACCTCCTCCCCCAATATACCCTTGAGCCTCTTTATGTAAGAAAGCTACACCACATTCCTTCGTGTTCTACCCCCCTTTAGGTTATTCACCTGTATAGGTGCAAATCCTCCGGAGTCTTGGCTTCAAGATGGTCCTCGGGCTGACCCAGGAATAGGTCCTTCGCCTCCCCCTTGGTCAGCCGTCAGGTTACCTTGCCCTGACCAAAGAAATTTTCCACTACTGGATTTCCTTTCGCCCCCATGAGGCTGTATGAAAGCCGCTGATGGTCCCGCAAAAGCAGCGTCCCCACCCACTCGTAGCTCAAGAACGCTCCCCCCTGGTCAGCAAGGTAGCCCTGCGGGCTGACGTGAGCCGCGCCCCTGGGTCTACAACCAGGAGGCCACTAGGCCTAGCCCTCCCCCCACCAGAAGCACCCCCAAGGGGCTGGCGCCCCGGTGGATCAGCAGGGCGGCCATCCCCATCAGGAGGAGGCTTCCTGGACCCCCCAGGCCCACTTGGGCAAGCACCAGCAGGGTGCTGAGGGCGAGACCTACGCTGATGGGGATCAGGGTCCGGCGCAAGGCCCGGCTCCACCGGGCGCGTGCCATCTTCTCCCACACCTGCACCAGCAAGAGGGCTCCTGTGGCCCCGGGCAGGAACATGCCCGCCAGAGCAGCCAGGGCTCCACCCAGGCCTCCTGCGCTCAGGCCGTAGAACACCACCGCCAGCATGTTGGGTCCGGGTACGAACTGCCCTAGGGCGAAGCCATCCGCGAACTGCTGGGGGGTGACCCATCCCTTGGCGACGAGGATTCGGGCCATCTCGGGCAGGTTGGCCATCCCCCCCCCGAAGCTCACAAGGCCCAGGTAGAAAAACGTGGCGAAGACCTCGAGGACCCTCACCGGCTTTCCCTCCAGTACAGGGCAACCCCCACCGGGGCGGCGAGCAGGAGGACCACGGGCAGGGGCCAGTGGAGGAGGCCGTAGGCCAGGAATACCCCGAGGGCCAGGAGAAGCGCCTTGGGTGAGTCCAGCCCGATCCGGGCCTGGTGCCAGGTGGTGGCCAGCATTAGCCCCAGGGCTGAGGCCATGACCCCTGCCAGGGCTCCCTTGGCGGAGGGACCGGGCTGGGTTCCGGAGCCCAGGTAAGCCAGGCTTAAGAGCAGCATCAGGCTCGATCCGGGCGCCAAAACTCCCACCAGTGCCGCCATGCCTCCCAGCACCCCCCCAAGCCGGGCGCCCAGGTGAGCGGCCAGGTTGGCAAAGACCGGCCCGGGAAGCAGCCGGCACAGGGCAGCGGCCTCCAAAAACTCCCCCTCGCTCAGCCATCCCCGCCGCACCACCAGGAGCTGGTAAAGGTGCGCGGATCCCCCCCCGCCGAAGGCGGTGAGGCCCACATAGAAGAAGGCGCCAAGGAGCCTAAACAGGGACACCCCTTGGGAGGGAAGGCGCGCCTGTTCCCTGGACGTTCTCCTCATGGCACGAGCTTACCCCGCGCGGCTTGCTACCCTTTGGGGGTATTTTGGCAGTGGGAAGGGCCTCTTTCCCAGTCCTTGTGCCCCCAGGAACCAGCGGGA
>NZ_JBBIMD010000001.1:0-74736 GCF_037444525.1 Thermus sp. | reverse complement strand
CCACCCCGTATGGGGCGGTGCGGGCGGTGGGGCGGGGGTTGGGGCTTGACCTCTTGGGGGAGGGGCTTCCCCTTACCGGGCGGCTGGACCTTGCGCCCTTGGCCCTCCGCTACCGCTACCAAGGGCCCTTGCCCCAGGGCCTAGGGGTGTTGGAGGCCGAGGGGGCCTATCCGGGGGGCTGGCTTAAGGGGGTCTACCGCTATGGGGAGGTGGCCTTGGACCTGGAGGGCCTCCCGGGCTTCCGCCTCCGCCTCCGGGGTGAGGGGGTTTCGGGGGAGGTGGGGCTTGAGGGGCTGGACCTGTCCCTGCAGGCCTTTGCCTATGGCCCCGTGCGCCTTACGGGGTGGGTGCGGGGCGCCCTTTCCGACTTGCGGGGCCACCTCCTCCTGGAGGCCTTTGGGCGGCGGGCGGAGGCGGAAGGGACCTGGCGGGAGGGGGCGTTTCAGGCCCGCCTGACGGGGGATCTGGAGGGGGAGGTGGCCTACCGGGGGGCCTGGGCGGGGGAGGTGGCCTTCCCCTACGGGCGGGCGCGGCTTTCCGGGGCTGGGGTGCCCCTTCTGGAAGGGGAGGTTTTGGGCCAGGCCTTCCGCCTCGCCTGGCCCCGGTTGGAAGTGGGGGGCCTCGAGGCGGACCTCATCCGGCGGGAGGCCAGGGGGGCGGGGGAGGTGCACCTCCTTTCCCTCCCCCCTATCTGGGCCGAGGGGCAGGGAAAGGCGGTGGCCCTGGTCCTTCCCCTGCCGAAGAACTCCTTGGCGGAGGGCGATGTCCAGGGCCTGCTGGACCTGGGCGACCTCTCCCTTACCCTTTCCACCGCCCTCGGGGAGGGGGCCTTGCGCTACCAGGGGGGGGAGGTCTCCGGAACCCTCGCCCTGGACCTTCCCGGGCTCAGCCTGCGCCTTGTGGGGGCGGGGCAGGGCGTGGAGCTGGAGGGGGCCCACCCCGCCTTCCCCTTGTGGGCCGCGGGGGCGGGGCGGCTTTCGGGGCGGGTGGACCTCTTGGGGGCCTACGCCCTCCGCTACCAGGCGGGGGCGCAGGTGCTTGCGCTTTCGGGCCGGCTTCTGGAGGCGGAGCTTAGGGCGGAAGGCCCCTACCTCCAGGGCCGCCTCCGCTATCCCGGGGAGGGTACGGGCTCTCTTGAGGTGAACCTTCCCCTTCCCCCCCTGGAAAGCCACCTCCGGGCCCGGGTCGCGGGGGAGGGCTACCGGATGGAGGGGGTTCTGGAGGGGGAGGTGGGCCGGCTCCGCCTTGCGGGGACCCTGCTCCCCCTGGAAGGGGCGCTCCGCCTCGAGGAGGCCGCCCTGGAGGACTTCCTAGGCCGCTACGCGCCCTACCTGAAGGGCCGGGCCTCGGGGGAGGTGGCCTTTAAGGGGGGCAAGGGGGAGGCCCGCCTGGAGGGGCGGGTGGAGGTGGCGGGGGAGGCCTTGCCCTTCCGCCTCCAAGGCCAGCTGGGCCCCAGGGTGGAGCTGGAGGGTGCCCTTGGCCAGACCCCCCTGACCCTGGTCCTGGAGGGGGGGGTGCTGGATCTCCGCGCGAACCCCAGGGGCTTCCCCCTTCACCTCCCCCTGGCCGCCCTGGCGGGTCCCCTGGAGGGCCAGGCCTACTGGACGGGGATGACCCACCTCCGCCTGCCCCTAAAGGACCCTTGGGCGGGGGAAGGGGTTCTGGTGGGGGAGCGCCTGGTCTTCCGGGGCGGGGGGGATGAGCTCCAGGCCGCGTTCCGCTACGAAAGGGGGCGGCTTACCGTGGACCACCTCCGTCTCTCGGGCCGAGGGAGCTGGGAGGGGGCGGGCTACTGGAGCTCGGAGGGGAGCGATCTCCGCCTCACCCTGAAGGACACCACCTATACCCCTGTCCTCCAGGTGGTCCCCTTCCTCAAGCCCTACCGGCCCCAGGCCTCGGGCACCCTGGTGCTCCGCCTCACGGGGGAGGGGTTCCAGGTGGGCTTCCAGGACTTCTACTTCCGCCTGGGCCCGGTGGAGGGGTATCTACCCCAAGGCCTCCTGGCTCTGAACGGGGGGGCAAGGGCCGAGGGCGAACTCCTCCTGTCCAAGCCCTTCCCGGGCCGGGCCCGGCTCGGCCTCGAGGGCACCCTGGAGGACTTCCGCGTCCTGGCCCAGGGGGAGGTCTCCTTGCCGGGCCTTAAGGAGGCCACCCCTGCCCAGGTGGCCCTGCGTTACCCCGGCTCCGGGGTGGAGATCACCCTGGGCGAGGCCCAGGCCTCAGGGACCCTCTTCCCCTTGCGGCTTGCAGGCTATGGAAAGCTCCCCCTCTACTACCCCCGTTACTACCTGCAAGAGGGCCTCCTGGACGTGAAGAGCTTCTTCCTCTACGAAGAGAAAGGCACCTACCACCTCACGGGGAACGCGGAGGTCCTAAGGGCCCGCCTGGCCATCCCTGAGGGGGGGCAGCGGGCCCTGGTGGAGGAGGGGGTGCCCGCGGAGGGGGGCCAGGGGGCGCCCCTCCCCCTCCGCTTTGAGGGGGTGCGGATCTACGCGGAGCGAGGCATCCTGGTCCAGGAGAGCCTGGCCCAGGGGGAGTTTGGGGGGGAGGTGTACCTGGAGGGCCCCTACGCCGACCCCTACCTGGTGGGGGAGGTCCGGCCCCTTTGGGGGAGCTTCCGCCTATGGGATGCCCAGTTTGCCCTGGATTCTGCAAGCGCCCTCCGCTTCCGCCCCGACCGGGGCCTTCTCCCCGAGTTCGCCCTCAAAGCCTCGGCCCAGGTGCGGGGCTACGCTGTGGCCCTCGAGGCCCAAGGGGAGTTCCTCCGGGAAAACGGCCGGGTCAAGGTGCGCCTGGAGCCCCGCTTTACCTCCGACCCTCCCCTTTCTGAGCCGGAGATCTACGCCCTCCTCGCCCTGGGCACCCCCGACGTGACCCGCCTGGCCGAGACCTTCCCCCAGGTGGCCCTGGGGGCGGTTTTGGAAAACCTCCTGGTGGGCCAGCTGGAGCGGGAGCTGGCCCAGGCCTTGGGGCTGGACCGCTTCCGGGTGGAGCTGCCCGCCCTCCAGGGGGGAGCCTTGGAGGAGACCCGCTTCTCCATCGGCAAGTACCTGAGCCCCGAGCTCTTCTTGGGCTACACCCTGGACCTGCAGGGGGAGCAGACCTTCTCCGTGGGCTACCGTCGGGATGGGCTCACGGTGAGCCTGGGTTCCACCTTCCTCTTCGGGGACGGGCGCCTAAGCCGGCTGGACCTGGAGCTGGGCTACGACCTCACCCCGAACCTGGCCCTCTCCTTGGGTTTAAAGGCTTCCGACACCGTGCGCTTTAGCGTAGGGGCCCTCTACCGGTGGTAGGATGCCCCCGGTATGCGCGCGCTGGCCAAACTGGAAAGGAACCCTGGCCTAACCCTGGTGGAACGTCCGGTACCCGAGCCGGGTCCCGGAGAGATCCTGGTGCGGGTGGAGGCGGCCAGCATCTGCGGCACAGACCTCCACATCTGGCGCTGGGATGCCTGGGCTCAGGGGCGGATCCGTCCGCCTCTTGTCCTGGGGCACGAGTTCAGCGGGGTGGTGGAGGCGGTGGGGCCTGGGGTGAAAAGGCCCAAGGTGGGGGACCGGGTGAGCCTGGAAAGCCACGTGGTCTGCCACGCCTGCCCCGCCTGCCGGGTGGGCCACTACCACGTCTGCCTGAACACGGAGATCCTGGGGGTGGACCGGGACGGGGGCTTCGCGGAGTACGTGGTGGTGCCTGCGGAAAACGCCTGGGTCCACCCGGAGGGCTTCCCCTTTGAGGTGGCGGCCATCCTGGAGCCCTTTGGCAACGCGGTCCACACCGTTTACGCGGGGAGCGGGGTTTCGGGGAAGAGCGTCCTCATCACCGGGGCGGGGCCCATCGGCCTCATGGCGGCCATGGTGGCCCGGGCCAGCGGGGCAGGGCCCATTCTGGTCTCCGACCCCAACCCCTACCGCTTGGGCTTCGCCCGCCCCTACGCGGACCGGCTGGTGAACCCCCTGGAGGAGGACCTCCTCGAGGTGGTGCGCCGGGTTACGGGAAGCGGGGTGGAGGTGCTCTTGGAGTTTTCCGGGAACGAGGCCGCCATCCACCAGGGCCTAAGGGCCCTCATCCCGGGGGGAGAGGCTAGGGTCCTTGGCATCCCCTCCGACCCCATCCGCTTTGACCTGGCGGGGGAGCTTGTCATGCGGGGGATCACCGCCTACGGCATCGCCGGCAGGAGGCTTTGGCAGACCTGGATGCAAGGCACCGCCCTGGTCTACTCCGGCCGGGTGGACCTTACCCCCCTCATCACCCACCGCCTCCCCTTAAGCCGCTACCAGGAGGCCTTCACCCTTCTGGAAAAGGGGCAGGGGGTGAAGATCATCCTGGACCCCAAGGCCTAGGGTATCCTTAGGCCATGCTCTCAAGGAGGCGGCTTCTTGCCCTCTTGGCGGCCCTGCCCCTGGCCCGGGCCCAGGGGCGGGTGGAGGAGGTGGTGGGGGGCCTCGAGGTGCCCTGGGCCCTGGCCTTCCTGCCGGATGGGGGCTTCCTCGTCTCCGAGCGGCCCGGGCGGATTAGGCTTTTCCAGGGGGGAAGGCTTACCCCCTACGCCGAGCTTCCCGTCTACGCCCGGGGGGAGTCGGGCCTTTTGGGCCTCGCCCTCCACCCCCGCTTTCCCGAGGTGCCCTACGTCTACGCCTACCGCACCGTGGAGGAAGGGGGCCTTAAGAACCAGGTGGTGCGCCTGCGCCCCGAGGGGCGCCGGGGGGTCTTGGAGCGGGTGATCCTGGACGGGATCCCCGCCCGCCCCCACGGCCTCCACTCGGGGGGGCGCATCGCCTTCGGCCCTGACGGGATGCTCTACGTCACCACCGGGGAGGTCTACGAGCGGGCCTTGGCCCAGGACCTCTCCTCCCTTGGGGGCAAGATCCTCCGCCTCACCCCCGAAGGGGCCCCCGCCCCAGGGAACCCCTTCCTGGGCCAAAGGGGGGCACGGCCTGAAGTGTATTCCTACGGCCACCGCAACCCCCAAGGCCTGGCCTGGCATCCGGAGACGGGGGAGCTCTTCGCCTCGGAGCATGGGCCGAGCGGGGAACAGGGCTTTGGCCACGACGAGGTGAACGTGATCCTCCCCGGGGGGAACTACGGCTGGCCGTTGGTGGTGGGGAAGGGGGGGGAGTCCCGCTTCCAGGCCCCCCTTTACGTTTGGCCGGAAGGCTTTCCCCCGGGGAACCTGGCCTTCTGGAGGGGGGCGCTTTACGTGGCAGGCCTGAGGGGGGAGGCCCTCTTGCGCCTCGCCTTGGAAGGGGGGAGGGGCCGGTGGCGGGTGGCGCGGGTGGAGCGGGTCCTGGAGGGCTTGGGCCGCCTAAGGGAGGTCCGGGTGGGGCCCGACGGGGCGCTTTACGTCACCACCTCCAACCGGGACGGCCGGGGCCGGGTGCGCCCGGGGGACGACCGGGTCCTGAGGCTTGCATGATGGTGGATGCCCACCTGGACCTGGCCTACAACGCCCTAGACCTGGGGCGGGACCTTACCCTGCCCCTTCCCGAGCTCCGGGCGGGGAAGGGGGAGGGGGAGACCCCCTTGGTCTCCCTCCCCGCCCTAAGGGAAGCGGGGGTGGGCCTGGCCTTCGCCACGGTTTTCGTGGACCCCAAGGCTCACGCGGGCCGGCTTTGGGAGGAGGCCCGGCGCCAAGTGGCCCTTTACCGGGATTGGGAGGCGCGGGGCCTGGTGCGCCTCCTCCGGGACGGGGAGGACCTAAAGCGCCACCTGAAGGCCTACACCGAAGACGGCGTCTTGGGCCTGGTCCTCCTCCTGGAAGGGGCCCATCCCCTGCCCGAACCGGAGGCGTTGGAGGACCTCCACCGGGAAGGGGTGCGCCTTTTGGGCCCCGCCTGGGCCACGGGGAGCCCCTACGCTGGGGGGAACGCCAGCCCTGGCCCCCTCACCCCAATGGGGGAGGCCCTTCTCCGGAAGATGGAGGAGCTCGGGGTGGCCTTGGACCTGGCCCACCTTTCGGACGAGGCCTTTTCCCAGGCCCTGCAGCGGTACGAGGGGCCGGTTCTTGCAAGCCACGCCAACCCCCGTGCCCTCGCCCCCACGCCCCGCAACCTTTCCGACGAGATGCTCCTGGCCCTTAGGGCCCGGGGCGGGGTGCTGGGCCTCGTTCCCTTCAACGCCTTCCTGGATGTGGGCTGGAAGAAGGGGATGCCCCGCCTACCTCTGGAACGCTTCCTGGTCCATAAGGCCTACGCGGAGAGTTTTCTTGGACGGGAGGGCGTGGGCCTAGGGTCGGACTGGGACGGGGGGTTTGGCCTGGAGAGCGTCCCCTTGGGCCCCGAGGGCCATGGGGACCTGAGGCGCCTTGGGGACGAGGCTTTCCTCGGGGGGAACTGGTTGCGCTGGCTTCGGGGCTGGTTTTAGGGTGGGGGCATGCGGGTAGACCTGAATGCTGGTGAGGGGTACGGAGTCTTCCTTGGAGAGAAGGGGCTACGCTGGCCTTGGGGTTGACGCTTCTTGCTTCCGGCGGTATAAACTTGCAGCGAAGGAGGGATAAGGATGAGAACCCTGGTCCTTTTGGGCGCTCTTTTGGGCTTGGCCTCGGCCCAGGCCAGCTGGAACATGGCCACTCCCTACCCCGAGGCCAACTTCCACACCGTGAACATCAAGGCCTTTGCTAAAGAGGTGGAGGAGGCCACTGGGGGGCGGGTGAGGATTACCGTCCACAGCGCGGGCTCGCTTTTCCCCCATGCCCGTATCCTCCCTGCGGTTCGGGGAGGGCAGGTGCAGATGGGGGAGGTCCTGATCTCTCTTCTTGCTAACGAGAACCCCCTCTTTGCCCTGGACTCCCTGCCCTTCCTGGTGAGCAGCTACGAGGACGCCCGTCGTCTTTACCAGGCCTCCAAGCCCGAGATTGAACGCTGGCTGGAGCAGAGGGGGATGCGCCTCCTCTTCTCCGTGCCCTGGCCGCCCCAGGGTCTTTACGTGGCCAAACCCATCAGCGATCCCACTCAGCTTAAGGGGCTTAAGTTCCGGGCGTACAACCCCATTACGGCCCGCCTAGCAGAGCTCCTCGGTATGGTGCCCACGCAGGTGGAGGTGGCGGACCTGCCCCAGGCCTTTGCCACTGGGCTGGTCCAGGCCATGATTACCTCCCCCACCACTGGGGTGGATACCCAGGCTTGGGACTTCGTGAAGTACTTTTACGACGTAAAGGCCTGGATTCCGAAGAACATGGTCATCGTCAACCGGAGGGCCTTTGAGGGGCTTTCCGCTTCAGACCAGCGGGCCATCCTGGAGGCTGCCCGCCGGGCCGAGGAACGGGGTTGGCGGATGAGCCAAGAGGAGGAGGCTAAGGCCCTTAAGGTACTGGCTGAAAAGGGAATGGCCATTGAGAAGCCAAGCCCGGCCCTGCTGGCCGTTCTCAGGAAGGCGGGGGAGACCCTTCTTCTTGACTGGCAGCGCCAGGCGGGGGCGGTGGGCATCAAGGTTTACCGCGCTTACCTAGGCCGGTGATGGGCTTCTTGAGGGCCCTTTACCTCCTTGCCACCTGGGGGGCCCTTGCCATGGCCCTCCTCATCCTCTTCCTTATCCTGGCCCAGGTGCTGGGCCGCCTCTTGGGGTTCGTGGTACCTTCTGCTTTGGAGCTTGCGGGGTTTGCCACGGCCGCCATGGTTTTTTTGGGCCTTGCCCCCACGCTACGGGAGGGGGGGCATGTGCGGGTGCGCCTTCTTCTCCGGGCCCTATCCCCTGGACCCAGGCTCTGGGTGGAGCGGGTGGGGGGTGGTCTAGCCCTTCTGGCCTCGGCTTACGCCACCTGGGCCCTTTGGCGTTTGGTTTGGGAGGCTTACCGCTTTGGGGACCTAGCCCCGGGACTTCTACCCCTTCCTCTTTGGGTGCCCCTCCTCCTGGTCGCTTTGGGCCTTTCCGTGTTCACCGTAGCCCTGGGGGAAGTTCTCTGGGCCCTTCTTTTGGGGAAGGTGCCTTCCTTTCTCGAAGGTGGGAGGGAGTGATCGGTGGAGGCTTTACTCCTCATTGCCCTCCTTTTTCTCCTTCTGGCCCTAGGGGTCTGGATCGGGGCGGCCCTCTTCCTGGTGGGGCTGGTTGGGCTTTACTTGGCCGACCCCGCTTCGGTTTTGGCCAACGCGGCCAATGCCCTTTGGTCAGCCCTTTCCAGCTGGTCCCTGGCAGCTTTGCCGCTCTTTATCTGGATGGGGGAGGTCCTCTACCGCTCACGGTTGAGCACCTGGCTCTTTGCGGGGCTGGCCCCCTGGCTTGGCCGCTTGCCGGGGGGGCTTCTGCACCTCAACGTTCTGGGCTCGGCCATCTTTGCCGCGGTAATCGGCTCCTCTGCGGCCACCACCGCCACGGTGGGCCGCATCACCTTGCCCGAACTCCGGCGCCGCGGTTACCCAGAAGACCTGGCTGTGGGTTCTCTAGCGGGGGCGGGCACTTTAGGATTCCTTATTCCCCCCTCCATCGTGATGATCGTCTATGGGGTCATGGCGGAGGTTTCCGTGGCCCGCCTGTTTATCGCTGGGGTGGTTCCCGGGCTCCTTTTGGCGGCCCTCATGGCGCTGACTCTAGGGGTCTGGGCGGCTTTGAGGAAAGGGGAGATGCCGCCTCCTGGGCCCCTCGAGCCCCTTGGTGTTCGTTTTCTCAAACTTCTCCAGCTCCTGCCGGTTCTCCTTTTGATCCTGGCCGTCATCGGCTCCATCTATGTGGGCTTGGCCACACCCACGGAGGCCGCGGCCCTCGGGGTGGCAGGGGCCCTTCTGCTTTCCGCCTTGGCGGGCGATCTCCGCCCGGAGACCTTTTGGGCAAGTCTTAGGGGGACGGTGCGGACCACGGCCATGATCGGGTTTATCCTGGCTGGGGCGAGTGTCCTTACCCTGGCCATGGGGTTTTTGGGTATCCCCCGGGCCCTTACAGCCTGGGCGGTGGAGGTGGGACTCACCCCCTACGCCCTGATCCTGGCCTTAAGCCTTGTCTACCTCCTCATGGGGATGTTTCTGGACGGCATCTCCATGGTGGTCCTCACCGTCTCCCTCCTCCTTCCTGTGGTGAAGGCCGTGGGGGTAGACCCCCTTTGGTTTGGGGTCTACCTGGTGCTTATGGTGGAGCTGGCCCAGATCACCCCTCCCGTGGGCTTTAACCTCTTCGTCCTTCAGGGCCTTACAGGCCGGGACGTCCTCTTCATCGCCCGGTCGGCCTTGCCCTTTTTGGGGGTGATCCTGGCCGCTGTGGGCCTTCTCCTAGCTATCCCGGAGCTGGTGCTCTGGTTGCCCAAGCGGATGACTGGGGGGTAGGGTGGAGGTTCTTCCCGTTTTTCAAGCCTTCCCCGCACGGAGTGGGCGGGGATACCTGGGCCTTTCGGCGGCCTACCTCCTTAGGGGGGAGCGGGTTCTCCTCTATGACACCGGTGGGTATGGGGAGCGGGAAGGGCTTGGGGAGCGGCTTAGGGACCTTGGGGTGCCGCCGGAAGCGGTGGGGATGGTGGTTTTGAGCCACCTGCACTTTGACCACGCGGCCAACTTTGACCTTTTCCCCTGGGCGGAGATCCTCCTCCACCCTGCGGAGCTGGCCTATGCGGAGGCGGGAGGGGATGCCGCTACCCTGGTTCACCACCTTCCCGCCCTTCGCCGAAGCCGCCTCCGCTTTGTGGAGGGGGAAGGGGAACTCTGGCCCGGTGTTCGCCTTTTGCACCTCCCCGGCCACACCCCCGGGCTTTTGGGCCTCGAGGTGGAAGGGGTGGGGGTCTTGTGCAGCGATGCCATCAAGAGCCGGTTTGACCTTTCCGGCCCACCCGCTCCACCCTGTTGGGACCCTGGGGCGGCCCTTCGGAGCCGCGCCCGCCTCCTCACCTATACCCGCCTTTTTCCCGGCCACGACGGACCCCTAAGGCGGGGGGTGGGTGGGGGGTTCACGCCGGAGGGGGAGGTGGAGCTCAGCCTCCGGTTCCCCGACGGCCAGGGCCTCCGGGTTATCCTGGGGACGGGAGGGGTGGAATGCAGGTAGACCTGAACGCGGACGCAGGGGAGTCCTACGGGGCCTTCCTCTACGGGCACGACCGGGAGGTTTTCCCCTACATCACCTCGGCCAACCTGGCCTGCGGTTTCCACGGGGGGAGCCCCACGCGCATCCTCGAGGCCGTCCGCCTGGCCAAGGCCCACGGGGTCCAGGTGGGGGCCCACCCTGGCTTTCCCGACCTTTTGGGCTTTGGCCGGCGGGAGATGGCCCTAAGCCCGGAGGAGGTCTACGCCGACGTCCTCTACCAGGTGGGGGCCTTGTCCGCCTTCCTCAAGGCGGAGGGCCTTCCTCTCCACCACGTGAAGCCCCACGGGGCCCTGTACCTCAAGGCCTGCCGGGACCGGGCCACGGCCCGGGCCATTGCCGAGGCGGTGCGGGCCTTTGACCCCGCCTTGCCTCTCGTGGTTCTCCCGGGCACGGTCTACGAGGAGGAAGCCCGGGCCTTGGGGCTTAGGGTGGTCCTGGAGGCCTTTCCCGAGCGGGCCTACCTGAAAAGCGGCGAGCTCGCCCCCCGCTCCATGCCGGGGAGCTGGATCACCGACCCGGAGGAGGCCGCCCGCCGGGCGGTGCGCATGGTGCTGGAGGGGAGGGTGGAGGCCCTGGACGGGGGCGAGGTGGAAGTGCGGGCGGAAACCCTTTGCATCCACGGGGATAACCCCAACGCCCCGGAGGTGGTGCGGGCGGTGCGGGAGGCCCTCTTTGCCCACGGGGTGGCGATCCGTGCTTTTTAATGGGGGCATGAGGCTTCTGCCCTTCCGCTTTGACCGGGAAGAGGGGGTCTTTTGGCTTCTGGACCAAAGGCGCCTCCCAAAGGAGGAGGTCTGGGTCCCGGTGCGCACCGCCCGGGAGATGGCCGAGGCCATCCGGGCCATGGTGGTGCGGGGGGCCCCGGCCATTGGGGTTTCCGCGGCCTTCGGCATGGTCCTGGCCCACCTATCCGGGGAAGATCCCGAGGAGGCGGACCACCTCCTACGGGCGAGCCGCCCCACCGCGGTGAACCTCTTCCACGCCCTGGACCGCCTCCGGCCCCACTGGGGGGACCTGGAGGCGAGCCTAGAGGAGGCCCACGCCCTCTGGCGGGAGGTGGAGGAGACGGAACGGGCCATTAGCCGCCACGGGGCGGAGGTCCTGAGGGGCCAGGTCCTCACCCACTGCAACACCGGCCCCCTGGCCACCGGGGGGTACGGCACCGCCCTGGGGGCCATCCTCGAGGCCCACCGCCGGGGCCTCGTGCGCCATGTCTGGGTGGACGAGACCAGGCCATACCTCCAGGGGGCCCGGCTCACCGCCTTTGAGCTCATGAAGGCCCGGGTGCCCGCCACCCTCATCGCGGACAACATGGCGGGCTTCCTCATGGCAAGGGGCCAGGTGGACGCGGTGGTCGTGGGGGTGGACCGCATGGCCCTAAACGGGGACTTCGCCAACAAGATCGGCACCTATACCCTGGCCGTTTTGGCCCACCACCACGGGATTCCCTTCTACGCTGCCCTCCCCCTTTCCTCCGTGGACCCCAGGCTGGAAAGTGGGGAGGGCATCCCCATAGAGGAGCGCTCCCCCGAGGAGGTGACCCACTTCCGGGGCCTTTCCATCGCCCCTGAGGGCTTCCCCGCCTACCACCCGGCCTTTGACGTGACCCCCCACCGCTACCTCACGGGGATCATCACGGAGAAGGGGGTGCTTTACCCTCCCTTTCATGAGGCCCTCCGCCGTGCCTTGGGCCTTTCTTGAGGAGCTTTTGGGCCACCTCTGCCCGGGGTGCCGTGGCCCCTTGGACCGGCCCTTCCTCTGCAGCGCCTGCCGGGAGGGTTTGAGGGCCTTCCATGCAGACCGCTTCCTTTACCTGGGCCTCTACGGCCGGGTAGGGGGGCTGGCCCGGGCCCTGAAGTACGGGGGGCGGTGGGGCCTGGCGGCCCTTCTCGCTGAGCCCCTGGCCCAAGGGGTGAGGGCGGCGGGCTGGGGCCTCGTGGGGGTCACCGCGGTGCCCACCCTCCTTCCCCGCCTCCTCCGGAGGGGGTACAACCCCCCGGACCTCCTGGCCCAGGCCTTGGCCGCCCGTCTGGGCCTGCCCTACCGAAAGGTGCTCTACCGGGCCCGGTACGCCCCAAGCCGCCCCCTGGTGGGGAGGCGGGAAAGGGCGCGCCTGCCCGAAGGCCTCTTCCGGCCCAAGGAGGGGGTGGAGGGGGCTTGGCTTTTGGTGGACGATGTCCTCACCAGCGGGGTTACCTTCTTAAGGGCGGAGGAGGCCCTCCTCGAGGCCGGGGCGGAGAGGGTGTACGGGGCCTTCATCGCCGTGCGGGACCCGGGGGCCCTGGGGCCTTACCGCTAGGTGCCTTCCTCGGGGTGCTTCCGTGGGCCTGGCGCCTTTTCCCCTAGGGGGCCTGGGCTAGACTGGGGGTCAAGGGGGGTTAGCCGTGAGGAAGCTTCGCCGTCTGGAGGATCTCCTTCCCCACCTGAAGGAAGGCCGCTACCGGCTGGGCCCCCATGTGGCCAAGCACATGCTCCAGGAGGGCTTCACGGAGCTGGACATCCTTAAGGCCCTGGAGTGGGGCCGGGAGCTTGCCATCTACCCCGAAGACGGGCGGATGCTGGTCCTGGGGTACATGGTCTTCCCCCCCAGGCTCAAGCTTCCCCTCCACGTGGTTCTGGACTACACCCCATCCCGCAGGGTGGACATCGTCACCGCCTTTATCCCCAGGGAGCCCTACCGGGTGTACTCCCGAACCCGCCTGGCTGCCCTCCTCCGCTTTAACGGGGCCTTTGAGGAGGTGCGCTGGAGCCTGAGGGAGGCCCGGGCCCGCTACGGGCAGTCGGGGCAGCGCCCGTAGACCGTGACCTCGTGCCCCTCGGGGCGGAAGCCTGGGGGGAGGAGGCCTTCGGCCTCGAGGGCACACCCCGGGAGCTCAAAGACCCGGCCGCAAGCCCGGCAGTAGAAGTGGTGGTGGTGCCCCTGCCCTGCGGGCTCGTAGCGCGGGGGTTCCCCCGGGAGGTGGACGGGGGCCAAAAACCCCTCCTCCACCAGGGCCTTCAGGTTGCGGTACACCGTGGCCAGGCCCAGGGTCGGGACCCTTCTTCGGGCCAAGTCCAGAACCTCCTGGGGGGAGAGGGGGCGGCCTGCCTCCAAGAAGGCCTCCCGGATGGCCCGGCGCTGGCGGGTGGAGCGTTCCATCCCCTTTAGGATACAGGTTTGAGAAGGGGTTTTCATCTCCTCTAATCCCCAGGCTGGCAGAGTGGGGGCATGCGTGTCCTCATTCTTTTCCTTTTCCTAGGGGTCTCCCTGGCCCAGGGGTACCTGGTGGGGCGGGTTCTGGAGGTGGACCCCCTTTCCGGCACCGCCCGGGTCCAGGTGGGTTCCGAGGTGCGGGGGGCCCTCCTGCCCCAGGGGGGCGGGGGGTTCGCTCCGGGAATGCGGGCCGTGCTCTACGAGGAAGGGGGGAGGCTTTACCTCGCGGAGCCCGACCGGATGCCGGCCCTCCTTACCCTCTTCGCCCTCTTCGCCCTGTTGGCCGCTCTTCTCGCCCGGGGCAAGGGGGTGCGGGGGCTTCTTGGGACCTTCCTTAGCCTTCTCGTCCTGGTCTTTTGGGTGGTGCCCCGCCTGGCCCAAGGGGGGAACCCCCTCCTCTACGCCCTTTTGGGGAGCCTGGGGGTGCTGTTCCTCACCGTCTACCTGGTCCACGGGGTGAACCGCAAGACCACCGCGGCCTTCCTGGGCACCCTCTTTTCCGCCCTTCTGGTCCTTTCCCTGGCCACCCTTTTCGTGCGGGCCCTGGGCTTTACCGGCCTCGCCTCGGAAGAAGCCCTCCTCCTCCACCAGTGGGGCGGGGTGGACCTCCTTGCCCTTTACCTGGCGGGGGTGGTGGTGGGGGCCTTGGGGGCGCTTACGGATGTCACGGTGACCCAGGCCTCCGTGGTCCAGGCCCTGGCCCACGCCGACCCCCAGGCTCCCTTCCTCCTCCTCTACCGGCGGGCCATGGAGGTGGGGTATGACCACATGGGGAGCCTAGTCAACACCCTGGTCCTGGCCTATAGCGCAGGAAGCCTTCCCCTTTTCCTCCTCCTCACAAAAGACCCCACCCCCTTGCGCTTCCTCCTCAACACCGAGCCCTTTGCCGCGGAGATCGTGGCCATGCTCCTGGGGTCTTTGGGCCTCCTCTTGGCGGTGCCCCTCACCACCCTGGTGTCCGCCTGGGCCTTCCGGGGCGGGCGGGGCGGGGCGCCGGACCATCCCCATCCCCACTAAGTGCCCCGCTGAAGCGTCCGCTTCGGCGGGGGTCCCAGAAGGAGGGTCTAGCCCGCTTTTTCTCCGAGCCCCGTGAGGATCTTCCTATGCCCGGGCACGTAAGCGCCCTGCCCCAGGGGCAGGGCGGTAAAATCCCTTCCATGCGCCTCCTCCACACCGCGGACTGGCACCTGGGGAAGGTCTTGAAGGGGATAGACCGCACCCCGGAGATTGCCGAGGCCCTGAAGGCCCTCCTGGAGATTGCAAAGAAGGAGCGGGTGGACCTGGTGCTGGTCTCGGGGGACCTCTTTGACCGGCCCCAGGTCTCTGCGGAGGCCGAAGCCCACGCGGTGGAGTTCTTCCTACACCTGAAGGAGCTTGGGGTGCCCGCCCTGGTCATTGCGGGCAACCACGACCCCAAGGAGCGCCTCGAGGCCCTAAGCCCCCTCTTCGCCGGGGTGGGGGCCACGGTGCGGGGCCGGCTCCTTTTCCGGGAGGAGGGGGGGGTGGTGGAGGTGAAGGGCATAGAGGCCTCCCTCCTTCCCTTCGTGTCCGAAAGGATCCTGGTGAAGCGGGTCTTCCAGGAGGAGGAGCGCCACCGCACCTATGCCGAGGCCATGCGCCGCATCCTGGTTAACCTCCAAAGCCCCCTGATGCTGGCCCACTTCGCCGTGGCGGGGGCGAGGCCCGGGGGCGGGGAGTTCTTCTTCCACCTTGAGGGAAGCTACGCTGTGCCCCTTTCTGCCCTTCCCCTTTCCGCCCGCTACCTGGCCCTGGGCCACGTCCACCGCCAGCAGCAGGTCTCGGAGGCTCCTCTGGCCTGGTACCCGGGAAGCCTGGTGCAGCTGGACTTCGGGGAAGGGGAGGAGGCGGAGCGGGGAGCCCTTTTGGTGGAGCTTTCCCCTTCGGGGCCCCCCAGGGTCCACCCCATAAGGGAGCGCTGGGGGAAGCCCCTAAGGACCATCCGGCTCACCCCGAAGGAGTTGGACCGTCGGCTAGAGGAGCTTAGGGCCTTCCCCGGCTACCTCAAGGTGGTGGTGGAGGGGCGGCTTTCCCCTCCGGTGAAGGAGCGGCTTTTCCAGGCCCTGCCTGGCCTCCTCGAGGTCCAGCACTGGGGGGGCGAGGCGAGCCCCACCCCCCCCACCCAAGCCCCCCCCTCCCTGGTGGAGGCCTACCGGGGCTACCTGAGGCTGAAGGGCCGGGAAGAGGAGGCGTTGGTGGACCGCTTTGGCCAGGTGCTAGAGGAGGTGGACCGTGAGGCCCTTGCGCCTGACGCTTAGGGGGTTTGGCCCCTACTTGGAAGAGCAGTCCGTGGACTTTTCCGACGTGGAGCTTTTCGCCATCACCGGCCCCACGGGAAGCGGCAAGTCCACCCTTTTGGAGGCCATGGCCTACGCCCTTTACGGAAGGGCCCCCAGGGTGGGCCGGGGGGTGGACCTCAAGCACCCTGCGGCCAGGGAGGCTTGGGTGGCCCTCACCTTTGCCCTGGGGAATCGGGTCTATCGGGTGGAGCGGGCCAAGGGGCGGCGGAACGAGGCCCGGCTTTACGAGGGGGATAGGCTTGTCCCCTTGGAAAAGCTCAAGCAGGTGGAGGATGCCCTCCAGGACCTCCTGGGCCTGGACTACGAGGCCTTTACCCGGGCCCTTTTCCTCCCCCAAGGGGAGTTTGACCGCTTCCTCAAGGGGGAGGCCCGGGAGAGGAGGGGGCTTCTCTTCCAGCTCTTTGAGCTGGAAAAGCTCAGGAGGGCCCGGGCCAAGGCCGAGGAGAAGCGAAAGGCCCTCCTTTGGGAGAAGGAGGCCTTGGAGAGGGAGGCCCAGGGTTTGGCCTGGGCCACCCCCGAGCTTAAGGAGGAGCTTCTGGCCAGGCTTTCGGAGGTGAACCAGGAGATCCCAAGGCTCAAGGAGGAGATAGGGGAGAAGGAGAAGGCCCTCAAAGAGGCGGAGGACCTCCATGCCCTCCTGGAGAAGCGCCACCGGCTCCTCGCCCGCCTCGAGGCCCTAAAGGCCGAGGGCCCCAAGATGGAAAGGCTCCGGGCGCGCCTGGAAGGGGCCCAGGAGGCGGAGAAGGCCCTTCCCCTTTGGGAGGACTTCTTTGAAAAGCGAGACAAGCTGAAGGAGACCCTTAAGGAGATGGCGCGCCTGGAAGGGGAAAGGGCAAGGACCCTGGCGGAGCTTGACGCCCTGGGCTTTGACCCCGTGGCCCTAAGGGAGGCCGAACGGGCCCTAAGGGAGGCCCAGGGGCTTAGGCTCCTGGAGGCCCTCCTCCGGCGGGCGGGGCCCTTTCCCCCCCACCCCGCCCCCTGGTTTGACCCCCAGGGCCTGGAGAGGCTTCTGGAGGAGGAGGGCCCCCTCCAGAAGGAGCTTGAGGCCCTTTCTGACTGGGTTCAGGCCCAGGACCACCTAGAGGAGAAGGAGGCGGAGCTTAAGGCGCTGGAGGCCGAGGAAGAAGGGCTTCGGGCCAGGGGCCAGGCGGTCCGGGAGGCCTGGGAGACCTTGGGAAAGGCCTACCGGGCCGCCCAGGCCTGGACCCTCCAGGCCCAGCTGGAGGCCCTGGAGGGGGAGGTTCGGGGCCTGGAGGCCCTCCTCAAGGAGAAGGGGGAGGCCTTGGGTGCCATCCAGGAGGAGGAGCGCCGCCTGGGCCTTCTCGCCTACCGGGACCTCCTCCGGGTGGGGGAGCCCTGCCCCTTGTGCGGGGGGGTGGTCCACGCCCTTCCCGAGGTTCACAAATCCCTTTCGGATCCTAGGGCCAAGGCCGGGTTGGAAAGGGAAGTGCGCGAGCTTACCCAAAAGCTCGCCCTTAAGGAGGTGGAAGGGAAGAGGCTTCGGGAGGAGCTCCAAACCCTGGGGGTGGAGCCCGCTCCCGGGGATGTGCAGGCCCTGAAGGCCGAGCTGGAGGCCCAGGAGAGGGCGCTTCAGGAGCTAAGAGAGGCCTACCGGGAGGTCCAGGGCCGGAGGAAGGCCGTGGAAAAGGAGGTGGCCCGCCTCAAGGAGGAGGAGGCCCAGCACCGCCTAGCCGGGGTCCAGGACCCCCGGGCCCGCCTCGAGGCCCTAAGGGAGCGGGAAAAGGCCCTCCAGGAGGAGAAGGCCGCTTTGGCCTCGGGCCTACAGGCCCACCTGGACGAGGCCACGGGGGGGAAGGGGGTGGAGGCCCACCTGAAGGCCCTGGAGGAGCAGTACGAGGCCCTAAAGGAGCTGGAGGAGCGTTTCCAGAAGCTTTCCCAAAAGCTCCAGGGGCTTGAGGGGGATCTCAAGGCCCTTGCTGCCCGCAAGGAGGAGCAGGAGAAGGCCCTAAGGGAGGCCGAGGCCCGCACCCAGGGCCTCATGCCCTACGAGGAGGCCAAGGACCAGGCCCTTTCCCCCGAGGAACGGCAGGCCTTGGAGGGCCGCCTGAAGGCGTACGAGGAGGAGCTCCGCCAGGTGGAGGAGGCCTTAAGGGCCCTCCCCCCCCTTCCAGAGCCCGCGCCTACCCTGGAGGAGGTCCGGGAAAAGGTCCAGGCCCTAAAGGGGACGCTTCCGGGCTTAAAGGAGAAGTTGGAGGAGCTCATGCGGGAGGGGGGCCGTTTGGAAGAGCGCCTAAAGGCCTTGGAGGAGGCGGAAGCGAGCCGCCGGGAGGTGGAGGGCCGGCTGGCTTGGCTCGTGGGGGAGCTGGACCTTTGGGCTAAGCTCGCCCAGGACCTCCAGGAGGACAATTTCCCCGCCCACCTCCTAGGCCAGCGCCAGGAGGCCCTTCTGGCCCGGGCCAACGAGCTGCTTTCGGCCCTTTCCGGGGACCGCTACCGCCTCCTTCCCAAGGCGGACGATTACCTCATCCTGGACCGCTGGGCGGAGGCGGAGCGCCCGGTGCGCACCCTCTCGGGGGGGGAGAGCTTCCTGGCCAGCCTGGCCCTGGCCCTGGCCCTTTCGGAGGAGCTTTCCAAGGGAAGGCTTGGGGCCTTCTTCCTGGACGAGGGCTTCGGCACCCTGGACGGCGAGACCCTGGAGATGGCCGCTGGGGTCCTGGAGGCCCTTCCCACCCAGGGCAGGCTGGTGGGCATCGTCACCCATGTGGAGGCCCTGGCGGAGCGCTTGCCCGCCCGGCTTAGGGTGCGCAAGACCCCCAAGGGGAGCTGGGTGGAGTGGGCCTAGGCCATGCCGCCTTCTTGTAGCATGGAGCCCGTGGGCGTTCTGACCCGTTACCTTTCCGCCACCCTAGCCCGGGCCCGGTACGACCTCTTGGCCCCGGGCCGCTATGTGGGCGAGATCCCCGAGCTCGGCCTAAAGGTGGAGGCCGAGCACCTCGAGGCCGCCCGCACCGCCTTGCAGGAGGCCCTGGAGGCCTACCTTTTGGACACCCTGCGCCAGGGGGTCCTGCCCCCCGGCCTCGAGGCCCCCGAAGACCCCATTAGGGCCCGCTTCTTCGCCCTGGCCCAGGAGATGTGGCGCCTCCTCAAGGCCCCCTCCCCGGATGAGCCCCTTCCGGAGGAGAAAAAGCCTCCGGAGAGGCCCAAAAAGGGCCTGGCCAGCCTGGAGGAGTGGCTTTCGGGCCTTGGCATCCAGGTGGTGCGCCGCCCGGAGGCCGAGGAGGAGGAAAAGGAGAGGGTGCTCACCCGGCTGGCCCTCTTCCTGGGGGACCGTTACCCCAGCCTGGAGAAGCTCTACGAGCGCTTGAAGCAGAGCCTTTCCACCAAGCGCCAGTTTGAGCTCTCCTTGGCGGAGGCTTCCCAGGAGGAGATCGCCAACTCCACCCAGTTCTGCACCCTCCTCAAGCAGTACGCCCTCCTCACCAGCTACCACTACAAAAGCGAGGAGCGGCGCATCCGGGCCAAGGCCAGCACCGAGGGCTGGGTGCAGAACTTCCTCACCGGGGGCTGGCTGGAGCGCTACGTGGCGGAGAAGCTCAAGAAGTTCCTCCGCTCCAAGAACCTGCCCCACGAGGTGGCCGTGGGCTACCAGGTGACCCTGCCCGGGGGCGAGGCCATGGAGCTGGACGTGTTGGTGCGGGTGGGGGAGCGCTTCTTCTGGTTTGAGGCCAAGACGGGGGAGTTCCAGGCCCACATCGCCAAGTACGCCGCCCTCAAGAAGACCCTGGGCCTCTCCGGGCGGGAGAGCTTTCTGGTCCTCCTGGGGATGGACAGGGCACGCGCCAAGGAGCTCTCCGCCCTCCACGGCCTCACGGTGGTGAACCAGGCGGGCTTCCTCGAGGCCTTCCAAGAGGTCCTGGAGAAGGATGCTCCGTAAGGTCCTCCTGGTCATGGGGGGCACCCTGGCCTCGAGGGTGCTGGGCCTGGTGCGCCAGGCCCTTTTCAACGCCCTTTACCCCGATGCCCTGAAGGACGCTTTCAACGTGGCCTACCGGGTGCCGAACCTCCTGAGGGAGCTTTTGGCCGAAGGGGCGGTGCAAAACGCCCTCATCCCTCTCCTAAAGGGGCTTCCTCCGAAGGAGAGCCGGCCCTTCGCCCGCCGCTTCTACGCCTTCCTCCTGGGGGTGAACCTCTTTCTCCTGGGGGCGGGCTACCTCCTCGCCCCCCTGGTGGTGGACCTCCTGGTGGCCCAGGAGAGCCACCTCCGCCAGGAGGCGCTTTTCGGGCAGGTGGTCTACCTCACCCGGCTCCTCCTCCCCTTCCTCCTCGGGATCTCCTTAGCTGCCCTCTTCTCCGCGCTTTTGCAGGCGGAGGAGCGTTTTCTGCCCTACGCCTTGGGCCCCATCGCCTTCAACCTGGTGACCATCCTCCTCATGGCCCTTTTCCCGGGAGATCCTACGGTCTTGGGCCTTTCCGTGGCCTTGGGCGGGATCTTCCAGGCCCTGGTCCAGCTCCCCTTCCTCCGGGGCTTCTTCCCCGAGTGGCGCTGGCACCCAGCCTTGGGCCAGGCCCTCCTCCGCATCGGGCCCTTCGCCTTCACCACCTCCTTGCGCCAGTTTCTCAACCTGGTCCTCACCCACATCCTCACCCGCTACCCCCAGGCCGCGGTCACCGGTTTTTACAACGCCGAGGTGATCTTCCAGATGTTCCTGGGCCTCTTCGCCACCTCCCCCGCCATCGCCCTCTTCCCCCGCATGAGCACCCTTAGGGGGGCGGAGCTCGCCCGCTTCCTGAGGGGCCCCCTGGCCAGGGTGGGCCTTCTCCTCGGCCTCCTTTCAGGGCTCGTGGTGGGCCTCGCCCCTTACGGGGTGGTCCTCCTCTTTGGCCTTTTCGGCCCCTTAAGTCCAGAAAACCGCCGCTATAGCGCCGAGGTCCTCACTGCCTTGGGCCTCGCCCTCCTCCCCTGGGGGCTCAACACCCTCCTCCTCCGGGGGCTTTACGCCCTGGGACGGGTACGGGAGGCGGTTGCCGCCAGCGCCCTCGTCTTTCTCAGCAACACCCTGGGCTACTGGCTCCTAAGGGACGTGGGCCTTTTCCTCCTCAACCTCTCCACCGCCCTGGCCGGGTATCTGGGGCTTTTCCTCTACCTCTTCCTCCTCCGCCGGGAGGGGGTGGGGGGGCTTGGGGTGGGGGGGCTTCTCCTGCGCCTTTTCCTCCTCAACCTCTCCACCGCCCTGGCCGGGTATCTGGGGCTTTTCCTCTACCTCTTCCTCCTCCGCCGGGAGGGGGTGGGGGGGCTTGGGGTGGGGGGGCTTCTCCCGCGCCTTTTCCTCCTAAGCCTCCTCGCTGCCCTTCCTGGCCTCCTTCTCCAAAAGGCCATACCCGCCTTTATCCCAAAGGAAGCCCTCCCCCCCCTCTTCCTAGGCGGAGGGCTTGGGGCGCTCCTTTACGGGGCCGGGGCCCTTCTCCTAAGGCTTTCCCTCCCCCGATTGGGCCGCTAGGCGGATGGCCTCCACCGCCTCGGGGTTTTCCAGGGCGGAGAGGTCACCGGGGTCTTGGCCCAGGTAGGCCGCCCGCACCACCCGGCGCATGACCTTGGCGTTCCGGGTCTTGGGGAGGTCGGGGACGAAGAGGACCCGCTCGGGCCTTAAGGGTTTCCCCAAGGCCTCGGCCACCCTGTCCGCCACCTCCTCCGCCAGGGCCGGGCCCGCCTCCACCCCTGGCTTCACCACGGCGAAGAGGAGGATGGCCTCCCCCTTCACCGGGTGGGGCACCCCGATGGCCGCGCACTCCCTTAGGGCGGGGTGGGCCATGGCCGCGGTCTCCACCTCCGCGGGGCCCACCCGCTTGCCCGCCACCTTCAGGGTGTCGTCGGAGCGGCCCAGGATGAAGAAGTGCCCCTCCTCGTCCAGAAGGGCGAAGTCCCCGTGGACCCAGACCCCAGGGACCTTGCTGAAGTAGGTCTTGAGGTAGCGCTCCTCGTCCCGCCAGAAGCCCTTGGTCATCCCTGGCCAGGGCCTAAGGACCGCCAGCTCCCCCACTTGGCCCCGCACCGGCCTTCCCATCTCGTCCAAGACGGCGGCCTCGATGCCGGGAGCGGGGGCGTTGAAGCCCATGGGCTTGATGGGGCGGAGGAGGACGTTCCCCAGGATGCCCCCCGAGACCTCCGTCCCCCCGGAGTAGTTCACGATGGGGTGCCGTTCCTCCCCCACCACCCGGAAGAACCAGAGGTAGGGCTCGAGGTTCCAGGGCTCCCCCGTGGAGCCCAAGACCCTTAGGGAGGAGAGGTTGTGGGCCCGCACGGGGCCTTCCCCAAAGGGGATGAGGGCCCGCACCAGGGTGGGGGAGAGGCCCAGGTGGGTGGCCCGGTGGGCCTCCACCAGCCGCCAGATCCGGTCGGGCCCCGGGTGGTCGGGGGCCCCGTCGTAGAGGAGCACCGTGGCTCCCAGGATGAGCCCCCCCAGGATGGCCCAGGGGCCCATCATCCAGCCCAGGTCGGTGAACCAGAAAAGCCTTTCCCCAGGACGGAGGTCAAAGAAAAGGGCCAGGTCCAAGGCGGCCTTTAAGGGGAAGCCCGCGTGGTAGTGGACCGTGCCCTTGGGGCGGCCCGTGGTGCCTGAGGTGTAGATGAGCATGAAGGGGTCCATGCTTCCCATGGTCTCCGCGGGGGCTTCCTCCCCCTCGCCCCCCGCCAAGACCTCCCCTTCTTCCAGGGGAAGGCCGAGCCTCGGCACCACAAGGACCCGCTCCGTCCCCGCAAGCGCCCGGGCTTTGCGGGCTTCGCCCAAAAGCTCCACCTTTTTCCCCCGGCGAAGAAAGCCATCTTGGACGATGAGGAGCTTGGCCTCCGCGTCCTTGAGCCGCATCGCGGCGGCCTCCGCCGCGTAGCCAGAGAAGATGGGTATGGCGATGGCCCCGATATGGGCCGCCGCCAGGAGGTAGAGGGCGGCCTCGAGGCCCAAGGGGAGCCAAAGCCCCACCCGGTCCCCCCGTTCCACCCCCAAGGCCCTAAGCTCCCCCGCCCGCCGGGCCACCTCCTTCCTGAGCTCCCCATAGGTGAGGCTCCGCACAGCCTCGTCCTCCGTCTCGTGGACCAGGGCCAAGGCCTCTTCCGGGTGGCCTAGGGCCCAGTCCGTGAGGTTCAAGGCCCCCCCTACGAAGAACCGGGGGAAGGGGAAGCCCCCCTCCATGGCCTTCTCGTAGGGCCTCCGCCAGGGGAGGGCCAGGTGGTCCATGAGGGCCCTATAGAACTCCTCGGGCTCCTCCACGCTGTAGCGGTGGAAGGCCCCGTAGTCCGAAAAGCCCAGGGCCTGCATCAGGCGGTAAAGCCGGGTGGCCTCCGCCCCCAGGGGGTACCATACGCCTTCCATGCCTTCCTCCTTCAGGTTTTGGCCAGAACCTCTAGGAACTCCTGGATGCTCCCCCGGTCCTCGGGCCTTTTGGCGAGAAGCTGCCTTAAGGCCCGGTCCAGCTTTGGGGGAAGGGAGGTGGGGGGTGGGGGAAGGAAGAGGTGGGCATTCTGGATTTCTTGCAAGCTCTCCCCCCTAAAGGGCCGCCGTCCGGTGAGGAGTTCGTAGGCCATGACCCCGAAGCTGTAGGCCTCGCTCTTCTCGCTGGGAAAGGCCCCCAAGAGGAGCTCCGGGGCCAGGTAGAAGGGGCTTCCCGCGTACTCCCGGCTCCGGTCCTCCTTGGCTCTCAGCGTTCCCAGGTCGCCCAGCTTGTAGACCCCCTCTCCCACGAAGACGTTGGCGGGTTTCACGTCCTGGTGCAAAAAGCCCTTCTCGTGGAGGAAAAGGAGGGCCTGTCCCACCTGAAGGAGGGCCTTCTTGGCCTCCTCCCTGGGCAGGGGGCCCTGAAGGAGGCGCTCCTCCAAGGTGCCCCCCTCCAGGTACTCCAGGGCCAAAAAGGCCTCCTCCCCCAAAGGCACCCCCCATAGCCCCCGCACCAGGTGGGGGTGCCGGAGGGAGAGGGCGAAGTTCACCTCCCGGGCGAAGCGCTCCGAAAGGTGGGGATCCTCCCGCACCCCCTTCTTGGGGATCTTGAGGGCCACCCGTTCCCCGCGGGGTCCGTGGGCAAGGTAGACCTGGGCCGTCTGCCCGAGGCCCAAGAGCATCTCCAGGCGGAAGTCCTTCCGGCTTGGGCTAGTCAAGCCTTAAGACCTCCCCTGGCTTAAGGGCGTGCCCCTCCACGCCCTTCTTCCTGGCCCTCTGGGCAAAAGCCTCCCCGTCTTGGCGGATGGGGGGGAAGGTGTTGTAGTGGATGGGGACCACCCTCTTGGGCCTTAGGAGCTCCAGGGCTTTCAGGGCATCCTCGGGGTCCATGGTGAAGTGGTCGCCGATGGGGAGGAAGGCCAGGTCCAGCCCCAGCTCCCCGATGAGGCGCATATCGGAAAAGAGGGCGGTGTCCCCCGCGTGGTAGAGGCGCCTGCCCCCAAGCTCCACCACCACCCCCATGGGCATCCCCCCGTAGGTGCCGTCGGGGAAGCTAGAGGAGTGCCAGGCGGGGACCCACTTGAGCCACCCCCCTTCAAAGCGGTAGGTCCCCCCGAGGTTCATGGGGATGCTCTTTGCGCCGTGCTTCTCCGCGTAGGTGGCGATCTCAAAGGTAGAGACCACCATCCCGCCCTTCTTGGAGAGGGCCACGCTGTCCCCGAAGTGGTCCCCATGGGCGTGGGTGACGAGGATAAGCTCCGCCTCCACCTCCCCCACCCCGGCCGCGGCCATGGGGTTTCCGGTGAGGAAGGGGTCTATGAGGATCCGCGTTTTCCCGTCCGAAAGGAGCACCGCCGAGTGGCCAAGATATCGGACTTCCACCATATTCCGCCCCCTTTGGGAGCCACTATACCAGCGTTTGGGCCTTCTGGGAAAGGGTGTTTTCCAGCTGGCGGAGAAGGAGGGCTTCCAGGATCCGGGCCAGGGCCCGATCGCCCCACTTCTCCCCTAGGTGGAGCCGGAAGGAAAGCTCCAGCACCCCCTCCCCAAGCTGCCCCTCCACCTCCAAGGCAGGGGGGGGGAGGGGGAGGGGCCGGAGGAGGGGCCCCTCGAGGCGGGCGGCGAAGGGCAGGCGCACCTCCCCGAAGACCGGGGCCTGGGCGTGAACCTCCCCGTAAAGCCGGTCTCCCTCTAACCGCAAGGTGAGGGGAAGGCCCTTGGGGGGCAGGGGAAGCCTTAGTCCACCCATTCCACCCGCACCTTCCCTTCCTGTACCAGCCGGGCCAGCTCCGCGTCCGGCACGTTCAGGAGGCGGGGGCGTTCCCGGAAGCGAGGGGTGGCGGAAGCCAGGCCCACCCGCACCACCACCACGTCCTCCTCCTCTGCTTTGCCGATGCGCCAGACCAGGTGCTGCCCCAGCTTCTCCAGAAGCCCCTCCCCTTCCATGCCCCCAGTCTACCCCTCATTTCCCTTAGGCCATTTGGAGTAGGGCAAACTTCAGGTAGTGGGTTTCCGGGTGGTTGAGGAGGACCAGGTGGTCCCACCCCTGGCCGCGCTTTTCCAGCACGCGGAAGGCCCGACGGGCGTCCTGGGCTGCGTCCTTTAGCATCTCGTAGAAGAGGGGCTCGGTGAGGTGGTGGCTGCAGCTGGCCGTGGCCAGGATTCCCCCCTCCTTGAGAAGGCGCATGGCCCTCAGGTTCACCTCCTTGTAGGCCCGGTAGGCCCGCTCCACGTCCTTCCTCCCCTTGGCGAAGGCCGGGGGGTCCAGGACCACGAGATCAAACCGCTCCCCCTCCCTTTCCAGGGCCCTTAGGAGGTCAAAGGCGTTGGCCTCCACCGTTTTCAGGGAGAGTCCATTCAACTGGGCGTTTTCTTCCGCCCGCTTCAAGGCGGCCTCGGAGCTATCCACCGCCACCACCTCCTTGAACCCCAGGGCCAGGTGCAGGGCGAACCCCCCCATGTAGCTGAAGACGTCCAGGGCCCTTTCTCCCCGGAAGCGCTCCATGAGGATGCGGTTGTCCCGCTGGTCCAGAAAGGCCCCCGTCTTCTGCCCCTCAAAAAGGTCCACCAGGTAGCGGATCCCCCCCTCCTTGACCTCCACCCTAGGGGGCACCGCCCCCAGGAGGGGGCGGGTGTAGAGGGGAAGCCCCTCCAGGGTCCTGACGGGGGCGTCGTTCTTGGCCAGGAGGCTTTTGGCGTAGGGCCTTAGGACCTCCACCACCCGGGGAAGGAGCCCCTCCCAGGCGTAGGCCGTGGCCTGGAGGACCAGGTGGCCGGCGTAGCTGTCCACCACCAGCCCGGGCAGGAAGTCCCCCTCCGCGTGGGCCAGGCGGAACCCTCCTTCGGGCTCTTCCTCCAGGGTCTTCTCCCGCCGGGCCAGGGCCCGCTTGAGGTTTTCCAGAAGGGCCTCCTCCGGCTCCCCCTCCCCAAACCGGTAGGCCCGCACCGCGAGGTCGCTTTGGGGGTTGTAAAGGGCCAGGGCCAAGAAGCGCCGCCCGAAGTAGACGGGGAAAAGCCCAGGCTCGCTGGGGCCCGAGAGCACATCCCGGCGGAACACCCAAAGGTGGCGGCCCAAAAGCCTCTCCGCGCCCCGCTCGTTGACCAGAATCCTCATCCGGCAAGTATACTTAGTCGGGGCTTGATGGATGGCCCGTTGACAGGCCCCAAAGGAGCCGGTAATATAGCCGGCAGGCGCATTTTGCGCATCTTTTCACAAGGGAGGGGCGATGGCAGGCCTGGGACTTATCAAAAGCCTAGCGGAGAAGGAGCATGAGCTCCTGGCCCGCCTCGAGGGAGCAAAGAAGGAGGCGGAGGCCATGGTGAAGCGGGCCCAGGAGGAGGCCCAAGCCCTCCTCCAGGAAGCAGAGGCCAAGGCCAAGGCCCTGGAGGAGGAGTACCGGGCCAGGGAGGCCAAGGAGGTGGAGGCCATCCTGGTGGCCTACCGCCAGCGGGCGGAGGAGGAGGCCAGGAAGGTGAAGGAGGCCGTACAGGCCAAGCTCCAGGCTGCGGTGGAGCTGGTCTTAAAGGAGGTCCTTCCGTGATCGCCCCCATGGAGAAGCTGGTCCTGGCCGGGCCCAGGTCCAGGTCCAGGGTCCTTCTCCAAAGCCTCCAGCAGGCGGGGGTGGTCCACCTGGAAACCTTGCGGACCAAGGCCCTTTCCGAGTACCGCCTCTCCCCCGAGGAAAGGGAGGAGCTTAGGCGCTGGGAGGGTGTGGCCGCGGGGGCGGAGCACACCCTGGCCCTCCTTGGCCAGGAGCCCGAGCCCGCCCGGCCCTTTCCCGAGGGGCTTCCCGAGGCGGAGAAGGCCCTAAAGCCCATCCAGGCCCACGCGGAGGGGCTTACCCGCCAGAAGCAGGAGCTGGAGGAGGAGATCGCCCTGGCCGCCACCTACCTGGAGCCCCTGGAGAAGCTTTCCTCCATGGCCCAGGGCCTGGACAAGAGCCCCTTCCTCCGGGTCCTCCCCTTCCTCCTTGCGGAGAAGGAGCTTCCCCTGGTGGAGGAGGCCCTGAGGAAGACCCTGGAGGACCGCTATCTCCTGGTCCATGAGCCCTACGGCAAGGGCCTTGCCGCCTTGCTTGTGGTCCACCGTAAAGAGGTGGAGGCAGCCAAGGCTGCCCTTTCCCGTGCTGGCCTCGCGGAACTGAAGCTTCCCGGGCGCTTCAGCGAGCTTTCCCTCTCCGAAGCGGCCCGCCTCCTCAGGGAGCGCTCGGAAAAGGCCCCCAAGGAGCTTTCCGAGGTGCGCCAGGCCCTCTTCAAGCTGGCGGGGGAGGCCCTTTCCACCCTGCGGAGCCTCTGGACCCGGGCCAAGGACGAGGTGGCCCGCCTCAAGGCCCTGGAGGAGTTGGCCTCGGGGCGGTACGGCTTTGCCCTCTTGGGTTACGTGCCCGCGAAGGCCAAGGCCCGGGTGGAGGAGGCCCTGGCCCGCCACAAGGAGGAGGTGGTCTACGCCTTTGAGCCGGTGGACGAGCACCACGAGGCGGACCGCGTCCCCGTGGCCCTGGACAACCCTCCTTGGGCCAAGCCCTTTGAGCTTTTGGTTTCCTTCCTCAACACCCCCAAGTACGGCACCCTGGACCCCACCCCGGTGGTCCCCATCTTCTTCCCCTTCTGGTTCGGGATGATCGTGGGGGACATCGGCTACGCCCTCCTCTTCCTCCTCCTCGGGCGCTGGCTTTCCGGCTACGCCAAGCGGAATGAGACCTTGGCCATTGACCTCTTCGCCCTGAAGCTCAAGCCCGAGGTCATCCGCAAGCTGGTCTACATCCTGAACTGGATGGTCTTCTGGACCGTGGTCTGGGGCCTGGTCTACGGGGAGTTCTTCGGGACCTTCCTGGAGCACCTGGGGGTCTTCGGTACCCCCGAGCACCCGGGCCTCATCCCTATCCTCATTCACCGCATCAATACCGCCGAAACGGCCAACCTCCTTATCCTCCTTTCCGTGGCCTTTGGGGTGGTCATGGTCTTCTATGGCCTCCTCCTTAGGGCCTACCTGGGCCTCAAGCACCACCACATGGCCCACTTCTGGGAGGGGGTGGGGTATTTGGGGGGGCTTACCGGGATCCTCGCCCTGGCGGCCTCCTACCTGGGGAACCTCCAGGCGGGCTGGCTCAGCCTTCTCATGTACCTTGGCTTTGGCGTGTTCTTGCTTTCCGTCCTCATGAGCCGCCTCTGGCTCATGATTCCGGAGATCTTCACCCAAGCGGGGCACATCCTTTCCCACATCCGTATCTACGCCGTGGGGGCTGCGGGGGGCATCCTGGCTGGGCTCCTCACGGACGTGGGCTTTGCCCTGGCGGATAGGCTTGGGCTTCTGGGGGCCCTTTTGGGCATTGGGGTGGCGGGGGTGCTCCACCTTCTCATCCTCCTCCTCACCACCTTGGGGCACATGCTTCAGCCCATCCGTTTGATCTGGGTGGAGTTCTTTACCAAGTTCGGGTTCTACGAGGAGAACGGCAGGCCATACCGGCCGTTCAAAAGCGTCCGCGAGACGCAGTAGGGAGGGAAAACGATGAAGAAGCTACTGGCGGTTCTTTTCCTGACGGTGTTCGGCGCGTTGGCCTTGGCGGCGGAGGAGGTGGCGGCCTCCGGGGGTCTGGACCGGGGCCTCATCGCCGTGGGCATGGGGTTGGCGGTGGGCCTGGCCGCTTTGGGCACGGGCGTGGCCCAGGCCCGCATCGGGGCCGCGGGCGTGGGGGCCATTGCGGAGGACCGGGGCAACTTCGGTACCGCCCTTATCTTCCTCCTCCTGCCCGAGACCCTGGTGATCTTCGGTCTCCTCATCGCCTTCATCCTGAACGGCAAGCTCTAAGCCCTTTCTGGGCCCTGCCCTCCTTGGGGTGGGGCCCTTTTCCCCAAAGGAGGGTGAATGTCTAAGCTGGAAGCCATCCTGAGCCAAGAGGTGGAGGCGGAGGTCCGCGCCGTCCTCGAGGGGGCGAAGAGGGAGGCGGAGGGCCTTCTGGCCGAGGCCAGGGCCAAGGCCGAGGCCCTGGTGGGCGCCAAGGAGAAGGCGGTAAGGGCCGCCTTCCAAACCGCCCTCAAGCGGGCGGAAAGCGCTGGGGAGCTCCTCCTTGCCACCGCCCGGGCCCAGGCCAAGGGGGAGGTGCTGGAGGGGGTGCGGGCCCGGGTGGAGGAGACCCTCCTTGCCCTTCCCAAGGACCCCCGCTGGCCCGATATCCTGAAGCGGCTTGCCGAGGAGGCCCTTTCCGCCCTGCCCGAGCCCGAGGCCCTCTTGGCCCACCCGGAGGATCTGCCCCACCTGGAGGACCTGGCCAAGGCGCGGGGCCTAGCCCTCCGTCCCGACCCTGCCTTGCGCCTCGGGGTGCGGGCGGTGGGCCGGGGAGGGAAGACCCAGGTGGAGAACTCGGTCCTCTCCCGTCTTGCGCGGGCCTGGGATGCCCTTTCGGCCAAGGTGGCCCAGGTCCTTTGGGGCTAAGGCCATGGCGGACGATTTCGCTTACCTCAACGCGCGGATCCGGGCCCGGCGGGCGGGCCTCTTGAAGGAGAGCTTCTTCCAGGAGGCCCTGGACCTACCATTCCCCGATTTTCTCCGCCTCCTCTCCGAAACCCCCTACGGCCAGGACCTGGCAGGCCAGGCCCTAGGGGACGTGGACCGGGCGGTGGAAAGGGCTCAGGCCCGGCTGGTGGGGGACCTTTTCCGACTGGTCACGGGGGAGGCCCGGGAGGCGGTGCGGCTCCTCCTTTTGAAAAACGACCTCACTAACCTCCTGGCCGTTCTTCGGGCCAAGGCCACGGGCCGCCCCCTGGAGGAGGTGGCCCTCCTGCCGGGGACCCTTAAAGAGGGCCTCTGGCCCCTCCTCTACGAGGCCCAGGACGCAGCCGGCCTGGCCCAGCTCCTCGCCGTGCCCGGCCACCCCTTGGCCCGGGCCCTTAGGCAGGCCCTGCGGGAGACCCAGGACCCGGCCCGCCTCGAGGCCCTCCTGGCCAAGCGCTTCTACGAGGAGCTGGCCAAGGGGGCCAAGGGCTTGGACCAGCCCCTCTTGAGGGACTATCTGGCCCTGGAGGTGGACGCGGAGAACATCCAAAACGCTTTCAAGTTCCAGGGGGAAAGCGTTTCCCCAGAGGAGATCTTCATCCGGGGTGGGCGCTTTTTAGACCGGGTGGCTTTCACCCGCCTCCTGGAGGGGGACTACGCTGTGCTGGACGAGTTATCCGGCACCCCCCTTGCCCCCTTGGCGGGGGCGCGGGACCTTAAGGAGGTGGCCCGCCGCCTGCGCTGCATCCTCTTAAAGGAGGCCAGAAAGGGTCTGAATGACCCCTTGGGGGCGGGGCTGGCCCTGGCCTACGTGAAGGAGCGGGAGTGGGAGGGCCAGCGCCTAAGGCTCATCGCCCGTAAGGCCTACTATGGCCTGCCCCGGGCCCAGGTGGAGGAGGAGGTGACCTGCCCGTGAAGATCGCGGTGATCGCCCATCCCGAGACCGCCCAAGGGTTCCGCCTAGCGGGCCTCGAGGCCTATGGGGCCTCCACCCCGGAGGAGGCGAGGGCCCGCCTTGCGGAGCTCGTCCAGGGCAAGGACTACGCCCTGGTGGCCGTGGACGGAAGCCTCCTTCCCGAACCAGAAAAGGCGGTGGAGAGGCTCATGCGGGGGCGGGACCTGCCTGTGCTCCTGCCCATTGCAGGGCTCAAGGAGGCCTTCCAGAACCCCGACGTGGAGGCCTACATGCGGGCTTTGGTGCGCGAGACCATCGGCTTTGACATCAAGCTTTAGAATGGAGGGAAGATGATCCAGGGTGTCATCCAGAAGATTGCGGGCCCGGCCGTCATCGCCAAGGGCATGACCGGGGCCCGGATGTACGACATCTGCAAGGTGGGGCACGAGGGTCTGGTGGGGGAGATCATCCGCCTGGACGGGGACACCGCCTTCGTCCAGGTCTACGAGGACACCTCGGGCCTCAAGGTGGGTGAGCCCGTGGTATCCACGGGGCTCCCCCTGGCGGTGGAGCTCGGCCCCGGGATGCTGAACGGCATCTACGACGGCATCCAGCGCCCTCTGGAGCGGATCCGGGAGAAGACCGGCATCTACATTAGCCGGGGCGTGGTGGTGTATGCCCTGGACCGCGAGCGCAAGTGGGCCTGGACCCCTAGGGTCAAGCCCTGGGATGAGGTGCGGGGGGGCATGGTTCTCGGCACTGTGCCCGAGTTCGCCTTCACCCACAAGATCCTGGTGCCCCCGGACGTGAAGGGCCGGGTGAAAGAGGTGAAGCCCGCGGGTGAGTACACCGTGGAGGAGCCGGTGGTGGTCCTGGAGGACGGCACGGAGCTCAAGATGTACCACACCTGGCCCGTGCGGCGTGCCCGCCCCGTGCAGCGGAAGCTTGACCCCAACACCCCCTTCCTCACGGGCATGCGCATCCTGGACGTCCTCTTCCCCGTGGCCATGGGGGGGACGGCGGCCATCCCAGGGCCCTTTGGGAGCGGCAAGACTGTGACCCAGCAGTCCCTGGCCAAGTGGTCCAACGCCGACGTGGTGGTCTATGTGGGCTGCGGGGAGCGGGGGAACGAGATGACGGACGTCCTCGTGGAGTTCCCCGAGCTCACCGACCCCAAGACCGGCGGGCCCCTCATGCACCGCACCGTGCTCATCGCCAACACCTCCAACATGCCCGTGGCCGCCCGCGAGGCCAGCATCTACGTGGGGGTGACCATCGCGGAGTACTTCCGCGACCAGGGCTTCTCCGTGGCCCTCATGGCCGACTCCACCAGCCGCTGGGCGGAGGCCTTGCGGGAGATCTCTAGCCGCCTCGAGGAGATGCCTGCGGAGGAGGGCTACCCCCCTTACCTCGCGGCCCGCCTTGCGGCCTTCTACGAGCGCTCGGGCAAGGTCATCACCCTGGGGGGCGAGGAGGGGGCGGTGACCATCGTGGGCGCGGTCTCCCCGCCGGGCGGCGACATGTCCGAGCCCGTGACCCAGTCCACCCTGCGCATCGTGGGGGCCTTCTGGCGACTGGACGCTTCCTTGGCCTTCCGCCGCCACTTCCCCGCTATCAACTGGAATGGCTCCTATAGCCTCTTCACCCCCGCCCTGGACCCCTGGTACCGGGAGAACGTGGCCCCCGACTACCCTGAGCTCCGGGACACCATCTCCGAGCTCCTGCAGCGGGAGGCCGGCCTCCAGGAGATCGTCCAGCTGGTGGGGCCCGATGCCCTCCAGGACGCGGAAAGGCTCATCATTGAGGTGGGCCGCATCATCCGCGAGGACTTCCTCCAGCAAAACGCCTACCACGAGGTGGACGCCTACTGCTCCATGCCCAAGGCCTACGGCATCATGAGGATGATCCTGGCCTTCTACAAGGAGGCGGAGACGGCCATCCGGCGCGGGGTTTCCATTGACGAAATCCTGGGGCTTCCCGTGGTGGAGCGTATTGGCCGCGCCCGCTACGTCACGGAGGAGGCCTTCCCCGCCTATCTGGAGGAGACCCTGCAGGAGATTGAGGGCGCCTTTAAGGCCCTGGCCTAAGGGAGGGAAGATGGACCTCTTGAAGAAGGAATACACTGGCATCACCTACATCTCCGGGCCGCTCCTCTTCGTGGAGAACGCCAAGGACCTGGCCTACGGGGCCATTGTGGACATCAAGGACGGCTCCGGCCGCATCCGCGGCGGGCAGGTCATCGAGGTCTCCGAGGAGTACGCGGTCATCCAGGTCTTCGAGGAGACCACGGGGCTGGACCTGGCCACCACCAGCGTGAGCCTGGTGGAGGACGTGGCCCGGCTTGGGGTTTCCAAGGAGATGCTGGGCCGGCGCTTCAATGGCATCGGCAAGCCCATTGACGGCCTGCCCCCCATTACCCCGGAAAAGCGCCTGCCCATCGTGGGCCTGCCCCTGAACCCCGTGGCCCGTAGGAAGCCCGAGGAGTTCATCCAGACTGGCATCTCCACCATTGACGTGATGAACACCCTGGTGCGGGGGCAGAAGCTCCCCATCTTCTCGGGCTCGGGCCTTCCCGCCAACGAGATCGCCGCCCAGATCGCCCGCCAGGCCACCGTCCGCCCCGACCTCTCCGGGGAAGGGGAGAAGGAGGAGCCCTTCGCAGTGGTCTTCGCCGCCATGGGCATCACTCAGCGGGAGCTCTCTTACTTCATCCAGGAGTTTGAGCGCACGGGGGCCCTTTCCCGCTCCGTCCTTTTCCTGAACAAGGCCGACGACCCCACCATTGAGCGCATCCTCACCCCCCGCATGGCCCTCACCGTGGCGGAGTACCTGGCCTTTGAGCACGACTACCACGTGCTGGTCATCCTCACGGACATGACCAACTACTGCGAGGCCCTACGGGAGATCGGGGCGAGCCGTGAGGAGATCCCCGGGCGCCGGGGCTACCCGGGCTACATGTACACCGACCTGGCCACCATCTACGAGCGGGCAGGGGTGGTGGAGGGGAAGAAGGGGAGCGTGACCCAGATCCCTATCCTCTCCATGCCCGACGACGACCGCACCCACCCCATCCCCGACCTCACGGGTTACATCACCGAGGGCCAGATCCAGCTCTCCCGGGAGCTCCACCGCAAGGGCATCTATCCCCCCATTGACCCCCTCCCCTCCCTTTCCCGGCTCATGAACAACGGGGTGGGCAAGGGCAAGACCCGGGAGGACCATAAGCAGGTCTCCGACCAGCTCTACTCCGCCTACGCCAACGGGGTGGACATCCGCAAGCTGGTGGCCATCATCGGCGAGGACGCCCTCACGGAGAACGACCGCCGCTACCTCCAGTTTGCCGACGCCTTTGAGAAGTTCTTCATCAACCAGGGCCAGCAGAACCGCTCCATTGAGGAGAGCCTCCAGATCGCCTGGGCCCTCCTCTCCATGCTGCCCCAAGGTGAGCTCAAGCGCATCTCCAAGGACCACATCGGCAAGTACTACGGCCAGAAGCTGGAAGAGATCTGGGGCACGACCCTCTAAGGAGGCGGCATGAGCCAGGTGAGCCCCACCCGGATGAACCTTCTGCAAAGGCGGGGGCAGCTCCGCCTGGCCCAGAAGGGGGTGGACCTCCTCAAGAAGAAGCGGGACGCCCTGGTGGCCGAGTTCTTCGGCCTGGTGCGGGAGGCCCTGGAGGCCCGGAAGGCCCTGAACGAGGCGGCCAAGGAGGCCTATAGCGCCCTTCTCCTGGCCCAGGCCTTTGCGGGGCCGGAGGCCGTGGCCGCGGCCGCCCTAGGGGTGCCGCCCCTTAAGGGGGTGGAGGCGGAGGTGGAGAACGTCTGGGGGAGCCGGGTGCCCCGGCTCGAGGTGGCCTTCCCCAAGGGGGGGCTTTCCCCGGCCACCCCGGCCCAGGTCCTCGAGGCCCAGCGGGCCTTCCTGCGCTACGCCCAGGCCCTGGTCCGGGTGGCCAACACGGAAACCCGCCTCAAAAAGCTCGGGGAGGAGATCAAGAAGACCACCCGGCGGGTGAACGCCCTGGAGCAGGTGGTCATCCCCGGCATCCGCGGCCAGATCCGCTTCATCCAGCAGGTCCTGGAGCAAAGGGAAAGGGAGGACACCTTCCGCCTAAAGCGCATCAAGGGCAAGATTGAGGCCCGGGAGGCCGAGGAGGGCGGCCGGCCCAACCCGGCCCTGGAGATCGGGGCTGGCCTCTGACAGGTGCTCCGCCGAGGCTTTCCTGGGCGGAGCCCTAAAGGTATCCCCCGGCCTTTAGGGGCCGGGGTTTTCCCTTAGGGTTGCCGGAAGGGACATTTGCCTCTATCCGAGAAGACAACCAAGGGTATATCTTAAGAACATCCGATACTCCCACCATCTTCCTGGGCTAGGAGGTGTGCCGTGAAGAAGGCCAAGGACATCATGACCACCGAGGTGGTGCGGATCCAGGGCTCGGCCACGGTAAAGGAGGCCATCAACCTCATGAAGGAAACGGGCCTCAGGGCCCTCATTGTGGAGCGCCGAAGCGAGGAGGATGCCTACGGCATCGTCACCGAAACGGACATCGTCTACAAGGTCATCGCCTACGGTAAGGACCCCTCCACAGTCCAGGTCCACGAGATCATGACCAAGCCCGTCATTACCGTGAACCCCGACCTGGGGGTGGAATACGTGGCCCGCCTCTTCGCCAACACCGGCATCCGCCGGGCCCCGGTGATCCAGGGGGCGATTCTCGGCATCGTTTCTGTGACGGATATCCTGCGCAAAGCGGTTTTCTAGCGTTCTCGGCCCCCCACCGAAGCCTTTGCTTCGGTGGGGGGCTTTCTTGACCTAGTCCAGCGAATCCCCTACACTTTAGGTGGGAGGTAAACAATGAGGCGCCTTATCGGGCTTTTTCTCCTCCTGGCTATGGCCTTGGCCCAGGGCCTAGGCCCCTTCTGGCAGGAGGTCCAGGTTCCGGGCGGGGTGTGCGCCGACGGTTCCCCCTACAAGTTTTACGTGAGCCCCGGGGACCCCAAGCGGGTGGTCCTGGACTTTCAGGGGGGCGGGGCCTGCTGGGACACGCCCACCTGCGGCCCGGAAAGCCAAACCTACCGCAAGAAGGTGGACCCCCAGGAGCTCCTCCTGGCCCAGGGCATCTACAACCGCATGAGCGTGGCCAACCCTTTCTTCGGCTGGACCCACATCTTCGTCCCCTACTGCACGGGGGACCTGCACGTGGGCCAGGCCACGGTGGACTACGGGGGCTTTAGGGTCCACCACCAGGGGGCCAGGAACGCCTTGGCGGCGCTGGAGTACCTTTTCCGGAACTACCCAGGGGCGGAGCGGGTTTTCGTCACCGGGTGCAGCGCCGGGGCCTACGGGGCGGTGTTCTGGGCGGACAAGGTATTTGCCACTTACAAGAACGCCCAGGTGGCCCTCTGTGGGGATGCGGGGGTGGGGGTGGCCACGGAGGACTTCCCGGGCTTTAGGGTCTGGAACCCCCGTTACCCCGACCTCCCTGGCCTTCCTCCCAGGCCCCAAGTGGCGGAGATCTACGCCGCCTTGGCCCGAGCCTACCCCAAGGCGGCCATGGCCCAGTACACCACGGCCCTGGACGGGACCCAGATCTTCTTCTATGGCCTCATGAAAGGGGAGAGGACCCCTTCCGAGGCCACGGCCCAGGCATGGGCGGAGAAGGCCCTCCAGGCGGTGACCCTGCCCGCCCAGGCCACCAACTACACCTCCTTCCTGGCCCCGGGGTCCCAGCACTGCATCCTGCCCCGGCCTGAGCTCTATACCCTCAAGGTGGGGGAGGCCACCTTCTTGAACTGGCTGCGGGCCCTTGCGGAAGGGAAGGTGCCCCCTAGGGTTCGGCCCTAGACCTTCCTGAAGGTGGTGAACCAGTCCCGGAGGCCGGGGTCTAGTTCCAGGAGGAGGCGGTGCCCCTTCTTCCGGTCCAGGGGGGCCGCCTCCAGGAACTTTCTCAAGGGCTTGTCCCCCTGGGCCTTGAGGAGGGCTTCCGCCTTTAGGGTGAAGTGGGCCTGGAACCATAGCGCGGCTTCCAGGTTCCCCCGCTTCCGTTCGTAGGCGGAAAGGCGCCGCTCTTTGGGTTCCAAGGCCGCCAGGTACCGGGTCCAGGCCAGGAAGGGTTCCTTTAGGTCGGGCTGGGCCCTTTCCAGGGCTAGGAGGAACAGGTAGTTGGCCAAGAACTCGTCCAGCCAGCGGGCCCCCGTGCGGAGCTTAAAGGCCACCTGGACCGCGTGGGCGTACTCGTGGCCCAGGGTGAGGTCTAGGAAGAAGGGGATCTCCCCCGGAGGGGGACCTAAAGTGAGGAGGAGGGCCCTTAGGCGGTGGAGGAGCCTTTCAGGGTAGCGGGCGGGGGCGAAGAGGCTTAGGCGCTCCCCTTCCGACCGCTGGAAGGGGAGGCCGTAGGGGTAGGGGAGGTGGGCCCGCCAGTCCCCTTCCGAGAGCACGTAGAGGGTGACCGGGGGCAGGGGGGCGTAGGCGGTGTAGGCCGCCCGCAGGTCCAGGAGGTAGCCCCGTAAGTTTTCCGCCCGGAGCTCCGCTCCCTCCGAGGCGAAGGCCGGGAGGTGGGGGTGGGGGAGGGCCTTCATATCACCTCGCGGAAGCCGATGCGCTCCGCCTGGGCCTGGAGCTCCCGCCTTAGGGCCTGGTGTTCCGGCTTGGAAAGGGTGGGGTCTTCCTCCAGGATGCCCCGGGCTAGGGCCCGGGCCTTCTCTATGATCTCGGTGTCCTCCGCCAGGTCCCCAAGGCGGAGCTCGGGATAACCCGACTGGCGCGTGCCCCTGAGCTCCCCCGGGCCCCTAAGCTTCAGGTCCATCTCCGCGATGTAGAAGCCGTCGGTGGAGGCCTCCAGCACCTTGAGGCGCTTGAGGGTCTTCCGGCTGGCCTCCCCGGCGATGAAGAGGGCGTAGCCCCCGAGGCCCCCCCGCCCCACCCGGCCCCTAAGCTGGTGGAGTTGGGCGAGGCCAAAGCGCTCGGCGTTCTCCACGATGATGAGGCTGGCCCTAGGGATGTCCACCCCCACCTCTATGACCGTGGTGGAGACCAGGAGGTCAAAGGCCCCCTGCCTAAAGGCTTCCATCACCTCCTCCTTTTCCCGGGCGGGCATGCGGCCATGGAGGAGGGCGATTTTGGCCTCAGGGAGGAGGCCTTTAAGCTCCTCGTAGAGGGCCGTGGCCGCCTTGAGCTCCAGGGCCTCGGACTCCTCTATGGCCGGGGCCACCACGAAGACCTGGTGCCCCTTTTTGATCTCCTCCCGGGCGAAGGCGTAGGCCTGGAGGCGGAAGGCGTGGGGGAGGACCTTGGTCTTCACCGGCTTCCTTCCCGGGGGCATCTCATCCAGGACGCTCACCTCCAGGTCCCCGTAGAGGGTGAGGGCCAGGGAGCGGGGGATGGGGGTGGCGGACATGACCAGGACGTCCGGGGGGAGCTTGGCCATCTTGAGAAGGGCCCGGCGCTGCAGGACCCCGAAGCGGTGCTCCTCGTCCACCACCGCAAGGCCCAGGTCCCGAAACCCCACCTCCTCCTGGATGAGGGCGTGGGTCCCCACCGCCACCTGGGCCTCGCCGCTTTCCAGCCTGGCCAGCGCCCCCCGCCTTTCCCGCTTTCCCATGGAGCCCAGAAGGAGCTCCACCTGGATCCCCAGGGGAAAGAGGTAGCGGAGGAGGTTCTCGTAGTGCTGCCGGGCCAGGATCTCCGTGGGGGCCATGAGGGCCCCTTGGGCCCCGTTCTTGGCGGCGAGGAAGAGGGCGAAGGCCGCCACCACCGTCTTCCCCGAGCCCACGTCCCCCTGGAGGAGGCGGGTCATCTGGCGGGGGCTTTGCATGTCCTTGGCAATCTCCCCCATGACCTGCTCCTGGGCCCGGGTGAGGGGGAAGGGGAGGGCCTTTCTGAAGGCTTCCACCCAGGCCTCCTCCACCCGGAAGGCCCGGCCCAGGACCAGCCCCCCGGCCTCCAGGAGGGCTTTCAGCTCCAGGAGGAGGTACTCGTCAAACTTGAGGCGGAGAAGGGCCCGGGCAAGGGCCTTCTCGTCCTCGGGGAAGTGGATGGCCTTGAGGGCCTTGCTGAAGTCCATCAGGCCAAACGCCTCCCGGTAGGCCAGGAGGGGGTCCTCCAGGGGAAGGGCGGCCTCCAGGGCACGGTGGACGGTGCGCCGGAGGAAGGCCTGCCCTATCCTTTCCTTGGCGGGGTAGATGGGGACGATGCGGCCCGTGGAGAGGGACTCGGTGCCCCCGTCCTCAAAGTGCTCCACGTAGAGCTGGACCCCCCCTTGCCGCCTGACCCTCCCGGTGACGATGAGGTTTGCGCCCTCCTCTATCTGCCCCAGGACCCAGGCCTGGTTGAACCAGACCAGGGTGAGCCGCCATCCCCAGGCGTCCACCGCCCGCACCTGGACCAGGGTCATCCCCTTCTTGGGGGTCTTGACCAGCTCCTTGGACAGGACCTTGACGTTTAGGGTGGCCTTCTCGCCGTCCTCCAGGTAGCGCACCCCGGGGAGGGCCCTTCGGTCCTCGTAGCGGCGGGGGAAGTAGAGGAGGACATCCCGCACCGTCCTTAGGCCCAGTTCGGAAAGCTTTTTCCGGCTTTGGGGGGGGGAGAGGAGGTGGGCGGGGTCCTCCGGGGCCAGCCGGCCGCTGGGCCTCGTGGGGGGCTCTTCCCGGGCCTCCGCCCCGTCTTCCAGGAGGGCCAACGCCCTTTCCAATACCTTCCGCCGCTCCTCCGGGGGCTTTTCCCCATAGCCCCGGAAGAGGGCCTGGATCTCGGGGAAGGGCCGGGCCAGGTTCTCCACCAGGGCCTCGAGGCCCCCCAGGACCACCTGGTCCCTGGCCCCGTCCTTAAGCTCTAGGAGGAGGGGCTTGCGGAGCCTGGCCTTGAGCTCCCCTTCCGTCACGGTCTTCATGATACCCTTAGGCCTGTGAGCCGGGTGGAGCGCTTGGAAAACGGGCTCCTCGTGGCCTTAGAGGAGCGGGACTACCCCGGGGTGGCCTTCCAGCTCCTCCTGCCCGCGGGGGCGGTGAACGAGCCCTTCGGGGGGGCGAGCACCCTCCTGGAGGGGTGGGTTTGGAAGGGGGCCGGGGGGCTGGACGCGGAAGGGCTGGCGAAGGCCTTGGACACCCTAGGAGTGCGGCGGGGAAGCGGGGCGGGGCTGGAGTACACTGCCTTTAGCGCCGCTTTTCTCCCCGAGGTCCTGGAGGAGGTCTTCCGCCTTTATGCCCTTCTCCTCACCGAGCCCTGGCTTCGGGCGGAGGACCTCCCCGCGGTGAAGAGCGTGGCCCTCCAGGCCTTAAGGGCCCAGGAGGACCAACCCGCAAGGAAGCTCTTCTCCGAGCTTAGGGAGAGGGTTTTCCGTTCCCCCCACGGGCGGGACCCCTTGGGGGAGGAGGAGGCCATCCAAAGCGCCACGCCGGAGGCCCTGCGGGCGGACTTCGCCCGCCGCTACACCCCCAAGGGGGCCATCCTGGCCGTGGCCGGAGGCGTGGACTGGGGGCGGCTGGAGGAGGCCCTAGAACCCCTCCGGGCCTGGCGGGGGGAAGGGGTGGGCTACCCCACCCCTGAGCTTTCCGAGCCCGGGTGGGTGGTCCTCCGGCGCCCCACGGCCCAGGTGCAGATCGGCCTGGCCTACAAGGACGTGGGCCCGGAGGACGTGGGGTTCTACGCGGCGAGGCTCGCCCTCGAGGCCCTCTCCGGAGGGATGGCGAGCCGCCTCTTCACCGAGGTGCGGGAGAAAAGGGGCTTGGTCTACGCGGTCTCCGCCTTCCCCGCTGGGGTCAAGGGCCAAGGCCTCCTCATGGCCTACGCGGGTACCACCCCCGAGCGGGCGGGGGAGACCCTTAAGGTCTTGAGGGAGGAGGTGGAAAGGCTTTCCGAGGGGATCACCGAGGACGAGTTCTGGCGGGCCAAGGTGGGCCTGAAGACTGCCCTGGTCCTTTCGGACGAGTCTGTACGCAGCCGGGTGGCCTCCATGGCCCGGGACCTCTTCACCTTGGGCCGGGTCCGCCCCCTTGAGGAGATCGAGGGGGCCTTGGAGGCCCTCACCCTGGAGGGGGTGAACGCCCACCTGGAGGCCCACCCCTACCGCGACCCTTGGGTGGGGCTTTTAGGGGAGGTGGATGATGTTTCGTGAAGCCGAGCTCAAAAGCGGCCTCAAGGTGGTGGCGGAGGTCCTCCCCGAGGCCCGAAGCGTGGCCCTGGGCTACTTTGTGAAGACGGGGGCCCGGGACGAAAGGCCGGAGGAGAACGGGGTAAGCCACTTCCTGGAGCACATGGTCTTCAAGGGTCCCGAGGGGATGGATGCCCTTTCCGTGAACCTGGCCTTTGACCGCCTGGGTGCCCAGTACAACGCCTTCACCTCCGAGGAGGCCACGGTGTACTACGGGGCGGTGCTCCCCGAGCACGGTCTTTCCCTCCTCGCCCTCTTCTCCAGCCTCCTGCGCCCTGCCCTCCGTCCGGAGGACTTTGAGGTGGAAAGGCGGGTGATCCTGGAGGAGATCGCCCGCTACCAGGACCGTCCGGGGTACGTGGCCTACGAGTGGGCCCGGAAGGGCTTCTTCGGGGACCACCCTTTGGGCCAAAGCGTCCTGGGGACGCCCGAGACCATCCGTGCCCTCACCCCTTCCGCCATGGCCCGCTACCACCAGCGCCGCTACCGCACGGGGAACATGGCCCTTTTCGCCACGGGGCGGGTGGACTTTGAGGCCCTCCTCTCCCAGGCCGAGGCCTTCACCGAGGGCTTTTACCAGGGGGAGGCGGAGAGGGCCTACCCCCCCCTAACCCCCCGGGTGGGCCTGGAGGAAAAGCCCTACGAGAAGGCCAGTCAGCTCTACCTGGTGGGCCTCTTTCCGGGGTTCGCCTACCAGGAGGAGGCCCGCTTTGCCGCCCAGGTCCTGGCCTACCTCCTGGGGGAGGAGGGCTCGGGGCGGCTCCACTTTGCCCTGGTGGACCGGGGGTTGGCGGAGGTGGCGGCCTTCGCCCACGAGGAGGGGGACCGGGCCGGGTTCTTCCACGCCTACGTCCAGGCGGACCCCGCCCACAAGGGGGCGGTCCTCGAGGCCCTGGAGGAGACCCTCACCTGCCTGGAACGGGAAGGGGTGGGGGAGGAGGAGGTGGAAAGGGCCAAGACCCCCCTGGCCACGGGCTTGGTCTTCGCCGGGGAGACCCCTATGGGGCGGCTTTTCCACCTGGGCCTGGAGTACCTCTACACCGGCTACCCCCTTTCCCTGGAGGAGGCCAAGGCCCGCCTCCTCAAGGTCACGGCCAGGGAGGTGAACGCCCTCTTGGAGCGGAGCTTCCTGCGCCAGGGCTTCTACCAGCTCCTCCTTCCCCATGAGGCCTAGGGCCCTCCTCGCCGCCCTCGTCACCATCCTCTTCTGGGCCAGCGCCTTCGCCGCCATCCGGGCCGGGCTTAGGGGCCTCGAGGCCGGCCATTTGGTCCTCCTCCGCTTCCTGGTGGCGGGGGGGCTTCTCCTCCTCCTTGCCCCCTTTCTCAAGGTGCGCCCGCCCCGCTTCCGGGACCTTCCCCGGCTTTTCCTCCTGGGCCTCCTGGGCATCACCCTCTACCACACCGCCTTGGTCTACGGGGAAAAGACGGTCACCGCGGGGGCGGCAAGCCTACTCATCGCCTCGGGGCCCCTGTTCACCGCCTTCCTCGCCCACCTCCTCCTGGGGGAGCGCCTGGGGCAAAGGGGCCTTTTGGGGATGGGCCTGGCCTTCCTGGGTGCGACCCTCATCGCCTTCGGGGAGGGGGGCGGGGTGCGGGTGAGCCCGGGGGCTTTTCTGGTGCTCCTTTCCGCCCTTTCCACCGCCTTTTATTTTGTCCTGCAAAAGCCCCTCTTCGCCCGCTACACCGCCTGGGAGATGACGGTCTACACCCTCCTCCTCGGCACCTTGCCCCTTCTCGCCTTCCTGCCGGGGCTTCCCGAGGCCTTGGCGCGGGCGCCGAGGGAGGCCCTCTACAGCGCGGTCTACCTTGGGATCTTCCCCGGGGCCTTGGCTTACCTCACCTGGACCTACGCCCTTTCCCTCACGGGCGCAGCCCGGCTTTCCTCCTTCCTCTACCTCTCCCCCCTTCTGGCCATCCTCATCGCCTGGGTTTGGCTTAAGGAGGTGCCTTCCCCCTTGAGCCTTTTGGGGGGCGCTTTGGCCCTTCTGGGCGTTCTCCTGGTGAACCTCCGCCGGTAGCGTAGAATCTCCTCGGGAGGTTGGTATGGAAATCCGCACGGTGGGCGTGGTGGGTGCGGGCCAGATGGGTTCGGGCATCGCCCAGGTGGCGGCTCAGGCGGGGTACCAGGTGGTCCTGGTGGACGTGTCGGAAAGCGCCCTGGAAAGGGCTCTCTCCGCCATCCGCCGCTCCTTGGGCAAGTTTTTGGAAAAGGGGCGGATCGCCCAGGAGGACCTCGAGGCCACCTTGGGCCGCATCCGCACCGGGCTTCGCCTGGAGGACCTGGGAGAGGCGGACCTCATCGTGGAGGCCATCGTGGAGGACGAGGAGGCCAAGCGGGCCCTTTGGGAAAGGCTTGGGGCCTTGGCCAAGGGGGAGGCCATCCTGGCCAGCAACACCAGCTCCATCCCCATCACCGCCCTGGCCCGCTACTCGGGGGCCCCGGAGCGCTTCATCGGCATGCACTTCTTCAACCCCGTCCCCCTCATGCCCCTGGTGGAGGTGATCCGGGGGGCCCTCACCGCCGAGGCCACCCGGGACCGGGTGGTGGAGGTGGCGAAGCGCATGGGGAAGACCCCTCTGGAGGTCCAGGACTACCCGGGCTTCGTCTCCAACCGCCTCCTCATGCCCATGATCAACGAGGCCATAGAGGCCCTGCGGGAGGGGGTGGCCACCAAGGAGGCCATTGACGGGGTGATGCGCCTGGGCATGAACCACCCCATGGGGCCCCTGGAGCTTGCGGACTTCATCGGCCTGGACACCTGTCTCGCCATCATGGAGGTCCTCCACCGGGGCTTCGGGGACGACAAGTACCGCCCCTCCCCCCTCCTCCGCCGCATGGTGCAGGCGGGGCTTTTGGGCCGCAAGACGGGCCGGGGGTTTTACACCTACGACGACCAGGGGAACGAGGTGGGATGAGGGCCCCATGCGGAGGGGCTGGAAAGGCTTCCACCCCCGGGCTAGACTCGAGGCATGGAGCTTCCACGCGCCTACGGTCTCCTCCTCCACCCCACCAGCCTCCCCGGCCCCTACGGGGTGGGGGTGCTGGGGGAGGAGGCCAGGGGGTTTCTCCGCTTCCTCCGCCGCTTTGGCGGGCGATTTTGGCAGGTCCTCCCCTTGGGCCCCACGGGCTATGGGGACTCCCCCTACCAGTCCTTCAGCGCCTTCGCGGGGAACCCCTACCTCATTGACCTGAGGCCCCTGGAGGGGGCGGGCTACCTCCGCCTTGTGGACCCCGGCTTTCCCGAGGGGCGGGTGGACTATGGCCTCCTTTACCGCTGGAAGTGGCCCGCGCTGAGGGCGGCCTTCCGGGGCTTTTTGGAGAGGGCCTCGAGGCCGGAGCGGGAGGACTTTGAGGCCTATAGGGAGCGGGAAGGGGCTTGGCTTCGGGACTACGCCCTCTTCATGGCCCTGAAGGCCCACCACGGGGGGCTTCCCTGGAACGCCTGGCCCCGCCCCTTGCGCCATAGGGAGGAGGCCGCGCTGAGGAAGGCGGAAGCGGAGCTTGCCGAGGAGGTGGACTTCCACGCCTGGACCCAGTGGCTCTTCTTCCGCCAGTGGGGCGCCCTGAAGCGGGAGGCGGAGGCCTTGGGGGTGGAGCTCATCGGGGACATGCCCATCTTCGTGGCCGAGGACTCCGCGGAGGTCTGGGCCCACCCCGAGTGGTTCCACCTGGACGAGGAGGGCCGGCCCACGGTGGTGGCCGGGGTGCCCCCGGACTACTTCTCGGAGACGGGCCAGCGCTGGGGCAACCCCCTTTACCGCTGGGAGGTTTTGGAGCAGGAGGGGTTTTCCTTCTGGATAGAAAGGCTCAGGAAGGCCCTGGAGCTTTTCCACCTGGTGCGCATAGACCACTTCCGGGGGTTTGAGGCCTACTGGGAGGTTCCCGCAAGCTCGCCCACCGCGGTGGAGGGGCGGTGGGTGAAGGCCCCGGGGGAGAAGCTTTTCGCCCGCATAGAAGAGGTTTTCGGCCGGGTGCCCATCCTGGCGGAGGACCTAGGGGTCATCACCCCCGAGGTGGAGGCCTTGAGGGACCGGTTTGGCCTTCCCGGGATGAAGGTCCTGCAGTTTGCCTTTGACGGGGGGCGGGAGAATCCCTTCCTCCCCCATAACTACCCCTCTCACGGCCGGGTGGTGGTCTACACCGGCACCCACGACAACGACACCATCCTAGGCTGGTACCGCACCGCCACCCCCCACGAGCGGGCTTTCCTGGCCCAGTACCTTGCGGAGTGGGGCCTGGGTTTTGAGAAGGAGGAGGAGGTGCCCTGGGCCCTCATGGCCCTCGGGATGAAGTCCGTGGCCCGTTTGGCGGTTTTTCCCGTGCAGGATGTCCTGGCCCTGGGCTCTGAGGCCCGGATGAACTATCCGGGGCGCCCTTCGGGCAACTGGGCCTGGCGCCTTACCCCAGGGGCCCTCACCGAGGCCCACGGGGCGCGCCTCTTGGCCCTGGCGGAGGCCACAGGGCGGGCCTAGGGGCCCCGGTAGATCCGCCGCTCGGCCTCTATGGCCGCCCGGAGCTCCTGGTACTCCTTAAGGAGGTCCGTGGAGGCCGTTTCCTTTAAGAGGGCCTTCACCTCCTCCAGCCTTTCCGTGTAGTAGGCCTCCCGCAGGCGGGCCAGGGTTTTTTCCAGGACCTCTTTCCGCTTGGGATCCTCCAAGGTGGGGGCCAGGAGGAGCCTTTCAAAGAGGAGCCCCCCCGCCTCCTTCTGGGACAGGACCCGGCGGAGATGGTCCCTCTGGGGGTCCTTCCGGGCGTTTTCCAAAAATTCCCCAAGGAGGGAGCCCTCCGGCGGCCAGACCCGGTCGGCAATGAACCGCACCGTCTCCACGAAGCGCTCCTCCGGTACGGAGAGGGCCAGGGCGATGATGTCCAGCTCCAGGAGGAGGGTCCGGTTTTGGGGGAGGGGCTTAGGGGGGGCGGGGGGTGGGGCTGCCTTCCTCCCCCTTCGGGCCAGGGCCTGGAGGTAGTCCTCCAGGGCCTTGGGCTTGAGGCCAAGGGCGCCGATGACCACCGCCTTAAGCCGCTCGGCCACTGGGTCAAAGGGCTCGGGGGAGAGCATCCTGGGGGCCAGACGTTCCAGCACCTGCCGCTTGGCCTCGGGGCGGCTCAGGTCCAAACCCCTGGTCGCCTCCTGGAAGCGGAACTCCACCTCGGGCAGGGCCTCTTCCAGGGCCTTCTGGAAGAGGGCGGGGCCGCTTGGGGTAAGGAGGAGCTCCCCGGGGTCCTTGGCTGGGAGGCGCACGGCGAAGAAGAGAAACCTCCGGGCCATCTCCAGGTCCAAGCTTTGGAGGACCGCCTTTTGGCCCGCCTCGTCGGCATCAAAGGCCAGGTAGACCTCGAGGACCTCGGCCTTCTTCAAAAGGCCCGCCTGCTCCTCGGAAAGCCCCGAACCCAGGACGGCCACCGCCTCGGGAAAGCCCATCTGGTGCAGGGCAATGGCGTCAAAAAGCCCCTCCACCACGAGGGCCCGGCGCTTTGCCCGCATGGCCTCCCTGGCCTCGGGGTAGGCGAAGAGGACCTCCCGTTTGCGGAAAAGGGGGGTCTCGGGGGTGTTCAGGTACTTGGGGGCTTCCTCCCCCAAGGCCCTCCCCGTGAAGGCCACGATGCGCCCCAGGGCGTCCTTGATGGGGAAGGTGATGCGGTTCCGTAAGCGATCGTAAGGGCGGCCTTCCCTCTCCGCCAGCACCCCCGCTTTCAGCCCCTCCTCGGGGCTAAAGCCCTTCCGCACCAGGAAGGTGAGGATCCCGTCCCCTTTGGGGGGGGCGTAGCCCAGCCCAAAGCGGGCGATGCTCTCCTCGGAGAGCCCCCGGCCCTTGAGGTAGGCCAAGGCCTCCGGATGGGCCCGGAGGTTTTCCTGGAAGTAGCCCTGGGCGGCCTTCAGGAGGTCCAGAAGCTCCTTGCGGGGGCCATGGCCCCCCAGGGGGGTGAGGGGGATCCCTGCCTCCTCCGCCAGGCGCTCCAGGGCCCCCCGGAAGTCCAGGCCCTCCATGCGCTCTACAAAGGCGAAGAGATCCCCCCCCGCCTTGCACCCGAAGCAGTGGAAGAGGCCTTTGTCCTCGTCCACGTAGAAGGAGGGGGTCTTCTCCTGGTGGAAGGGGCAAAGACCCTTCCAGCGGCCCTTGCCCGCGGGCTTTAGGGCCACGTACCGCCCCACCACCTCCTTGAGGGAGAGGCGGGCCTTGATGGCCTCTACCGCCTGGGCCACGTCCATACGGGATTCCCCCTACCGCCCCATAGCCTGCGCACCCACTCCCCCAGGATACCGTACCCCTGGAGCCTGGGGTGCCCCCCGCCCTGGGAGGCGCGAAGGAGGTGGTCCCGCCAGGCCTGGAGGAAGGGGAGGCTTGGGGCGAAGCCCAGGAGGTGCCCCACCCCCTCCCCCTCCTCCAAAAGGAGCTGGGCCCGGAGGAGGCGGGCGAGCTCCAGGTGCACCGCAAACCCCGTCTTGTGGGTGTGGTAGAGGAGGTATTGGGAAAGGGCCTTTGCCTTCTTGGGGCTTTGGGTCCAGAGGTAAAGGCTTAAGGTGGAGAGGGCCAGGTGGTAGACGTAGGGGTTGGGGAGGGCCCGTCCGGCCTTCAGGGCCTCCTTCAGGAGGGGCCTGGGGTCCAGGCCCTTCCGCCAGAGGTCCAGGGCCCGGGCCAAGGCGGCCAGGGCCCGGCCGTCAGGGTGGGTGCGGGCTTCCTCCAGGAGGTCCTCCCGGAAGCGGCCCCTAAGGGTGGAGGCGGCGAGGAGCACCGCGGCCAGCCAGGGGTGGGGGGCCTGCCGGTAGCTTTCCTCCCCTAGGGCCAGGGCCTCGTGCAGCCGGCCCGTTTCCAGGAGGAGCCTAAGGCGGGTGGCCTGGAAACGGGCCCAGGCCTCCCGCTCCTCTGGGGGGGGAGGGGTTCGGAGGAGCCGCTCCGCCTCCCCGTGCCGCCCCAGGTCCATGAGGAGGCCCGCCCGAAGGGCCTGCACCTCCGCCTTCAGGGCAGGGGGAAGGTGGGGGTGAGGGGGCGGGAGGTGCTTTAGGGCCAGCTGGGGTTGGAAGCCCCGCCAGAGGAGGCCCGAGAGGAGAAGCCGGGCCTCGGTGGCTTCCAGGGGGTAGGGCCTTAGGGCGGGGAGGAGTTCTTTGAGCAGGGGGGCGCTTGGGGCCTTACGGAGCCTCCGGTAGGCTTCCAGGGCAGGGTCCTTGGCCCTAAGGCCCTCCTGGGCCTCCTCCCCCAGGCCCAGGCTGGCCTGGGCGTCCTGTTTTTCCCTCTCCAGGGTAGGCCTCAGGGCCTCGGGGGCTACCCGCAGGGCGCGCCCGTAAAGGGAAAGGGCCCGCTCGGGGTGCCCCAGGTTCCAGGCGGCATGGGCCAGGGCCCGGTAGACCCGGGCCGCCTGGGCCCCCTCGCCGGCCTCTTCCAGGAGCCTGGCCCCTAGCAGGTGGGCGCCCCTCACCAGGAAGCGCTGGGCGGCCCTAAGGCGCCACTCCCTTGCCTCCTCTTCCAGCACCAGGCTAAGGGCTGCCTCCCGCACCGCGGGCAGGGGAAGGAGCCAGGCCCCCTGGCGGTGGAGGAGGCCTTCGGCCTCGAGGCGCCCCTCGTCAAAGGGCCCCGTGAGCTCCTCCAGAAGCTCCCAGGTGGCCCGGCCCAGGACCCCCAGGGCCAAAAGCGCCTTCCGCTCCCGGTGGGGCAGGCCGTCCAGGGCGGGCTGGAGGGTCCAGGGGAGGGGCGGTCGGGTCCTTTCCAGGGCCAGGTAGGGGGTCCAGAGGGGCCGGCGGCTTTCCACCAGGAGGAGGAGGGTTTCGGGGGCGTTTTCCAGGAAACGGGCCAGGGTGCGGTCGGGGGCGTGCAGGTCTTTAAGGATCAGGAGGAGGGGGCCGAGCCCCGAGAGGGCCTCGCGCCAGGCCTGTAGGATCCGGCCCTCCAGCTCTTCCCGGGGCCAGGGGGGGCGTCCCGAGAGCCCGAGGCTGTAGGCCAGGGCCTCGGCCAGGGGGGTGGGGAGCCGCCTTAAGAGTTCCTCTGGGCTTCCGAAGAGGGTTTCCGCGGCCCGTTTTAGGCTTTCCCGCAAGGGGGTTTCCGGCCCCATCCGCTCCAGCACCGCCACCGGGAGGCCCATCCCCAAGGCCTTCTTCCGGAGAAAGGCCTCCAGGAGGAAGCTCTTTCCGCTTCCGGGAGGCCCCGTGAGGAGGGCCCGCCCCCCTTTCCGGAGTTCCCTCTCCAGGGCCTCCAGGAGGCCCTCCTCCTCCGGGGTGAGGTGGAGCTCCACCCCCTTCACCTCCAAAAGGGGGAAGGGTCCCACCCCTGGAAGGTCCTCCTCCCCCAAGGGGTGGGCCCTGGCCCCGGGGGCCAGCTCCAGGGTAAGGGGGTCTGCCAGGACGCTGCCCGTGGGGGCGGCCTTGGAAAGCCTCTCCGCCAAGGCCACCACCGGCCCCACCGCTGTGGGCCGCCCCGCCAGGCCATTTCCCAGGGGCACCCAGAGCACCTCCCCGCTGGCCACCCCTGCCCGGGCGGGCCAAGGGCTTTCCTGGACCATGGAGAGGGCGGCCTCCAGGGCCCGGTGGGCCTCGAGGCCCCTCGCCCTGGGCGCGCCGAAGAGGGCCAGGACCCCATCCCCCGGGAAGGCGTGCACGTACCCCCCGTGGGCCCGGGCGGTCTGGGCCGCTTGGGTGAGGGCTCCCTGGATAGCCTCGTAGGCCGGACGGAGGCCCCTTTGGAACCCTTGCGTGGAGCTCACCAGATCAAAGAAAACCACGCTCGCCCAGCGCCTCTCCTGCGGAAGGGTAACCCCCAAGGCCTGGCCGCAGGCCATGCAGAAGCGGGCCTCGGGCGGGTTTTTCTGTCCGCAGACGCAGCGCATCAGCGGAAGAGCATGAGGGGCGGGGCAAGGCGGGCCTCGGCCCTTTGGGGCATGGGACCCCCCCAGTAGACCACCACCTGGATTCCGGCCTCCAGGAGGTAAAACCCCTCCCCCAAGGGGGTGGCCCTGCCCCCTAGGCAGTAGCGGGGCCCTTCCCGGCGGAGGAAGGCCTCCCCCTCCCAGGGCCTCACCGCCTCCGCCACCCCGTGGAGGAGGGCCATCACCGGGCCCGAGGGGGCGGGAGGGGTGCCCCGGTCAAAGGCGTAGACCACCCCCGCTGGGGTTTTCACCTCCAAAAGCGGGCTCCCCCAGGGCTCGGGGAAGAGGAAGACCTCCTCCAGATGCTGGGAGAACCGCTCCAGAAAGCTTTCCGGGCTTTCCTCTATGGGCCTTAGGGTCATGGGAAAAGTCTAAGCCCCCCGTGGGGGGGCTTGCCAGGGGGATTGGGTGCCCGGCTGGGGCTAGCCAGCGCACCCCCCTTCCCAAGGGGCCCTTGCCGTCTGGAGGGCTCTTCAGTGCAGGGTGCGCCTGGGCAGGGCCAGGACCAGGCTGGCGGCGAGTTGGAGGGCTGCGGCCTTATCCAGGTGCTGGTTGCCGTTCCCGCACTTGGGGGAGAGGACGCACCGAGGGCAGCCCTCCTCGCAGGGGCAGCCCTTTAAGAGCTCCAGGGTGGCCCGGATCCATTCGGGAAAGCGCCGGGCCGCGGCCCGGGCGTACCCCACCCCCCCCGGGTACCCGTCGTAGATGAAGACCGTGGGGCCGCCTCCAGAGGGGAGGGGCCGGGGGTAAACGGGGTAGGAGAGCCCCCCAATGTCCTGCCGCTCCGCCAGGACGAAAAGGGGGAGGAGGCCGATCATGGCGTGCTCCAGGGCGTGGATCCCCCCCGGGATCTTGTGGGGCGGGAGGACCTCCGGGGGATGAAACCAGAGGGCCTCCGTGGGGAAGGCGATCTCGGGGAAGAAAAGGGGTACCTCTTCCAGGACGCTTCCCGTGAAGAAGCGCTTCTTCACGTACCCCACCACCCGTTCCCTTAGGAGGACCCGGCCCACCCACACCCCCTGGCCCACCGCTTCCCCCGAGAGGACCTCGAGGTCCGTTTCCGCCCGGGGCTCGGTGTAGTAATCCTCCAGGGCCGGCAGGAGCCAGATCTCCCGCCTTTCAGGGTCTATGTTTCGCACCAGGAAGCTTTCCCCTTGGTGGAGGTAGACCGCCCCCGGGTGGGCCTCCCAGTAGGCCTGGCGCTCGTCCAGGTGGCCCAGCACCTCCCCGTCCGGGCCCCGCAGGGTGAAGCCGGCCCCAAGGCCCCTCAAGGAGAGGTCCCGGTGGGGGCGGCGCTTTGGGGTGTAGAAGCGGCCGTCTTTCTCCTTGAGCTCCTTTAGCGCCTCCGGACAGGGGATCTCCTCACGGGAAAGGGGGAGCTCAGAGGCCGCGGCGTGGAGGTGGAGGGGGCAGAGGACGGGGTTTTGGGGGTCGGCCACCGCCTCCTCCGGGGGGGTCTTGAGGAGGAGCTCGGGTCGTTGGAGGAAGTACTCGTCCAGGGGGTCTTCCCGGGGGATGTAGACCACGAGGGCCCGCCGCTCTCCCCGCCCCGCCCGCCCAGCCCTTTGCCAGAAGGAGGCGATGGACCCTGGGTAGCCCAGGAGGACCACCGCGTCTAGCTCCCCGATGTCCACCCCAAGCTCCAGGGCGCTCGTGGCCACCAGGACCCGGACCTCACCCTTTTTCAGGGCCTCCTCCAGGGCCCGGCGCGCCCTTGCGGTGTAGCCCGCCCGATAGGGGCGCACCAGGGGGTGGTCGGCGTAGCGGGCCACCAGCTCCGCCGCCTTCCTGGCGTTGGCGAAGACCAGGCCCCTAAGCCCCCCTTCCGCCAGGGTGCGAGCCAGGTGGGCGGCCTCGAGGAGGGCGCTCCGCCGCCTTTCCCCCTTCTTGTCCAGGGGCTTGGGGGGAAGGACGAGAAGCTCCCGCTCCGAGCGGGCCACCTCCTCCCAAAGCTCCAGGAAGAGGAGGCCCGTGAGCCTTTCCGCGTGGTCCTTGGCGTTTTTGATGGTGGCGCTGGCGGCGATGACCTGGGGGTTCGCCCCATAGTGGCGGGCCAGGCGTAAAAGGCGCCTCAAAACCCAGGCCACGTGGGTGCCGAAGACTCCCCGGTAGGCGTGGAGCTCGTCCAGGACCAGGTAGCGGAGCCGGCCCAGGAAATGGGCCCAGGCCCCGTGCTGGGGCAGGAGGCCGAAGTGGAGCATGTCGGGGTTGGTGAGGAGGATGGCCCCCTCCTCCCTCGCCTCCCTGCGCACCTCCGGGCGGGTGTCCCCGTCGTAGGGGAAGATTCCCTCCACCCCTAGGGCTTCCCCCATGGCCCTGAGGCGCCTGAGCTGGTCGTGGGCTAGGGCCTTGGTGGGGAAGAGGAGGAGGCTCGTTCCCTCTTCCAGGGCTGCTTTCAGAACGGGTACCTGGAAGACCAGGCTTTTCCCCGCGGCGGTGGCGTAGGCCATGACCAGGTGGTGCCCTTCCTCTAAGACCTCTAGGGCCCGCTTTTGGTGGGCGAAGGGCCTAAGGCCCAGGGCCTGGAGCACCCCGCTGAAGACCCCGCGGTAGGGGACGGGCCTTGGGGGTCTTGCCGGGAGGAGGCGGGCGAAGGCGATGCGGCCACGGTACTCGGGGTCGCTTTCCAGCCACTCCCGGTAGCTCAAAAACCCCTTCAGGCCCTCGGGGAGCATCAGAGCATGCCCGCCAAAAAGCCCTGTTCCCGCACGGTGCGGATAAGGTCCATCACCGTGAGGGCCTGGGGGTCGTACTCCACCTGGATCTGGGCAGGCCCCACCGCCTGGGCCTCCGCCACCCCGGGAAGGCGACGAAGGGCTGAAAGGATGCGCTCCATCCCCTCAGGAGTGGGCTCCCCCCGGACGCCGAGAAGGACGCGGTTCATGCCTCCCATTCTTCCCGGAAAGGGTGCCTATTCCAAGACCCCCCGGGCCTCCCCCCTTAGGCCCCGGCTCCCCAGGACGCGCACCGCCAGGACCAAGGGCCCCACGGTAAACCCCTGGGCCAGGAGGGCCTCCTTGAGCTCTTCCCGGGCAGGGTCCAGGTGTAGGGCCACCTCGTAGACCCCGGCGTCGTAGGCGCTCTTCACCACCGCGGCCAAAAGCCCCTCCAGCACTGCCCGGTCCCGGCCCTCGATGCGGGTGACGAGCACCGTGGTGGCCTCCCCCTGCCACAGGGCCTGGGCCAGGGCGAAGCCCAAGGGCTCCTCCCCTTCTTCCGCCAGGAAGGAGTGGCCGGTGCGGGCGAAGTGGCGGACTGCCCCCAGGCTTAGGGGCCTTGCCCCCGCCACCCGGTTCAAGGCCTCGAGGTCCAGCTCGCTGAAAGGCCGGAAGCGCATGCCCCTATGCTACCTTCCTCCTCGGCCAGAGGGCGAGCTCCAGGAGGAGAAGCCCCAGGGCGAGGAGGGCGAAGAACCGCCCCCCGCCCCCTTGGCCTCTCGGCAGGAAGCTTTCCCCCGGGGTGGGGAGGAGGGTTTCCTGGGGGCTTAGGAGGCCCGAGCGCGCCTCCCGGTAAGGCCTGAGGAAGTTGTAGACCAGGAGGGGGAAGAAGGGCTTGTCCTCCAGGGCGGAAAGGGGGGGAAGGTAAAGCCCTCCTTCTGTCCAGTAGAGGAGGCCCACCCCTCCTTCCCCCTCGGCTAGGGGCCGCCAGGGCGGGGGGGGCGGGGGGGGTGGGGGCAGGCGGGCCCCCAGGAGGGCCACCCCTTCCAGGAGGGGGTGGGGGAGGGTGGCGAGGACGGCCGCTGGGGGGCCCCCCTCTTGGGCCAGGTAGAGGGTGGGCCGTTCCGGTGCACCCTTGGGGCTTCCCACCTCCACCCGCACCTCGTCCCCCGGCCGGGCCCCGAGGAGGGCGAAGAGGCGGAGGAGGGCGGGCCTAGGGGGAAGGCGCACCCCCAAGGGACGAAGGGCGAAGCCCGCCTCGTCGTCCAGGGGGAGGGCGTCCTCCCCCAGGAGGCGGGCCCGGAAGGTGGGGGGGAGGCCCTCGAGGCGGGCGTACCCCCTTGGGGGCACGGGGAGGGTGTAGGGGCGGCCTTCCACCAGCACCTGGGCGGTCTTAGGGCTAAAGCCCCCGTTCCCCACCGCCACGAACCCCCCCGCCACCGCCACGATCCCCAGGTTTTCCGCCGGGCTTCCCACCCCCAGGTACCCCTCCACCCCTGGGGGAGGGGGCCCGTCCGTGGCCACCACCACCGGGGCCCCTAGGAGCCTTCGCCCCAGGGCCACCGCCCCTTCCAGATCCGCCCCCCCTGCCCGAGCCTCCAGGGCTAAGAGCCTTCCCCTCAGGGCCACCCCCGGGGCGGGGCCATAGGCCCTAGGGGTCTCCCCCGCCTCCACCAAGACCGCCTCCGGGGCCCTTTCCAAAAGGGGCAGGGCCCTTTCCTTGGCCCGCTCCAGCCGTGTCCTCCCCCCCTCCCGGGCCGCCATGCTGGCCGAGGCGTCCACCACCAGCACCAGGGGGGAGGGGAGGAGGGGAGGGTCCTCCAGGGCCAGGACCAGGGCCGCCCCGGCGAGGAGGAGGAAAAGGAGCCTCAGGTCCAGCCTTGGCCGGAAGCGCCGCGCCCGGCCCCGCCGCCAAAGCCACACCCCCGCCCAGGGTTTGGGCCTCACCCCTCCTCGCCGGTAGAGGAGGTAGATGAGGAGGAGGACGGGAAGGAGGAGCCAGAGCATGCGCCCCCTAGGCCTCCTCCAGGGGCCAGTACGCGGTGGCCCCAAGGCCCAAGGGGCTTGGGGGGAAGCCCCCTTGGAAACGGCGCCAGGCCGCCAGGGCCACCATGGCCCCGTTGTCCTGGGAAAGCCCCTTGGGGGGGAAGAAGACCCTGAGGCCCGCCTCCTGGAAGCGGGCCTGGAGGGCCCGGTTGGCCGCCACCCCTCCGGCCACCAGGAGGGTCTTGAGCCCGGTCCTCTCCACTGCCCTCAGGACCACCTCCCCCAGGTGGGCGATGGCCGCCTCCTGGAAGCCCTTAGCGATGGCCGCCTTGGGCCAGCCTGCCTCCACCAGCCTCAGGGCCTGGGTCTTGAGGCCGGAGAAGCTGAAGTCCAAGCCCTCCTGCCCCCTTAAGGGCACGGGGAAGGGGGCCTTTTCCTCCGCCTCCTGGGCTAAGCGTTCAATCTCCGGCCCCCCCGGGAAGCCGAGGCCTAAGAGGCGGGCCACCTTGTCAAACCCCTCCCCTGCGGCGTCGTCCCGGGTGGCCCCCAGGAGGCGGTAGCGGCCTAGGCCCTCCACCAGGAAGAGGTGGGTGTGCCCCCCGGAGGCCACCAGGGCCAGGAAGGGGGGTTGGAGGTCCTCCGGCCAGGCGGCGGCGATGTGGGCCTCGAGGTGGTGCACCGCGTAGAAGGGCTTCCCTAGGGCCCAAGCTAAGCCCTTGGCGAAAGTGTAGCCCACCAGGAGAGCCCCGATGAGCCCGGGGCCCCGGGTGGCCGCCACGAGCCCCAGGTCCTCCGGGGCAATTCCCCCTTCCCTGAGCGCTCTTTCTGTAAGGGGCTTAAGGACCTTGAGGTGCTCCCGACTGGCGAGCTCCGGTACCACCCCCCCGTAGGCCTCGTGCAGGGCCACCTGGCTCGCCACCAGGTTCACCGCCACCTTTCCGTCCCGCACCAGCCCCACGCCCGTATCGTCGCAGGAGGTATCAATCCCCAGGACCCACACCCTTTAGGCTACACGGTTTTCTCATCCCTCTTGGGGGTAGAATCGGGCCTAGGATGTTAGGTCTTCTCAGGCGGCTTTTTGACAACAACGAACGGGAGATCGCCCGCTACCGCAAACAGGTGGTGGAGCCCACCAACGCCCTCGAGGCCGAGGTGGAGAAGATCGCGGACTTGGCCTCGGCCTACCGGGAGCTTAAGGAGAAGCACGAGAGGGGCGCCTCCCTGGACGAGCTCCTCCCCATGGCCTTCGCCCTCACTCGGGAGTCGGCCAAGCGCTACCTGGGCATGCGTCACTTTGACGTGCAGCTCATCGGCGGGGCGGTTCTCCACGAGGGCAAGATCGCCGAGATGAAGACTGGGGAGGGCAAGACCCTGGTGGCCACCCTGGCCGTGGCCCTAAACGCCCTCACCGGCAAGGGCGTGCACGTGGTCACGGTGAACGACTACCTGGCCCGCCGGGACGCGGAGTGGATGGGGCCCGTGTACCGGGGTCTCGGGCTCAGCGTGGGGGTGATCCAGCACAGCTCCACCCCCGAGGAAAGGCGGAAGGCCTACCTGGCCGACGTCACCTACGTGACCAACTCCGAGCTCGGCTTTGACTACCTCCGGGACAACATGGCCATAAGCCCCGACCAGCTGGTCCTCCGCCACGACACCCCCCTCCACTACGCCATCATCGACGAGGTGGACTCCATCCTCATTGACGAGGCCCGCACCCCCCTCATCATCTCCGGCCCCGCGGAGAAGGCCACGGACCTCTACTACAAGATGGCCGAGATCGCCAAGAAGCTCCAAAAGGGCCTCCCCGCGGAGCCTGGGGTGCGCAAGGAGCCCACGGGAGACTACACCATTGAGGAGAAGAACCGCTCCGTCCACCTCACCCTCCAGGGCATCGCCAAGGCGGAGAAGCTCCTTGGGGTGGAGGGGCTCTTCAGCCCGGAGAACATGGAACTGGCCCACATGCTCATCCAGGCCATCCGGGCCAAGGAACTCTACCACCGGGACCGGGACTACATCGTTCAAGACGGCCAGGTCATCATCGTGGACGAGTTCACGGGCCGCCTCATGCCCGGGCGCCGTTACGGGGAGGGCCTCCACCAGGCCATAGAGGCCAAGGAGGGGGTCCGGATCGAGCGGGAGAACCAGACCCTGGCCACCATCACCTACCAAAACTTCTTCCGCCTCTACGAGAAGCGGGCGGGCATGACCGGCACCGCCAAGACGGAGGAGAAGGAGTTCCAGGAGATCTACGGGATGGACGTGGTGGTGGTCCCCACCAACCGCCCCATGATCCGCCAGGACTTCCCCGACGTGGTCTACCGCACGGAGAAGGGGAAGTTCTACGCGGTGGTGGAGGAGATCGCGGAAAAGTACGAAAGGGGCCAGCCCGTCCTGGTGGGCACCATCAGCATTGAGAAGTCGGAAAGGCTTTCCCAGATGCTGAAGGAGCCCAGGCTTTACCTTCCCCGCCTGGAGATGCGGGTGGACCTCTTCAAGAAGGCCATCCAGAAGCAGGGGGGAGAGGACTGGGACCGTCTCAGGAAGCTTTTGGAAAAGCCCGGCCAGCTTAAGGAGGAGGACCTTAAGGCTTTTGAGGAGCTCATCCCTTCTAAGGGGAACATCCGCACGGCTTGGGAAGGGCTAAAGCGAGCGGTGCACACCCTGGAGGTCCTCCGCCAGGGGATTCCCCACCAGGTCCTGAACGCCAAGCACCACGCCCGGGAAGCGGAGATCGTGGCCCAGGCCGGGCGCTCCAAAACCGTTACCATCTCCACCAACATGGCGGGCCGGGGTACGGACATCAAGCTCGGGGGCAATCCCGAGTACCTGGCCGCGGCCCTTTTGGAGAGGGAGGGCTTCAACCGCTACGAGTGGAGGGTGGAGCTCTTCATCAAGAAGATGGTGGCGGGGCAAGAGGAGGAGGCCCGAGCCCTTGCGGAGGAGCTTGGGGTCAAGCCCGAGCTCCTCGAGGAGATCCGCCGCATCCGCGAAGCCTGCAAGGAAGACGAGGAAAGGGTGCGGCAGCTTGGGGGGCTTTTCATCATCGGCACCGAGCGGCACGAGTCCCGGCGCATAGACAACCAGCTCCGGGGTCGCTCGGGCCGCCAGGGGGACCCGGGGGGCAGCCGCTTCTACGTCTCCTTTGACGACGACCTCATGCGCCTCTTCGCCTCCGACCGGGTCATCGCCATGCTGGACCGCATGGGCTTTGACGATTCCGAGCCCATTGAGCACCCTATGGTCACCCGCTCCATAGAACGGGCCCAAAAGCGGGTGGAGGACCGCAACTTCGCCATCCGCAAGCAGCTCCTCCAGTTTGACGACGTGATGGCCCGCCAGCGGGAGGTGATCTACGCCCAGCGCCGCCTCATCCTCCTGGGCCAGGACGAGGAGGTGCGGGAGGCCGCCCGGGGGATGGTGGAGGAGACGGTGGCCGCCCTGGCGGAGAACGTCCTGAACCCCCAGGTCCACCCCGAGGACTGGGACCTCGAGGGCCTGAAGGCTGCCCTCCTGGACACCGCCCCTCAGCTTCAGGACTTCCCCTTTGAGGAGCTTAGGGCCCTTAAGCCCGAAGAGGGGGTGGACCGCCTGGTGGAGGCCGCCCTCAAGGCCTACGAGGCCCGGGAGGCCGAGCTTTCCCCGCCCCTCATGCGGGCGGTGGAGCGCTTTGTAATCCTCAACGTGGTGGACTCCGCCTGGAAGGAGCACCTCCACAACCTGGACGTCCTTCGCCAGGGCATCTTCCTCCGGGGCTACGGCCAGAAGGACCCCTTCCAGGAGTACAAGATCGAGGCCACCCGCCTCTTCAACGAGATGGTGGCCTTCATCAAGGGGGAGGTGGCCAAGTTCCTCTTCCGCCTCAAGGTGGAGGCCGAGCCCGTGCGCCCCGTGCGGGAGGCCCCCTTCGTGCCGGTGCCGGAGAAGGAGGAGGCCCCGCCCCCCTTTGGGGTGGAAAGGCGGCGCACCCCCACCCCTCCGCCCCAGCCGGGCCTTTCCCGGGCGGAGCGCAGGCGGCTCATGCGGGAGGAGAGGAAAAAGAAAAAGTAAACCCCTGCCCCGGCCGGGGCAGGGGGGGCCCTTCGGGTGCCCCTACTCCTCGAGGGTGGAGAGGTCTCCGGGGTCCTTGCCCAGTTCTTGCGCCTTCAGCAGGCGCCTCAGGATCTTCCCCGAGCGGGTTTTGGGTAGCTTGTCCAGGAAGACAACCTCGCTCGGGGTGGCGATGGGGCCCAGTTCCCGGCGCACGTGGGCCACGAGGCTATCCTTAAGCGCCTCCGAGGGGGCATGCCCGGCGCGGAGCACCACGAAGGCCTTGATGGCCTCCCCCTTGAGGGGATCGGGCACCCCGATGACCGCGGCCTCGGCCACCTGGGGGTGGGAGACCAGGGCGCTTTCCACGTCCGCGGTGCCGATGCGGTGCCCGGCCACGTTCAGGACGTCGTCCGCCCGCCCCAGGACGCTGAAGTAGCCCTCCTCGTCCCGGCTGGCCACGTCCCCCGAGGCGTAGACCCCGCCCGGGACCTCCCGCCAGTACTGGAGGTAGCGCTCGTGGTTCCCCCAGACGGTGCGCATCATGTGGGGGAAGGGCCTTTTGAGCACCAGAAGCCCCCCCTTCCCCGGGGGCACGGGCCGCCCCTCCTCGTCCACCACCAAGGCCTCCACCCCAGGCAGGGCCACCCCGGCGAAGCCCGGCTTGGCGGGGAGGGTAAGGGGGGTCCCCAGGGTGGGCCCCCCGAGCTCCGTCTGCCACCAGTTGTCGGCCACAAAGCCCCGCTGCCCTCCGTCTACCAGGTGGGCGTAGGCCCAGCGGAGGGCCTCGGGGTTTAGGGGCTCCCCGGCCACGGCGAGGAGGCGCAAGGAGGAGAGGTCGTACTTGGCGGGCCACTCGGGGCCGAACCGCATGAACATGCGCACCGCGGTGGGGGCGGTAAACATCACGTTCACCCGGTAGCGTTCCACCACCTTCCAGAAGGCCCCGGGGTCCGGGTAGTCCGGGGCCCCTTCCCGGAGGAGGCTCGTCACCCCTTCCAGAAGGGGGGCGTAGACGATGTAGGAGTGGCCCACGATCCAGCCGATGTCGCTGGTGGCCCAGAAGAGGTCGTCGTCCTTCACGTCAAAGAAGGTCCGGAGGTGGTAGGTGGTGCCCACCATGTACCCCCCGTGCACGTGGACCACCCCCTTGGGTTTCCCCGTGGAGCCCGAGGTGTAGAGGATGAAGAGGGGGTGCTCCGCGTCCACCATCTCCGCCCGGGCCGCTGGGGGATGGCTCCAGAGGAGGTCCTCGAGGTCGTGGTGGCCGGGGGGGAGCTCGGCCTTCCCCATGCGTTGGAACCAAACCACCTTCAAGGGGAGGTCGCGGATGGCCTCCTCCACGATGGAACGGAGGTCCACCACCTTCCCCCGGCGGAACCCCACGTCCCCGGCGATGAGCACCTTGGCCCCCGCGTCCAGGATGCGCTCCCTTAGGGCCCCCACCCCAAGCCCCGCGTAGACCACGCTGTGGATGGCCCCCAGATAGGCGGTGGCCAGCATGGCCAGGACCCCTTCCAGGGTAAGGGGCATGTAGACCACCACCCGGTCCCCCCGCTCCACCCCCAGGGCCCTAAGCCCCGTGGCCAGGCGGCGGACCCGGTCCAGAAGCTCCCCGTAGGTGAGCTTCTCCTCCCGGCCGTCCTCGGAGAGGTAGAGGAGGGCCACCTTGTTCCTGAGTCCCCGTTCCACGTTCCTCTCCAGGGCGTTGTAGACCGCGTTGGTCCTGCCCCCCAAAAACCAGCGGTGCTCGGGGGGGTTCCACTCCAGCACCCGCGTGAAGGGGGTCTCCCAGTGGAACCGCTTCGCCCACGCGCCCCAGAACCCCTCAGGGTCCTCGAGGCTCCGCCGGTGCTCCCCGGGAAGGTTCTTGGGGTTGGCCTGCGCCCGCAAGGCCTCCGGCGCCCAAAGCCGCTCCGCTTCTTTAAGGAGTTTTTCCACCGCCATAGTCCTCCTCCAGTCCCGAGGTGTCCCCCGGGTTTAGGCCCAGAAGCTCTGCCTTTAGGACCCGCCTCAGGATCTTGCCGCTCCGGGTGCGGGGGAGGGTTTCCACGAAGAAGATGCGGGGCGGGGGCAAAGGCCCCAGGTGGCGGAGGAGGTGGGCCTTGAGCTTTTCCGCCAAGAGGGGCTTGAGCTCTTCGGGCAGCTCCCTGCTCCTCGGTACCACGAAGGCCACGATCTCCTCCCCTTCCTCCCCCGGCACGCCCACCGCCGCGGCCTCCGCCACTTGGGGATGGGTGAGGAGGACGGCTTCCACCTCCGCGGTGCCGAGCCTCGCCTCCCCCACCTTGATGACCTCATCGGTGCGCCCCAGGATGCGGAAGTACCCTTCCTCGTCCATAAGGGCCAGGTCTCCCGTCCAGTACATGCCCCCCTGCCAGGGGGAAGCCCCCCCGAGGAGGCCCACCATGTGGGCGGGGCCCACCCGCAGGAGGACCAGGTGCCCCTTCTCCCCCGGGGGCAGGACCTCTCCCTTGGGCCCCACCACCCGGGCCTCCACCCCGGGCAGGGGCACTCCCACGAAGCCCGGCTTGGCGGGGAGGGCCAGGGGCGTGGCCAGGGCTGGGGCCCCGAGCTCCGTCTGCCACCAGTTGTCCAGGGGCCAAGCCAAATGCTCCTGGGTCCAGCGCCAGACTTCGGGGGCCAAGGCCTCCCCCACGCTCCCCACCAGCCTTACCTCCGTGGGCCGGGCCTCCCCGTGGCGCCTTAGGGCGCGCAGGAAGGTGGGGGAGGTGAGGAGGACGTCCACCCCGAACCCCTTAAGGCGCTCGTAGAAGGCCCCGGGGCTGGGGTGGTCGGGGCGGTCTTCCAGGAGGAGGCTGGTGCCCCCCAAGAAGAGGGGAGCGTAAAGCCCGAAGGAGTGCCCCACGATCCAGAAGAGGTCCGCTGTGGTGTGGAAGACCTCCCCCGGTTTCAGGTCAAAGAGGTAGCGCAGGGCCCAGGCCACCCCCACCATGTACCCGCCGTGGCCGTGGACCACCCTCTTGGGCGTGCCGGTGGAACCGGAGGTGGAGAGGAGGAAAAGGGGATGGGAGGCCGGGAGGGGAAGGGGGTCTTGGGGCCGGCCCTCGGCTATGCGCTCCAGGAACTCACTGGTACCCCGCCGGTGCCAGAGCACGGGGAGGTCAAGCCCCACCACCGCTTCTTCCACCGTCTGCTTTAGGGGAATGAACCGTCCCCGCCGGAAGTAGCCGTCTGTGGCCACCAGGAGTTTGGCCCCCACCTGCGTAAGGCGTTCCCTTAGAGCCTCGGGGCCGAGGCCCAGGGGCAGGGCCACGTGCACCGCCCCCATGCGGGCGCAGGCCAGGAGGGTGAGGGCGGCCTCCAGTACAGTGGGCAGGTACACGGCCACCCGGTCCCCTGGCCCCACCCCAAAGGCCCTGAGGACCCCCGCCAGCTGGGCGGCGAGGGCCGTGAGCTCCCGGTAGGTCCACTTCCCCACATGCCCCTCCCCGTCCATCACCACCAGGGCCACCTGCTGGCCCTTTTCGGGGAGGTGACGGTCCAGGGCGTTCAGGGCGGCGTTGGTCAGCCCCCCTGGGAACCACACCCGGCCCTCGGGCTCGTAGACCGCCTGCCAGGACCGCTCCCAGTGGAAGGTTCGGGCGAAGCCCCCCCAGAAGGCCTCGGGGTCCTCGAGGCTGGCCTGGTAGATTTCCAGGAAGTCCTGGAGGTTCGCCTTCTCCCTAAGGGGTGGGGGCGGTTCCACCTTCTCCACCCGCAAAGGGCCTTCCTCGGGAGGGGGGAGGCTTGGGGGCTCTGGAGGGGTGAGGTGGGCGGGCACCCGGGCCACCTCGGAAAGGGCCCGGGCCAGGCGGCTGAAGGCGAAGGGGAAGCGGCGGCTCGGCACCACCACCCCTAAGGCCCCCAGAAGCTCCCCCTTAGGGCCAAGGAGCGGGGCCGCCAGGGCGGAAAGCCCCAGGGCGTACTCCTCCATCTCCACCGCCAGGCCGCTTTCCCGCACCCTTTTCAGCTCCTCTTCCAGGGCCAGGGGGTCGGTGAGGGTGTAGGGGGTCCGGGAGCGCAAGGAGGGTGTGGGCAGGGCCCCGTAGGCCAGAAAAACCTTGCCCAGGGCCAGGGCGTGGGCCTCCTCGGGCAGGGCCTCCCCTAGGGGGTGGGGCTGGCCCTGCCGCCCCCGGCTTTTGAGCCGGATCCCTTCCGGGGTGGGGAGGGCCAGGTAGCACCGCTCCCGGGTGCGGAGGTAAAGCTCCTCTAGGGCTTCTTCCAGAAGGCCCGAGGGCTGGGGCACCGGCTTGGCGCTCCCCAGACGGTACCCCCCTTCCGTCTTGACGGCAAAGCCCTCCTCTACCAGGCTGTTGAGCAGGGCGTAGGCGGTGGAAAGGCTTTTGCCCAGGAGACGGGCCACCTCCTTTACCTCCACCCCCTCGGGGTGCTCCGCCAGGTAGGCGAGGAGGCGCAAAGCCGCCTGAACAGTGGAAAGGCTTCGCCTGCGGGGCATCCGCCCCCATCTTTCCCGCCAGGAGGCTCCCTCGTCAAGAAACGGGGGGTTTTGCGCATGGTGAAAAACCGGGTTTTTCTTGACCTGAGGCCCTTCTCTCCCTATCCTAAAACTCTCAAAGGAGGGTGCCATGGACCGCATTGAAGGCGTCCTTAAGGAAGAGCGGGTGTTCTACCCCAGCGAGGCCTTCCGGCAAAGGGCCCACATCCAGAGCGAGGAGGAGTACCAGCGGCTCTACCAGGAAAGCGTCCAGGACCCGGAGGGCTTCTGGGGACGGGTGGCCTCCGAGCTTCACTGGTTTACCCCCTGGCAGAAGGTCCTGGAAGGGGAGCTTCCCCACCCCAAGTGGTTTGTGGGGGGTAGGACCAACCTCTCCTACAACGCCCTGGACCGCCACGTGGAAACTTGGCGCCGGACCAAGGCGGCCATCGTCTGGGAGGGGGAACCGGGGGAGGAGCGGGTCCTCACCTACTACGACCTCTGGCGGGAGGTGCAGAAGTTCGCCAACGTCCTGAAGCGCCTGGGGGTGAAGAAGGGCGACCGGGTCACCATCTACCTCCCCATGATTCCCGAGGCGGCCATCGCCATGCTGGCCTGCACCCGCATCGGGGCGGTGCACAGCGTGGTCTTCGGGGGCTTTTCCAGCAACGCCCTGGCGGAGCGCATCAAGGACGCGGAGGCTAAGGTCCTCATCACCGCGGACGGGGGGTACCGGCGGGGCGGCATCGTCCCCCTAAAGCAAAACGCCGACGAAGCCCTGAAGGACGCCCCCAGCGTGGAGCACGTGGTGGTGGTGCGACGCACGGGGGAAGAAGTGCCCATGGTCCCGGGGCGGGACCACTGGTGGCACGAACTCATGGAGGCGGCCTCCGACCGCTGTGAGGCCGAGCCCATGGAGGCCGAGGAGTCCCTTTTCGTCCTCTACACCTCCGGTTCCACGGGTAAGCCCAAGGGGGTCCTCCACACCCTGGGCGGGTACATGACCTACGTCTACCTCACCACCAAGCTGATCTTTGACCTAAAGGACGAGGACGTCTACTGGTGCACCGCGGACGTGGGCTGGATCACCGGCCACTCCTACGTGGTCTATGGCCCCCTCCTCAACGGGGCCACCACGATGATGTACGAGGGGGCCCCCAACTGGCCGGAGCCCGACCGCTTCTGGCGCATCGTGGACAAGTACGGGGTCACCATCCTCTACACCGCCCCCACCGCCATTCGCTCTTTTATGCGCTGGGGGGAGGGCTGGCCCTTAAAGCACCGGCTGGATACCTTAAGGCTTCTGGGCACGGTGGGCGAGCCCATCAACCCCGAAGCCTGGCTCTGGTACTACAACGTCATCGGCAAAGGGCGCTGCCCCATCGTGGACACCTGGTGGCAGACGGAAACCGGCGGGATCATGATCACCACCCTCCCCGGGGCCCACGCCATGAAGCCCGGCCACGCGGGCAAGCCCTTCTTCGGGGTGGTGCCGGAGATCCTGGACAGCGAGCACCGCCCCGTGGAGAACCCCGACGAGGGCGGGCACCTCTGCATCACCCGCCCTTGGCCCAGCATGCTCCGCACCGTCTGGGGAGACCCGAGCCGCTTCATCCAGCAGTACTTCAGCCAGCACCCGGGGGTGTACTTCACTGGGGACGGGGCCCGGCGGGACAAGGACGGCTACTACCTCATCCAGGGCCGGGTGGACGATGTCCTCAACGTGGCCGGGCACCGCCTCGGCACCATGGAGATTGAGTCCGCCCTGGTCTCCCACCCTGCGGTGGCCGAGGCCGCGGTGGTGGGCCGGCCCGACCCGGTGAAGGGGGAGGCCATCGTGGCCTTCGTGACCCTTAAGGAGGGGAACACCCCTTCCGATGCCCTGAGGGACGAGCTTAAGGCCCACGTGGCCAAGGTCATCGGCCCCATCGCCCGGCCCGACGAGGTCCGCTTCACCGACGCCCTGCCCAAGACCCGTTCGGGCAAGATCATGCGCCGCCTCCTGCGCCAGATCGCCGCAGGGGAGAAGGAGATCAAGGGGGACACCTCCACCCTCGAGGACCAGCGGGTGGTGGAGAAGCTGAAGGAGGGGGCTTAGCTCCTAAAGGCCCCGCCCCGGGGTTTTGGCCCCGGGGTGGGTTTTCGCGCTCAGCCCGCTGGGCTCTTGTGGACGTGCACCACCTTCCACCCGTCGGGGAAGCGCACCGCCACCCGGCTTTCGTTTACTGCCTTATGCCTTAAGCCCCCCTCCTCTTCCACGGTGAGGAGGAGGGTATAGCTGAAGATGGCCACGTCCCCGTAGCGCTGAAGCCTCCTTTCCAGGAGATCCAGCCGGTAGGGCCTTCCCCCCGTGGCCCAACGCCTCTCCGTCATGAAGAGATGAAAGGGGAGGCCGTCCAGGCGGTGGGGGGTCACGAACCACTCGTAGAGGGAAAGCTCCTCATGGGTGGTGGCCCGGTAGCCCTCCGGGTCCCCCTCGTAGATGCTCCTTAGGTGCTTCTCCAAAAACGCCCAGAGCTCCGCCTCGCCCTCCATGGCGCCTCCCCTAGTGGGGGGGTTGGTACTCCCCCCACTCCTCTCGCAAAACCCCGCAGACCTCCCCCAAGGTGGCCTGGCGGCGGAAGGCGTCCAATACGTACGGGAAGAGGTTCTCCTCCCCCCTTGCCGCCCGCCTAAGGGCCTCGAGGCCCACCCGGACGCTTTCCCCGTCCCGCCTCTTCTTGAACTCCGCCACCTCCCGCTTGCGCTTTTCGTGGAGCTCCGGGTCTATGCGCTGCACGGGGACGGGCTCGTTCAGGGGGCTTTGGGGGTCAAAGAAGCGGTTCACCCCCACGATGATGCGCCGGCCCTCCTCCACCTCCTTCTGGAAGCGCCAGGCGGACTCCTCTATGGCCCGCTGGAAGTAGCCCGCCTCCACCGCGGCCACCGCGCCCCCCAGGGCGTCAATCTCCCGGATGAGGGCCTCGGCCTCCCGCTCCAGCTGGTCCGTGAGGTGCTCCAGGTAGAAGCTCCCCCCCAAGGGGTCTATGGCCCGGGTGATCCCGCTCTCGTAGGCCAGGATCTGCTGGGTCCTTAGGGCCAAGAGGGCACTTTTTTCCGTGGGCAGGCCCAGGGCCTCATCGTAGGCGTTGGTGTGCAGGCTCTGGGTGCCCCCAAGGACCGCGGCCAGGGCCTGGTAGGCGGTGCGCACCACGTTGTTCAGGGGCTCCTGGGCGGTGAGGGTGGAGCCGCCGGTCTGGGTGTGGAAGCGCAGGGCCCAGCTCCTCGGGTCCTTGGCCCCAAACTCCTCCCGCATGATCCGGGCCCAAAGCCGCCGGGCCGCGCGGAACTTGGCCGCCTCCTCAAAGATATCGTTGTGGGCGGCGAAGAAGAAGGAAAGCCTGGGGGCGAAGCGATCCACGTCCAACCCCCGCTCTACGGCTGCCTGCACGTAGGCCTTGCCGTCTGCCAGGGTGAAGGCGATCTCCTGGGCGGCGGTAGCCCCCGCTTCGCGGATGTGGTAGCCGGAGATGCTGATGGTGTTCCAGCGGGGCACCTTCTCCGCGCAGAACTGGAAGATGTCCGTGACCAGGCGCATGGAGGGCCCCGGGGGGTAGATGTAGGTTCCCCGGGCGAAGTACTCCTTCAAGATATCGTTCTGGACGGTGCCCGAAACCTTGTCCCAGGAAACCCCCTGTTTCTCCGCCACCAGGAGGTAGAGGGCTAAAAGCATCATGGCGGGGGCGTTGATGGTCATGCTGGTGGACACTTGGTCTAGGGGGATGCCCTCAAAGAGCCGCTCCATGTCCTCGAGGGTGGCGATGGACACCCCCACCCGCCCCACCTCCCCCACGCTCATGGGGTGGTCCGGATCCAGGCCCAGCTGGGTGGGCAGGTCAAAGGCCACGGAGAGCCCGGTCTGGCCCTGGGCCAGGAGGTAGCGGTAGCGTCGGTTGGACTCCTCCGCGGTGGAGAAGCCCGCGTACTGCCGCATGGTCCAGAGCCGGTCCAGGTACATCCGGGGGTAGATTCCCCGGGTGAAGGGGTACTCCCCGGGCCGGCCCAGGCGCTTTTGGTAGTCCTCGGGCAGGGACTCAAAGAGGCCTTCCATGCCCTAGTTTTACAGCAAAACCCTTACCAGGAGTACGAAGAGGAAAAGGGCCCCGAAGATGGCGAGAAGGGGTGGGAGAAGGAGGCTATAGAGGGCTAGGACCAGGGCCAGGAAGTCCTTCCAGTCGGGCCGGATCTCCTTCATCCCTTTAGTTTACGCCGCCCCTTTTCGGAGAGGGGATCTGGGGCGGGGTGCTTAACGCTTTCCCCCTTCCTAGCAACCCGCCCTTCCTGATAGGATTGGGCCATGGCCCTTTCCAAGACCGCCCGCAAAGCCTTAAGGGTCCTGGCCCGTCGGGGTGCGCCCGAGGTCCTCTTTGCCCTGGGAAAGGGCTCGGCCCGTTTTTCCGATCTGGAGCAGGCCCTTTTCCTTTCCCCTAGAACCCTGGCGGAACGCCTGCGGGAGCTGGCTCTCATGGGACTGGTGGAGCGGAGGGCTTACGCGGAGGTGCCGCCCCGGGTAGAATACACCCTGACAGCAAGGGGGCGTAAGCTTCTGGATTTCCTCAAGGGATTGGAGCAGGTGTTGGAGCTTTGGGAGGAGATGCGGTGAAGGCGCGTGCCATTGTGGTGACTTCCGGCAAGGGTGGGGTGGGGAAGACCACCACCACGGCCAACCTGGGCGTAGCCCTGGCCAAGCTGGGGGAGAAGGTGGCGGTGGTGGATGTGGACGTGGGTCTCAGGAACCTGGACGTGGTCATGGGCCTCGAGGGGCGGGTGGTCTTTGACCTGATTGACGTTTTGGAAGGACGCGCCAAGCCCCGCCAGGCCCTCATCCGGGACAAGCGCCTGGAGAGCCTCTTCCTCCTCCCCGCTTCGCAGGTCAAGGACAAGGAGGCCTTGGACAAGGAGCGATTCAAGGACCTTATCCGCTACCTCCTGGAGGAAGAGGGGTTTGACCGGGTGCTCATAGACTCCCCCGCGGGGATAGAGAAAGGCTTCCAGACGGCCATCTACCCTGCGGAAGGGGCGCTTGTGGTGGTGAACCCCGAGGTTTCCAGCGTGCGGGACGCAGACCGCATCATCGGCCTCTTGGAGGCCCGGGAGGTTCGGGAGAACTGCCTGGTGATCAACCGCCTCCGGCCCAAGATGGTGGCCAAGGGGGACATGCTCTCCGTGGAGGACGTGGTGGAGATCCTTGGCCTCAAGCCCATCGGCATTATCCCTGAGGACGAGGGGGTTATCGTCTCCACCAACCAGGGGGAGCCTTTGGTCCTTAAGGGTACGAGCCCCGCAGCCCAGGCCTTCATGGACACGGCCCGCCGCATCCGGGGGGAGGAGGTGCCCTTCCGCCACCTGGACGAGGCCGGGGGGCTTCTTTCCGTCATCCGGCGCCTTTTTGGGGGAGGTCGGTGATGTGGTGGCGTAGGAAAAGCAAGGACCGGGCCAAGGAAAGGCTCAAGCTGGTCCTGGCCTACGACCGGGCCAAGCTCTCCCCCGGGCTTGTGGAAAGCCTGAAGAAGGACCTCCTGGAGGTCCTCCGCCGCTACTTCCCCGCCCAGGAAGAGGGCATCCAGGTGGCCCTGGAGGAACGGGGGGAGAAGATGGTCCTCCTGGCGGACATCCCCCTAAAGGGCTGAGGTGGTCCGGCACCCCTCCCTGCAGGCCTACGACTGGGGGCTCGTGGCCCTCACCCTGGCCCTTTTGGCCGTGGGGTTCGTCAACCTGAAAAGCGCGGCCCCTGACCCCATCCTCCTCCTCCGCCAGGGGGTGGCCCTTGCCTTGGGCCTCCTCCTGGCCGCGGGGGTGCAGTTTCTTTCCCGAAAGACCCTGTTTGCGCTGGCCGTCCCCCTTTACCTTCTCAGCCTCTTCCTTCTCCTTTTGGTCTTGCTGGTAGGGCGGGAGATCAACGGGGCTAAGGCCTGGTTCGTCCTCGGCCCCCTCCAGTTCCAGCCCCTGGAGATGGCCAAGCTGGCCCTGGTCCTCCTCTTGGCCCGGGTGCTGGAGGGGCGCCCCATCCGCGCGCTTTGGGACTACCTTCTCCCCGCAAGCCTGGGCCTCCCCTTGGTGGCCCTCCTCCTCCTCCAGCCCGACTTGGGAGGGAGCCTGGTGGTGCTTTTTGGGGCCTTCGCGGTGCTCTTCGTCCGGGGGCTTCCCTGGAAACACCTCCTTCTGGGAGGGGCGGTTTTGGCGATTCTGGTGCCCGCGGTGGTCTGGCCCAACCTCAAGCCCTACCAACGGGAGCGGGTCCTCATCGTCCTGGACCCCTACCGCGACCCCCTGGGCCAGGGGTTCCAGGTCATCCAGTCCACCATCGCCATCGGCTCGGGGGGGCTTTTTGGCAAGGGGTACGGCCAGGGCACCCAGGCCCAGCTGGGCTTCATCCCCTTCCGCCACACGGACTTCGTCTTCGCCGTCTTCGCCGAGGAGTGGGGGTTTGTGGGGGTGGTGGCCCTTCTCGGGCTTTACGGCCTTTTCCTGGCGCGGATCTTGGGGCTCGCCCTGGAATGTCCCCGGCTTTCCGACCGGCTTTTCATCGCCGGGGTGGGGGGGATGTTGGGCTTCCAGGTGCTGGTGAACCTCGGGGTGGCCCTGGGGGTGCTACCCGTCACCGGCCTCACCCTGCCCCTCCTCTCCTACGGGGGTTCCAGCCTCATGGCCACCCTGCTGGCCTTGGGCCTGGTCCTCCTGGTCCACCGGGACCGGATGCAGCCCTAGGGCTATTGCCCCCCTGGGCACCTGGCCCTAAACTGGTGCGCGTGGCCGGAGAGCCCCTGGTAGAGCTTCGCGGCGTGCGGAAGGCGTACGGGGAGGAGGTGGCCCTGGACGGGGTGGACCTCGAGGTGAAGCGGGGCGAGTTCTTCAGCCTCCTCGGGCCCTCGGGGTGTGGCAAGACCACCCTGCTCCGCCTCCTTGCGGGCTTTGAGACCCCGGACGCGGGCCGGATCCTGCTCGCGGGGAAGGACATGGCGGGGGTCCCCCCCTACGCCCGGCCGGTGAACACCGTTTTCCAGAACTACGCCCTCTTCCCCCACATGACCGTGGAGGGGAACGTGGCCTTTGGCCTCCGGATGAAGGGCCTAAAGGAGGCGGAGATCCGCAAGAAGGTGGCCTGGGCCCTGGAGCTTGTGGACCTCGTCGGCCTGGAAAGGCGCTACCCCAGGGAGCTTTCCGGTGGGCAGAAGCAGCGGGTGGCCCTGGCCCGGGCCCTGGTCCTCGAGCCCTTGGTCCTCCTCCTGGACGAGCCCCTCTCGGCCCTAGACGCCAGGCTTCGCCAGGAACTCCGGGTGGAGCTCATGCAGCTCCAAAGGCGCCTCGGCACCACCTTCATCTTCGTCACCCACGACCAGGAGGAGGCCCTGGTGATGTCGGACCGCATCGCCGTCATGCGGGCGGGGCGGATTGAGCAGGTGGGCCTTCCTGACGAGGTCTATGAGCGCCCCAAGAGCCGCTTTGTGGCCGAGTTTTTAGGCCGCTCCAACCTCATCCCCGCCAGACCCCACCCCCTGGGGGCGGACACCCCCTTGGGCCCCCTCCACCTGCCCCGCCCCCTGGAGCGGGAGGGCCTCCTGGCGGTCCGGCCGGAGAAGATCCGGCTTTACCCCGCTTTGGCCCCCACCCTGCCCGGGCGCAACCTGGTCCCTGCCCGGGTGGAGGAGATCGTCTACACGGGGGCAGAGAACCAGTACATCCTCCAGGCTGGCCCCTTGAGGCTTCTGGCCTACACCCTGAACCAGGACCTGCAGGAGCCGGGGGCGGAGGAGTTCGCCTACGGGGAGGAGGTCTTCTGCTACCTTCCCCCGGACAACCTGGTGGTGATCCATGAATGAGGCGGCCACCCCTCTCCAGCGCTTTTTCCGGGTCCTGGTGACCGTGGGGCCCGGGGCCCTTTGGCTTTTCCTCTTCGTCCTCCTGCCCACCCTCCTGGTCCTCCTGGCTTCCTTCCTCACCCGGGGGCCTTATGGGGAGCTCACCCTGCCTTTGGGGCTCCACAACTACGCCCGGCTCCTCAACCCCCTTTACCTCGAGGTCTTCGCCAATAGCCTCCTCCTGGGCCTCCTCACTACCCTCCTCTCCCTCCTCTTGGGCTACCCCCTGGCCTTTTACCTCGCCCGCCATCCCCGGCGGGACCTCCTTCTCTTCCTCCTCCTCCTGCCCTTCCTCACCAACTTCCTCATCCGGGTCTACACCTGGCTCGTCCTCCTCCAACGGGAGGGCCTCCTAAACGCCTTGTTGGGGGCCTTGGGCCTTGGGCCTTTCTCCTTCTACCCCTCCTTCTTCGCCGTGCTCCTGGCCACGGTCTACACCTTCCTGCCCTTCTTCGTCCTCCCCCTCTACGCGGCGGTGGAAAGGCTGGACTGGCAGCTTTTGGAAGCGGCCTACGACCTGGGGGCGAGGCCGGTGCAGGCCTTTTTCCAAGCGGTCTTGCCCCAGACCTACCCCGGGCTCTTTGCGGGCAGCGTTCTGGTCTTCATCCCCGCCATGGGCACCTTCGTGGTGGCAGACCTCCTGGGGGCGGGCCGCGTGGTCCTCATCGGCAACCTTATCCAGCAGCAGTTCGGCGTGACCCGGGATTGGGCCTTTGGCGCAGCGCTAAGCGTCTTCCTCATGGCCTTCGTCCTCCTCGCCCTCTACCTTTACGCCCGGCTCCAGGGGGAAAGGGGGCTTCAGGACCTGGTATGAAGCGGCTTCTGGCCCTGCACGCCCTTCTCGTCTACCTCTTCCTCTACCTTCCCATCCTGGTCATCGTGGCCCTCTCCTTCAACCAAAGCCGCCGGGGGGTGCGCTTCACCGGCTTCACCCTGGACTGGTACCGGGCCCTCTTCGCCGACCCCAGGGTCTTGGAGTACGCCCTGAACACCCTCCTCGTGGCCCTGGTCTCCACCCTGGTGGCCACGGTCCTGGGCACCCTCCTCGCCCTGGGGCTTGTGCGCTACCGCTTTCCCGCCAAGGGCTTCCTCTACTACCTCCTCTACGTGCCCGTGGTGGTGCCCGACGTGGTCATGGGGGTTTCACTCCTCCTCCTCTTCGCCTTCAGCCGGGAGCTTTTGGGCTTTCCCCGGCTTTCCCTCCTCACGGTCATCCTGGGCCACATCACCTTCCAGGTGGCCTTCGTGACCCTGGTGGTGCGGGCCCGGCTTCTCCTCTTAGACCCCGCCCTCGAGGAGGCGGCCCGGGACCTGGGGGCCCGGGGGTGGCAGACCTTCTTCCACGTCACCCTGCCCCTGGCTTGGCCCGGGGTGGCCGCAGGGGCCCTCCTCGCCCTCACCCTCTCCCTGGACGATTTCGTGGTAACCTTTTTCACCGCGGGGCCTGGAGCCACCACCTTGCCCCTTTACATCTACTCCAGCGTGAAGCTGGGCGTGAGCCCCAAGGTCCACGCCCTCTCCACCCTCATCGTGGGGGCAAGCGCCCTCTTCCTGGCCCTGGCCTACGCGGTGGGAAGGAGGCGGGTATGAAGCGCGGAGTCTGGATCCTGTTGGCCCTGTTGGTGGCGGTGGGCGGGTACCTGCTCCTCCGGCCTAAGCCCGCCCAGGCCGCGGGCACCCTGTACTTCCTCAACTGGGCGGACTACATCCCCGAGGAGCTTGTCCGGAAGTTTGAGGCGGAAACAGGGGCCAAGGTGGTCCTGGACACCTTTGAGTCCCCCGAGGCCATGCTGGCTAAGTTGAAGGCGGGGGCCGATCAGGAGTTCTCCCTGGTGGTGGCCCCCGATTACTACGTGCTCCAGATGGCCCGGGAGGGCCTTCTGGCCCCCCTGGACAAGGGGCGGCTTAGGAACCTGGCCAACCTGGACCCCTTTTTCCAGGACCCTCCTTACGACCCCGGCCTGGGCTACTCCGTCCCCTACCTTTGGGGCACCACGGGCCTGGCCTACCGGGAGGACTTGGTGAAGGGTCCGGTGGACTCCTACGTGGTCTTCTTTGAGCCGGAGAAGGCGGTGGGGCCCTTCCTCCTCCTGGACGAGATGCGGGAGACCGTGGGGGCCGCCCTCAAGTACCTGGGCTACTCCGTGAACACCACCGACCCCAAGGCCCTGGAGGAGGCCAAGGCCCTCCTCCTTTCCGCCAAGGCGCGCTCCGTGGGCTTTGCCGGGGGCATAGAGGCCCTGAACCGGCTCATGGCGGGGGATGCGGCGGTGACCCTGGCCTACTCGGGGGATGTCCTCCAGGCCCGCCAGGAGGACGAGCGCCTCCGCTACGCCATTCCCAAGGAGGGGGGCACCCTCTGGACGGACGCCATGGTGGTCCTGGCTCGAGGCCCCGCCCAGGACCTGGCCTACCGCTTTATGGACTTCCTCCTGGAGCCGGAGAACGCCGCGGCCCTTTCGGAATACACCCGTTACGCCACCCCGGTGACCGCGGCCCTTCCCCTTCTCCCTGAGGAGATGCGCCAGGACCCGGTGGTCTTTCCCCCAGAGGAGGTGCGCTCCCGGCTTGAGTACCTGAAGGACCTGGGCCCGGACATCGCCCTCTTTGACCGGGTCTGGACCGAGGTAAAGGCCCGCTAAAGGCAGGGTTTTCCCCAGACAGGGTATCATGGTTTCATGAAGCGGGCCTTGGTCCTCCTCGCCTTCCTGGGTCTGGGCCTGGCCCAGGGGGTGGAGGTCCTATGGGGGCGTACCTGCGCCCAGTGCCATGGGGAGAAGGCCCAAGGGGTGCGGCCCTATCCCGGCCTCGCCTCCTCCATTCCCCTCTTCGCCACCCCGGAGGGGCGGCGCTATTTGGTGTGGGTGGTCCTCTACGGGAAGAAGGGGGAGGCTGGGCTCATGCCCGGCTTCTACCAGTTCAAGGACGAGGAGGTGGCCCGCCTCCTCAACCACCTGAAAGACCTCCTCCGGGCTAAGGGAGATCCCTTTGGCCCGGAGGAGGTGGCCCGGGAGCGGGGGAAGAACCTCACCCCCGATGCCGTTAAGCGCCCGTAGGGTCTTCCAGGACCGCCCCCTCGTCCGCCTGGCGCACCAGGGCGGCGTAGCGGGCGAAGAGGCCATGGCGGAAGGCGGGGGGGCGGGGCTTCCAGCGGGCCCTCCGCCTCTCCAGCTCCTCCTCGGGGAGGAGGACCTCGAGGCGCCGGCTTTCCACGTCAATCCGGATCCGGTCCCCTTCCTCCAGAAGGGCGAGGGGCCCGCCCACGAAGGCCTCGGGGGCGATGTGGCCGATCATGAGGCCGCGGGTGCCCCCGGAGAAGCGGCCGTCGGTGAGGAGGGCCACCTCGGGGCCTAGGCCCTCCCCTACCAGGGCGCTGGTCACGGAGAGCATCTCCGGCATGCCGGGCGCCCCCTTGGGCCCCACGTAACGGATGACCACCACGTCTCCCGGGCGGATCTCCCCCGCCAGCACCTTGGCCATGGCCTCCTCCTCGGAGTCAAAGACCCGGGCCGGCCCCTCAAAGAAGGTGCGCTCCGTGCCCGCAAGCTTCAGCACCGCTCCCCTCGGGGCCAGGTTTCCAAAGAGGACCACCAGCCCCCCTTGGGGCTTCAGGGCCTTCTCCACGGGGAAGACCACCTTCTGCCCCTCCGCCTCGCGGAAGTGGGCCTCCACCTCCTCTTCCAGGGTCCGGCCTGTAACCGTCCTCTCCTCCCCGTAGAGGAGGCCCGCTTCCAGAAGCCGCTTGTAGACCAGGGGCGTCCCCCCAGCCTCGTAGAGCTCCCAGGCGGTGTAGGTCCCCCAGGGGCGGAGGTCGGCGATGACCGGGGTCTTGCGGGAGATCTGGTCAAAGTCCTTGAGGCTGAGCTCTACCCCCGCTTCCTTGGCCATGGCCAGAAGGTGGAGGACGGCGTTGGTGCTCCCCCCGGTGGCGGCCACGCAGGCGATGGCGTTGAGGAAGCTCCTCCGGGTGAGGAAGTCTTTGGGCTTCCAGTCCCTTTGGATGGCCTCGGCCAGGACCCGGGCCGCCTCCTTGGTGGCCTTGGGTTTCTCGGGGTGCACCGCAGGGATGCCGTTGTAGCCCATGGGGGAAAGGCCTAGGACCTCGAGGGCCATGGCCATGGTGTTGGCGGTGTACTGCCCCCCGCAGGCCCCAGGGCCGGGGATGGCCCGCCGCTCAATCTCCAAAAGCTCCTCCTCGGAGATCCTCCCTGCGGCCTGTTGCCCCACCGCCTCAAAGACCGACACGATGGTAAGCTTCCGGTTCCCGTAGACCCCGGGGGCGATGGTTCCCCCGTAAAGGACCATTCCCGGCACGCCGCTGCGGATGACCCCCATGGCCCCCCCGGGGATGGTCTTGTCGCAGGCGGAGAGCACCGCCATCCCGTCATAGAGGTAGCCTTGGGCCACGAGCTCCACGCTGTCCGCGATAACCTCCCGGCTCACGAGGCTTGCCCGC